>JAIRWT010000013.1 GCA_031268795.1 Puniceicoccales bacterium
TGAGGTTTTCGACTCAAATCAAAGATTTGATAGAGAGTATGCATGAGGATGCAAATGAAATTCTTAAAAAGAAAACGCTATAAAGATGATCTCGCAAAATTATTAGCAAATAATTCTTGTATTTTAGAAAAACTTGATGCGTTATTACTAGCCATTGCGATATCACCGAAAAAAGGAATTGGTTCTCCACATCAGCGGCACGGTTATCTCTGGTCCAGAAGAATTGTTGGCAAGCATCGATTGGTTTACGAAATCAAGGAGGGCTGTATCGTGTTTCTGTCTTGCTATGGCCATTACGAGGATCATTGAATGGTGACGTTGCCGGTGATGAAAGCGGTTCCGACGAAAGGCGCATCCGAAATTTGGATGTCAACCACGCCGCCGCTAAAGTCTTCCGACTCAAGTGGAATTTCCGCGTGCAAAATCTGTGAAACAGGATTTATATTTCCCGAAGAATTCATGACGGACAGGACGCCGTTGTGGAAAAACAGGCTCAACTCGCCGGATTCGGGCAAAATTGCCGGCTCTCCGGTTGCATCGACCATGTCCACCGGGGTTTTGACCTTAAAATTGCTCATTCGGCTATTCTTTTCATAACCATCAACTAACGTTTGTAAAATTGTTTTCCGGAAAATTATACTTGCTAAATGAATCATTTTTAACTCAATAATGGGTCACATGAAAAGTTCTCGCATTGCCATTTCGTTGCCAATTCCAATTGCCAGCCGGGTGAAGGAAGAGGCTCTCAGAAGGGGCGTGTCCCTATCGCGATTTTTGGCTGGCATCGTAGAAGATCATTACGAGGATGACGATGATAATGATTGCCCATGCTTTTCAAAAGCTGAATTAGAAAGACGTCTTAGAAGTGCAGATGACCCCAAAAATTGCACTGAGTACGAGACGTCTGAAGATTTTATAAAACATATGCATGAGGTAGCCAATGAAATTAAAAACAGAAAGTCTTTATGACGATGGACTTGAAAAGCTTTTATTGAGGATCCCCTATGCACTAAACAGGCTAGATCGATTAACGGCTGAAATTTTAAAATCACCGCGCCTCGGCATTGGCCAACCTCACCAGCTTCATGGTTATCGCCCGCGGGTTGTTTGGTCGCGCCGCATTGTAGGGAAACATCGATTGATCTATGAAATCAAAGAAGATTGCATAATATTCCTATCCTGCTACGGTCACTACGAGGATCACTGAGCGGTGACGTTGCCGGTGATGAAAGCGGTTCCTGCGAAAGGCTTTAGCGAATACAGGGTTACTAATCCATTGGAATTTGTCCCGATGCCAACTTGGACCACGGCGCCGGCGGAATCGCGAACCACAACGGTTTCATCGTCCATGGATTCGCCGAGGGGAAGAATCCAGTTGTTGCCGCTGCCGATCCAGTCTTCCGAGGCGAAGGGAACGGAAATGGTTTTGGCGTAGGTCTTTGGCGTGAAGTATATTGGATCGCCGGCGGCATTCTTCCCGATGAACTGGCCATCGGCGAATCCAAGGGCGACGAAGCCGGCTTCCGGCGTGCCGATTTCATCCTGCACGGGAAGTTCGATATAATTTTGATTTTTCGTGGCCATTATTCTGCTTCCTTTATGCCGATAAATTCCTCATAGGACGCGATATCAAAAAGCCACCAATTTTCCCGTTCCGGCAAATGACGCAAATGCTGCCGATAGGCGATAAGACTATTTCTATCATCCGTCGGCCGCAAGCCCAGGCCCAATTCGTCCACATTTCGGCCCATGCGCCAGTCGCCGTTGGCGAGTGCAAAATTCCGCTCCATCAGCTTATTTTCCTTTAGTTCAGCGGTTTGTATTTCTTCCGATGTTTTCAGTGAGACAAATCTTCCATCGATGATATCCCAATCGGTGCCCATGGATGTGGCGCAATAAATCTTCCAAATTTCCCCATCAACCGAGGCTATGGTGTTCGTTGCCGGCGAGTTATGTGCCCGCCTATTCCCATCGAAATACACTGTTCCCATGTCACATTCCTACCATGAAATTGTAATCCATTTGGTACGCCGCCCCATCATATGTAATCATAAAATACTTACCAGCAGGAACTTTTGCGCAACAAAAATATGTTACGTTCCGATCCGTGTTCGAGCTAATTCTGGCAACGATTTGGGTAATATTATCCTCCGTGTCGCCAATGGAAATGGTTTGGGATGATTTCCCTGGGGTCACTTGGCCGCGGAGACGAATCGGTCGTAGGCGATTGGCGCGTAAACAGTGTTCCAATAGATACTTTCGTAGGTTCCGCCACCGGGTGTGGGGCCTGGTCCGGTGCCAAGTTTTGCCTGCCAGGCGCTCACATCGGAGGAACTCAGATTGGACGCATCCAGGGCGGCTTTGCCGTTGATCGCCAGGATGTTCTGCCATGATGCCACATCGGGCGGCAGCAGATTGCCACCGGTCAAATCAGCCTTGGCCGGGTCCGAACCGGCCATGGGCCTGGCGGTCCAGCCGGTGTCGGAGACGAAAATGGCCTGCTGTGCCGGGCTGAAGGTGATGCCGGCCACTGCAGACGCATAATCCTCCGCCGCAGCACAATCGTACAGGTCCCCATCGTTCGGATTCGATGGCAAATCGCCGCCGGTGGTGGAAGATTCCGTGCCGAATGTGCCCCTGTAGCTCACCGAACTCAGTGGTAGTAAGCCTTCCGGGATGCGGCCGCGCCTCCGAGGCTTTTCCAGGCGGGCATGCCCTTGTCAACCAGAAGCGCCTGCTTCTCCGTACCAACTGGTAACGCTTCCAAGACCCCTGGACCCGCGCCCACGAGCAAATCGCCGGCGTTTTCCACGGGCAGTGGCGCACCGCCGGAAACGGCAACGATGATTTTGCCCTCCGCGGCATCATCGGTAACGGAAACGGAGCCGGTGAATTGCAATTTCGATTCCCTTGGCAGCGCATTTCCCTGGGAATCAAGGATTTCCAGCCGGCGCGGAATGAGGGCGCGGATTCCCTGAATTGCAGTAAAAGTGCCATCGAACGGTTCGCCGCGCAGGTACACATCTCCGCGGTCTGGGATGCGCAGGCTGCATTCAACCCATTGGCCATCATCCCGTTGGGTGCCACCCGATGGACGCACCGGGGAAAATGGAAACGCGGAGGCCAAGAAATGGTATTCGCTGTAATTATCCGGATTCAAACCACTTCCGCGCACAAGGAGGATGCCGTTGAAGCCAATGGCGGCGCCAATGACCACCATGCCGGCGGCGGTGGAAATTTGCACCTGCACGTGTTCGAAGTAGGAGCCCTGGGCGAAGACGCATTGGACGATGGCCCGGGCCGGATCGAAGCCGATGGAACTCTCTGGGATGTGACAGGTTGTACCGATAAAATCATTGGCAGAAAAGGAAACGGTGGCAAAATTGCCCTCTCCGCCGGAACAAATTAGCACGTCACCGTCGAAGGCGAAGCCTGTTATTTCGATGGAATCGTCGAGGAAAATGCGAATGCCGCAATTGGTGTAAAATCCATGGCTATCACGGGTTTGAATCAGCAAATTTCCAGTTACGGGAAATGGCAGTTCCGCCGCATCGATGGTGAGCTTGCCTCCGATAAAATCCTCCACGCGAACGGAATAGCCATAGATGGACCCGCGTGGGAATTCTCCCAATTGCACAACGGTTTCGTTGTTTCGGTCGCTGATGGCCAGCAAATCGCCCTCGAACCGCAACACGCCCCGCTGGGGCATGCGCGTGCCGCCATTTTCCGCCGGAAGGACTCCGGTGATTTTTCCAACGGGAATTGCACCGACGGAAATTTGCACGGTGCCCTTTCCCGTAAGCGCCTCCACCGTAATTGATTGGTCTCCGACCAGGGAGCGAACGGAAACGACACGGTTTATTGTGCCTTCGACGAGCGGAACTCCTACGCCCTCGGAAAGCACATGGGAAATCAGCGGCGGGATGGAGGCCAGCTCCCAGAATTGGCCAGTGGTCGCAACCATATGCAGCTGAAGGTTTTTCTTCGCATCCGCCGCGTTGGCGGCACCGGTGCCACCCTGATTAATTTTGGCCACGCCGGCGAGATCCGCAAATGAATGCACGGTTTGGATGAAAGTAACAACCGTTGCATCGCCGGAGGAAACGTCGGCCACGCTAACACCGGTGCCGGAGAAGGTTAGCCTTGATCTGGATGGCAGTCCGTTTATAATATGGCCCTGAACTACGCCCAAATTTTGCCGGGCAGTTGCCGCATCGTTCAGGTCTGCAAGGTTTTGACTTCTGCGCAAAAAATCGGCGGTTGGATCGTCACCGCCTTCGTCCGGATCCCCGGCGTAGGTTAGGCGGCCGGTCTCCGTCCCCCAGGTGGCCAAATGACCAACACGTTTCTCGGTGACGGGAAGTTCGGTATTTTCATTCTCCGTCTCCTCCCGGCGATTTTTCAGGCAGCCCAAAATGTCCCGATGCAGCTGCTGGAGCCGATAAATTGTCTTGTTGCCCTCAACGTTCATGGTTGGCACATCCGGAACCGACGGCACGTACGTCTCGGTACGGATGTAGGGCGTTGCGCCAACGATGGTTAACAAAGCGCCGTCCCTGGGCTCCTTCAGAAGTGTGACCAGGCCTCCGCATAAGCCGTTGGTAACAACGGAGCAGTCCTCGGTGAAGGACCATTGCTGATTATCAACGTCTGGCAAAATTTTAGCAAATGCAAAGAAATTTTTCTTTCCCTTGGTAATTTTTTTCAGAAATTGCCTTTGCGAAAGGCCGGGGCCATCCGGGCCCCTTTTGGACCTTTCCTCCAACCCTCCACCAAACCGAATAGGTTTCCCAGGTTTTATGGGTTTTTTTCTAAAATTTTCCGTTCGCGGCCAAAATCGATTTTAGGAATGAAAAATCCCGTCAGGGACCCGTTAGCGACTTTTCGCCTCTTTGGCCTAATCGCCCCGCAACCCGCGCCAATTGCGTGGTGCGGGTAGACGGAATCGAACCGACATAATCAGCTTGGAAGGCTGATGTTTTGCCACTAAACTATACCCGCGGTGGTTCTTCCATTCACCGAGAGTCACCCTGAATGTCAAGGGGTTTTGCGGTACATTTGGCTTTTGCCGACGGGGACAAATATCCGCCAAAAACCACGCCGGGATAAACGATGCTTTTGCGCCCGAGAATTGTCCCGGGTTGCAAAACTCCATTGCACCCAACTTGTGCCGCATCGCCCAAGAAAGCACCAATTTTTCGTAAAAATGTGGGATGCAGGTCAGTTCCATAATGGAAAGTAACTTCCTTCTCATCAAAGCGCAAATTAGAGATAATCGCCCCGGCGCCCAAGTGACTTCCATTTCCTAAAATAGAATCTCCAGCATAATTAAAATGTGCAATTCTCGTTCCATCGAGGATGAGCACATTTTTGATCTCGCAGCCACCACCAATGACGCAGCGCTCTCCTATAATGCAATTTCCGCGAATTAAAGCGCCCGGTCGAATTTCCGTGTGGGCACCGATGTGTGCAGGTCCGAGAATGGTGGCAAATGGCGCAACGGTTGCCGTCGGATGAATAAAAACGCGTCCAGCAATATGCGCCCGTGCAGGAATTTTGATTATATCTTTAGAAATCTTTAAAAAGTTCAGGGCCTTTGAAATATTTCCAAGCCATTCCCACGGAAAGACATCTACCGGAAAAAAAGGTCGCAGGAACTCCAAGCTTCCGAGGGAGGCGAAAAGTCGTTCGGGTAAAATTTCCTCTGGGAATGCTTCCATTGCGTCGTTGGATCTACGAATTGGCAAAGGCTTCGCCCAAAATTTCTAAACGGAGAATTTCCTCCAATACTTTGTGAGGATTTGCAATAGTTTCGGCGGTAACCATGAGCTCGCGCACATTCGTGGAAGGCAGGTGAAACTTAAAATCCCGGAATAATGCCTCTAAAACGGTCATAAGCCCACGGGCGCCAGTTTTTTCCTTTGCCGCGAGTGTAGCCACCTCATCAATGGCCGCATCATTCATATGCATTTTTATCCCATAGCCTTCAAAATCCTGTTCGTATTGGCGCAGAATAGATCCCTCCGAAGCGCGCAAGATTTCTGCCAAATCTTCCATTTTTAGGAGTTCGCATGCTACGCGCACGGGCAACCGGCCAACGAATTCCGATTCAAGCCCAAATTTGACAAGATCCTCGGTGGCAACTTGGTTAAGATATTCTTCGCATTCATTTTTTCCAGGACGGCCAAACCCAATGGTGGTTGCATCGATTCGCCGGTGAATGATCTCATTGAGTTTGTCAAAGGCGCCGCTGACGATAAAAAGGATGTATCTGGTGTTGATTGTTTCCTTCTTCCGCCGTTTTCCGCCGAAGCTCATCATAAGATTCATCTGTGCGGCGATATCGTGTGGAGCCACCGGATTGACATCGGCGTCTTCCATAAGTTTAAGCAAATTAGCTTGTACGCCGCGCCCGGAAACATCCTTGCCAACCTCCGGGGAGGAGGCGATTTTATCGATTTCATCAATAAAAATGATACCATATTGTGCTAAATCAGCGTTGCAATCCGCCGCACGCCATAGGTCGCGCACCAGATCTTCCACATCGTTCCCGACGTAGCCGGTTTCAGAAAATTTCGTTGCGTCGGCCTTTATAAACGGAACACCCAAAAGCTTGGCTATGTTGCGGATAAGGTATGTTTTTCCCACGCCAGTCGGCCCAAGCAGCAAAATATTTGGTTTGGAATAGTTTCCGTTGCGCTCCTCCGGATTGTCAAGGCAGCGGCGAACGTGGTTATAGTGGTCGCAAATGGCCACGGATAGGACCTTTTTCGCCTCATCCTGTTTGATAACGAATCGTTGCAGATAATCTCGGATTTGTTTTGGCTTTTGATTGAATGCCCGAATTTTCTCTCGCATGCTACGAAATTGTTCCTCTTTTTCCCCAGCCGCGCCACCAGACCGTGTCTTTTTCTTATCATCGCCACAATCATTTCCCTCGCTTCCGCCGGATGGAGGAAATTCAAGTACATCGACTTCAAGCCCGGTGCCGCCAAAAAGAAGATTTTGAAACTGCTCCCGAAGCCCTTCGAATGTTGGGCGGCCAAATGCATCCTTCTCTCCTTTTCCCGTGACACCCGTCGATGCATCCATGCGGGGAGATGATTGATTTAATAGTTTTGAGTCCGAAGGAGCTTCATCTGTATTATTATCGGAAGTTTCCATTTTTTACTTGTCTTTCTATTTACAAGACAGCACACTTATATTTGTCTCGTCGCAGCAGGCGGGTAAATTAGGCAGTTACCACAATGATCGCAAGCAAATTAACAAAGAAAGACATTGTCCAAGCGGTTAGCGCGGGGAACGATGTGAGTCATGCCGAAATAACGGCACTCGTCCAAGGCGTGTTGGACTGCATTGTCGGCGCCCTTGAAAGTGGCAAGACGGTCGAATTGCGCAATTTCGGCGTCTTCGAGATTCAAATTCGCAAGGCACGCATCGGGCGTAATCCGAATAAGCCATCCGTTCCAATTCAAATTCCAAAACAGGCGGTTATAAAATTTAAGGCCGGGAAAACTTTACGCGAAAAATTGAAAAAAATCAAACTTCATTAGCTCGCACTGCCGCAGAAACAGCGGCATTTTTTTACGCCGTTAAAAATGAACCACTTACGAAAATTTATTTTGAGACATATGGTTGTGCGTAAAGGAGAATTTCTGGGCCTTAACTTGCGAAAAGGCAAAATCAGGTAATCAGTTTGACATGCTGCCACGATTAGAGTAAACTCTCTTCCATGGGCGATATAAATCGTAGCACGCCGAATGCTAATGCAGCCACCGCTATCAACAATACCGCCTTAATAGTAGAAACAGCAACAACCATAATAACCGGAACCGCGCTTTGCGCTGCTATTTCTGGATTTTTAATCCTAAAGCCTATCGCAGTTATTGAAATAGTGTGTATGCTTTCTATGCTTACTGGCGCTGGACCGATTACTGTGCTATTACTTGTGGATTATGCCGCTGTGGTGGCAACCGCATTTGGCGCGTTCGCTATTGGCGCTTTAGTCGGCTCCGTCGTAAGGCTCATTATGGAGCGCGATTTGAAAAACGAGGCTGCAATTCCTTTAGCCGACTCGAATACGAACCAACAACCTACGGATCAACCCATTTCGGAACCCCAAGAAAACATACCGTCTGATTCTGTAGATGGAGATTCTGTGCAGACTGAGACAGATATTCCATCCGACGACATAGGTGAAACCTCTTTATCGACAGAAGTCGCGGGAAACATTGCTGACGGTAATGCATCGGATTCAGCAATAGCAATGAGCCGTAGTGGCCGAGTTGACAGTTCCGGTCAATCCAAAGCACATGATTTATCCGACGACCAGGATACGGCTGTTACGCAGCATGCTGAAAGTGTGCCAATTGACCAACCACCCGACTTAATGAATGGGCCAGATCTAATTGTCAAAACTGACAGTCCCGACAGCCAGGATACGGCAAGTTCAATCGATGTCCAAGATCCACCGGTTGATGCAGATTCGCTACCGATCTCGGTGCGACCGACCAAGATTCCGGTGGATAACACGCCCGAATCAACGCAGCAATGGATAGGACGAATAGAAGCCGCAGAAACCATGCATAACTCGGCCAGCTCAAGCCAAACAGTTGAGCGTGGTATTTTAGCGGCAACACTTTTGGACACAAATAGCAGTGGCACAATTCAAGTTACTAATAACACACTTTCAAATCTTGAAAGAGCATTATGGTTGCCAAAGTCGGATGCGACGGAAACCAATATTGGCCGGCTTGTCATTTCCGAGCGATTGCTTGCCATTATACTTGCTATGATCGCACATGGTGGCGAACCGGTTGCTGCTGTTGCAAAAGATATCCCTGGAGCAGTTCTAGAAGCAGGAAGCCTAGATCTTGCCAACATTTACTTTAAACGAGTTCTTTATGCCTATAAAAACACCCTTGAAGAATAGCACAAAATTATCGCAGTCCGAAATGCAATTATCTACAACGCTTTAACACATGGAAAATAAAAAATTTTAGTCCTGGCAGCGAATTGCTTCCTTAAGCGTTTTTTGTGGATTCTCATCCCGCAAGGAATCTTCGATCCCTACGCGATGTAGCTTATGGGCAACGTCCCTGGATGCTTCACAAAAAATGAATTTTCGGCCAGCGGCCTCAAATGTTTCGATGAGTCGCCGCAAATGGGCAAGGGCCGTTGTGTCGACGAACGGAACCTCGCCGAGGCGCAGAATAATTGTCATTACATCCGAATTTATCTGTGAGACGGTAAACTCCAACTTTTCCATGGCAGCAAAGAATAATGGTCCGGAAACGGTGTAAACGACCGTCGCCGGAGGCAAATTGGCGAGTTGTCGCATGTCCTCTTCGGATTCGTGGGATTTATTACAATCGATGTGAATGGCCGTCGACATGCGCTGCATGAGCGATAGTGCCGAAAGGACAATTCCAACGTTAACCGCAATCATCAGACCACAGACAACGGTTAACGCATATGTTATGAGCAAAATAATTACATCGCTCACTGGCGCATGGCGCAGTAGATGAATGAAATAGGCAAACCCAAACATGTGGTAGGAAATTACAAATAAAATTGCCGCCAATGCGGCCAATGGTATGGATTGAGCCAATGGAGCGCAAAATAATAGTATAAATAGCAATGTGCCGACGGAAACGATCCCGGAAAGTGGCGAATTTCCTCCGGCGCGCACATTGGCAGCCGTCCGCGCGATGGCCCCCGTTGCTGCAATCCCACCAAATAGTGGACTGAGAATATTTGCAATGCCTTGTCCTATGAGTTCCTGGTTAGCCTGGTGTTTGCTCCCCGTCATCCCATCGGCAACCACTGCGGAAAGAAGCGATTCAATGGCCCCCAAAAGCGCAATGGCGAAAGCGGGACCCAAAAGTGACAGGAAGAGATTCCAAGTTATTCCCGTTGGCAGAGAAAGACCTGGAAATGAGGAAGTGATCCCATTGAATTCAGATCCGATGGTGGCTACCGATGGAAAGTGAAAAATTGCCTGCAAAATTCCTCCGGCCAGCAATGCGAGCAGCGGTGCCGGAATGTGTCGCATGTATGGGATAAGGCGCGATATAATAATCATGACCAGGCAGGTGAAGCCGATGAGTGTTGTCGGAAAATCGATGGAAAAATGATTACCGCGAATACCAAAAAATTGATTAATTTGCCCCAAAAAAAGCATGGTCCCGATTCCGGAGGTGAACCCGACAAGCACCTGCGTTGGAATGTATTTCAATAGGCGTCCAAATTTCAGAAGACCCATTACAATTAAAATAACCCCCGCCATTAGTGTTGCTAATTGCAATCCGCTTAGGCCATATTCCCGGAGAATTCCCAGCAGTAACGGAACAAAGGCACCGGTGGGTCCGGCGATTTGATAACGACTTCCGCCCAGAAGGGAAACACACAAACACGCCACAACGGCCGTATAAATTCCGACTTCCGGCGTGACGCCGGAGGCAATGGCGAAGGCCATGGAAAGCGGCAGGGAAATTACACCCACTACTATGCCGCTGAATAAATTGCGCGTAATATTTGCCCGGTTCCACAGTCCTGCTTTCCAAGCTTCCAATGCCACAATCATAGCTCACCACCTTATATCTATTCGGAAATATGTTTAATGAAGTGTCAAATGAAATTAAAAGGCATTATACATCGCTTGCATAATTTAAAATCCAAGGTTTATGAGAACGATAGCTGCCGCGATTATCGCTTTGGCGAAAACTCAGATGCGGAAGTTGTAATCGTGATCGAAATTTTTGGGTTTTTACTTTTACCAAGCGGGATAATTTTTAGATCGTTCCAGAGGAACGCCCTTTGACATACACGCGAACACTTTCCAGGCCGAGGATTTTTTCACTAAATTCATTCTTTGGCGAAGTATTATCGATGGCTTTTTCCACCATACCCATGCGCGCATCCAGATTGTCGACGAGGGCGACAAAAATTCCCTCGGGAGACGATGGCAATACAGCGGCTCCGTATTCGAGCATGCCCTGGTGGCACAGAACGATGTGCTCCAGTTGTAATGTGAGCTCATCATCGAGCTCGATGGAAATGGCTGCCTTCCGGACGATACGATATCCGATGACGACGTGTCCCTGCAAATTGCCTAAACATGTGCGTTTATACACGCCGTCGCCCTCATACTCAAAGGATTTCCCAATATCATGAAGGATCATACCGGCGATGGCCAAATCGGCGTTGATTTGCGGATAGTGCGACAAAAGAGCGATTCCAGCGCGCGTCACATGAACCGTATGTTCCAATAGTCCATATTGGTAGGCGTGATGCATGGAAACGGCGGCGGTATTTTTCCAAAAAATTTCGCCCACATCCGCCAGGGCTCGTTGGACCGTTTGTCGGAGTTTATCATTTTTTATGCGTGCAATTTGAGAGTCTAATTCTCGGCATAGGGTCTCTTTGGATTCTTTCGGGCCATCATAAAGCTGTTTTTCCAGCTGTTTCCCCTTGATGTCCGCCGGCGTCATGCGGCGAATGCCGGTAATGCGCGGAGAAAAGCGATCGTTGAAGCTTTCCGTGGTTCCACTGATTTCCAAAAATGCTCCGAGTCCCGAATTTTGAAGCATGTTGAATGAGGCATTTTCTTCAAAAACATTGAACGTAAAATTGCCGAAACGGTCACCAACTTCAACCACAAGAAACGGTTTGCCTGTCTTTGCCGTGCGCCTGGAAACATTTCGCAACAGGAAAACTCCCATAAAGGGACAGCCGCTTTCTTCGATGCCCTTTAAATCCCGAGAATTTATCAACTCCATCGGGCGACCATGAATTGTGTACCGCTCGAGTCAACGAAAGACTCCGATCGATAATCAGCATAATCCGTAATTAAATGGTGTTTACGCATGAAATGTTTCGCCCGGGAAACGTTTCCGCAATACTTATTATGTCCAATTAAAATTTTCTTTAAATTTTACCATGCAAATTTTTTGTTTTGCCGGTTAGGACTTTGGCGAATCGGGAGTTTTGCACTGTTGCACCGCTTCATCAATTTTTGTTTGCCACTCCGTGCGAAGTTCAGTACTTGCCTTTTTGCTTGCGGCAGCTAGAGTTAGGGGTGGAGTAGCTGTCATAAGTTTTTCAACACGCTCCTTGAATACTTGCACATGGCTAAATTTAGTATCTTCGCCTTTAATTGCAGATTCAATCTCACTGGACGATAGTCCAGTTGTTCTGACTTGCTGTTTTATCCACATTTGGTGCCGATCTATTTCTTTTGAAATTTCTTTTGCAAGATTGTCCGCATTATCACCGTCAAGACTGTAGTTATGCTTGATATTCGCAAGTCTACTAACGTCTGTTTTAGACCTGGCTTTCTCGGCAAGGCTTTTCAGTATTTCGACATCTTGGGCATCGAGGGATGCTTGAGCAACCGTGGCATCGCCGCTATTTTCGCCTAATGCCTTTTCCCACCGGTCATGGTACACACCTTTTTTATTTTCTATTGCTTTGTGTGCCTTTGAAGAATCAATATGTACGCCATATTCATCATTAATCGTATCAACCTTGGCCTTAAGTCCCGTTTTATGCGCGCTAGCTTTTGCATGCGCCTTTTTGTCGGCAGTTATGAGTGCGTCGTCTGCCTTGCGGAGATTTTTTTGTATACCCGTGATTTCTGCGTCGGAAAGAGAATCTCCACCAGCGCCAAATTTTTCAATTAGCTGGTCTTTGTAGGCATTAAGATATGCGGAATCATTTTCATAACCGCCGTCGGCAACTATTTGTGCCGCACGATTTGGTCCCAACGAAATTACCCCCATGCTCCAACAGCCAAAATCTCCGCCTCGGGCTTTGGCCAATTCCATATTTTGCTCGGTTAGCCAATTTTGCCGCCGATCCCGTTCGATTAAAATCTGCTTGGCGATAAAATTTCTCCTGCCGTCTGGCGCGACATCATCTAAGCCGTATTCTTTTATGATACCCGGCAGTTCTTTTTTGTCTCTCTCCTTGCAAATTTTATTTGCAAAGTCGTTGACTTGTTGAGCATCTTCGTCAAAAAGAGTTTTTTTTGCTTCTTCGAGGGAGAGTTTGCCATCACCCATGAGCTTGCCAAGGCGTTCATGAAAATCACCTTTGCCCACTTTTTTAAATTCCTCATCGAGCAATGCGCGATTCATGCTTATCCCAAGGCGATCATTGGTTTCCTTAATTACTTTCGTAAGTTCATCAGTGCGGGCATTTTCCAGTTCGAGTATCTTTTTAGCGTCAGCCTCGCTTACACCATGTCTTAATTTTATATGTTCGATTTGATTTGATTCAACGCGAGCCTTTGCAACTTTTTCTTTTACCTCTGCTTTAATTTCCTTTCCCTTTGCTTTCAGTGCAGCTTTCTTTTCATGCGTATTAATACTTGTATATTCATCGCTTTGCTTAAAAGTTTCAAGTTCCGCTTCCGTTTGTTTTGACACCTCTCGCATGTCGGCAAGCTTATCGCCGATCATCACAACGCACTTTTCGACGCCAATGCCGGAAAGGCCAGCAAGTGTCACCAGGGTAAAAATAAAACTAAATCCGATGCCGCCCGATGCTACGCACATGGCAACGGACAAAACAATTAGCGCAACCGTGAGGATGGCTTTCCAATGTTCTGCAAAAAATGTCATAATTTTGCCAGACGTGTGGGTTTCAATGTTCGTTTGCGATTCGTCTGTGGTTACTGGCTGCGTACTTGCCGATTGGACAAGTGTTGTGTCGGAAGTTGGCGATGCGCCATCCGTTGCTTGCTGATCCGGCGGGGTAGCATTTTCCGCCTGGTTACTTCTGTAGGCGGCGGCGGCAAAGACGACTGCCTTTATTCCCATTGCGGTTGTTAGTACAGTGCCAATTGCCAGAACTCCAATGAATACGCCAATCAATGCTGGCGAGCAAAAATATGCAATTGGTGCCGCCACGGCAAGAAGGAAGCCCAGTCCCACTAGGGCTGATATGGCGAATGCAATCGACTTTACAATTTTCATGGCAGTGGAATCTGTTGTTCTTACATTCTCGACCGCCGCATTAAATTTACCAGCCACCCAGCCTGCGGCCGCTCTTGCCTCTTCTCCTACGGCCGCCATTCCGCGGCCGACTGGATTATTTTCAAAAAAAGAATGATTAGTTCCAGTATTTGGGTTGGCATTGACAGTCATACTTGTGAGATTAATTCTATTTTTCCCGGAATAATATCGCAAGAAGATTATCGCTTATTTGTGAATATGGCGAACTTTGTTGTTACATGGAGGATTGTGCTGCTGAATTGGACGATGGGTTGTTCAGCTTTTTGAAAGATACTGCACCGGTAAAGCTTTGCGTGGCATGCTCCGGCGGGAGCGACTCCATGGCGCTTCTGTCATTGCTGTGTGAGAAAAAATCTTTGCGCCATCGATTGGTTGTCTTGCATTTTAATCACGGTACGCGCGGTGATGCCTCCGATGGTGATGCTGATTTCGTTCAATGCTTTGCCGCCGATATGCGCATTTCCTTCATCGTTGGCTGCAGCGACGGCACTGTCACCGCCCATTCCGGCGAAGAGTTGCTGCGGCGCTATCGATTTCGATTTTTTCACCGGGAAATGGCCCGGCTGTCTTCACCGTATCTGCTGACCGCGCACAACAGGGATGATGTGATTGAAACCTTTCTCATGCGCCTGGCGCGCGGATCGTCCGTTGATGGGTTGGTTGCACTGCGGCCGGTGGAGCATCGTTTGGATGGGCGCGTTTACATACGCCCATTGCTTTCCTGCTCCAAGAACTCTCTGCGAAATTATCTTTTAGCGAGGCACATCCCCTGGCGCGAAGATGAAAGTAACGCCTCGGATCTCCATCTGCGCAATCGCGTGCGGCATCGGCTCCTTCCCATTTGGAGAACCCTCGAACCGCAACGAGCCCTGGAGTCTTGTCTGTTGCGCACGCGTGCCCTACTGGTGGAAGACGCGGATGCCCTGGAGGAGCTGAGTCAGCATTGTTTTCTGTCCGCCTACCTGGAGAATTGCCTTCGCGTGGAAGCTTTACATGGTCAGCCGGCGGCCATTTTGCGACGGGTGCTCCATCTGTTTTTTTTGAAAAATGGCCATGTCCTAGGACGCGCATTGATCGAGTGCCTGTTGCGCATGCGCCCGTTTGATCGACCATTTAAAATCTCAATCACGCCGGAATTGTCATGCATCTCCGATGGCCGAAAAATTTATCTACTACAAATGCATCCCCGGAAGTCCAATAGCGGGCGCAATTTCGCGGAGCGAAATTTCTCAAATCTTCATTGCAAAATGAGTAAATAGCCTTGATTGCTCTGGCGTATCATTAAACATGCTGATACTCAAAGGTTTGCTTTTTTAGAAAGAACTTTCATGAATGCCATCCCGCTATTTGATTTTATTGCGAACCGTGATGCTCTTGCGTTTTTTGAAAAAGAAATAGATAACATAGGATCAGGCGCATATAGATTTATCACCAGTTCAGATGGTCGCATATTTGTACTTAAAACATGCGCAAACTACCTTGGCATAACACTTGCTTGCGTCCAAGAAAATTTTCCTACTGCGCATAAAACTTTTAATGTATTGGCTGTTTACTGCATGGAATTTTCCAAGTGCGCTGATTCGGCAGGAAAGATGTCCGAATTGTGCAATATGAGGATGGCGTTGATTGAAGCAGCTTGTAATATTCGAGAGGCAATCAATGTTAAGCTCATGGTCGCATGACGATTAGAGCCTGATTTAAAATCAACCCAAAAGAAATTATTTGATAACGATTTTAAAGTGACCCCCGAATAATCGCGGTCCTTTTATTCCGCAGGGCTGTTACGATGCTAAGAGAGTCTTCGCTCGAAAATAAATTTTCTATTTTCCCCAGAACATCATTAAAGGCATCAAGCGATGGGATACAAGCTAATGTTTCGAACTCTGTTAATAAATAACTATTTATGCTTATATTAAATTTTTTGATCCAGCAGAGTAATAGATTTATCCTCTGTTCGCAATTTAAACGCCATAACCCAACCTTATCGAAACACTCCTTGAGAAATTTATTACCTTTTGTTTGCAAATCCGGCGATTTAGACTCGATAATGCGTTCGAAAAGAGTTTTTTCCCCATCACTTAAGGTCAAAAATTCCTGATTCTCAAAAACAACGTCGAACAACCCATTATCTATCACATATTCGAATAGAACCGAATTTAATTCGGTGGAATTATAGTCGGAAATTGCTAACAATATTCCGTTTCGTTCGTTACTGTCTTGCGCCTTATTCAAATAATCACTAATGCGCTCTGTGTCAAATATACGAACGGCAACACCTTTATTTTCTGCTATTATTGCGGCAATTAAAAAATGTTGCGCATCGGACGATATGGCGCTCATTACCTCTGCTAAGGCGTCGCGCGCAATCGCAGCGCCAATACCGCCGTGAATGGTTGCCAGGTCAATTAATGCCTGGCCAACCCTTTCGGGGGACAACCCATTTTCGAGTCCCAATTGTAAAAATTTGGCAATTTTTTGCACATCGGGAGTGAGTTCACATATTGCCTCACTGACTACTTCCCCAGCGAAGGATTTTTCGCCATCAGGCGCACTGACCAATGCAATAAGAAAAGGCGTAACTTCTTTAGGGTCCTTTTGCAGCAAATGTGCCAACATTTGCCCGGCCTCGGCACTGCCTTTGCGCCACATTTCCTCGCCGGAAAGGGGATTATCCATTTTCGCTGGCAATTCCTCTTTTGAAAGTGCAATTTTCGCGACATTGATAGCTAAATCTTGATGTTCTTTCAACAAAAAATCGAAAAAACGTTGTCCGTCGTTTATTGTTGCACAAACTACATTTGTGGTAAAATTAGAATCTCCACGCATTAAAGTAATTTTATGCACAAATTCGTTGCGATGCTTATACTCGCCAGAGTTAGCGTCTGCTTCCATGTTCGCAAATTCGCATAAATCATCCACGGTAAATAAAGAAATTACTTCTCCGCGCATGTATTGCGATATACTATTTAGAAATTGTAGCGCGCAAATCGGATAAGCTGCCTGCTCCAATAGGAATTTTTTCACCGATTCCGGCGAGATACAATTTGTCGCAAAAATTGTCGCAGTAAACAAATTCGCGGTAAAAAGAAGAATTTTTAAAATTCTTTCGCCGAGTTCTGGTTTTGTTTTAATTATTTCTTTTATGAGTCCATGATCAAGCCCCCTCATAATCTGACCAACATCATTAATATAGTGAGGTATAATCGCTTGAAGCAAACCAGCAGCGCGCTCACTATCAGTGGTCCGCCCAAGAATGCTAACCAGCTCGCCCAAATTCATTTTTGCAACCATCGCAGTTATCAATTCGGATAGATCTTCTTCGCTGATTCCGTCATGAACATTACGCCAGCGATTTACAAGTTTATCTGGAGAGAGATCTGAAATTTTTGGAGCAGGGCTGTTGGGCGGAGGAAGTGGCTCCGGCGGTCGCGGGTTGGGCGCAACCGGCTTTGCCGGTGGATCATCTTTCTTTGAAGGAGTAGGGTCTTTCCTCGGAGGATCAACTTTTTTCGGTGGAGGTGGTTCTGGCTCAACCGATGGAGCAACCTTCTTTGGGGGAACGGGCTTTACCGGGGGAGGTTTCAATGGTTGCGGGTCTGGCTCGACTGACTTTCTCGGCGGTGGCGGCTTCGGCGCTGGATCAACCTTCCTTGGTGGATTTTCATCGTCATCCGATGAATCATCGCTCAATGAGGCATCATCATCGAAGGAGCTGGAATCCTTCGATGCGGTGTTAGTAGGGCGGGCGTTGGGTGTCGCCGATGTTTGCCGTTGTTGTGGGTGCGCGTGAATATCTTTCTCTCCATTTATATTTTCCGGGATGCCACCAGCCAATGGGTCCTCGGGATGCTGGTCCGATTTCGAAGCGTCCACTTCCGCCAGGGAAATGCCTCTTTTGGCAGCCAGAATTTTGTTTAAGCGTCCCATTTCCTCGTTGGGTCGTCCGGAATTCCCTTTCACATCCGCGCGCGGCAGTAGGTAATCAAGGGCAATAATTGTTTTGGGAAAAGTAAGATCTTTTGGCGGCATTTTAGCAATACGTTTGCAAATATAGCGCATAAGAATTGTCGCAATTCCAAGCGAAGCGATTTGAAGCACATAGTGCATTATGCGCCCAAGCCAAAAGGCGAACATGCTAATGGTGCATTTATTGAGGTCGACCCGCTTTGTTTCAACGGCCAAAATCACATTTTTACCATTTTGCGAGAGCGCCGAATTGGATATTAGTAATGCAGCGCGGAATCCAATTGTGTTGGAATGAGCAGGGTTGGACATTTGTTGAAAAATGAGCACAATTTGCGAATATTTGCAAGAGTTTTTACGCCTTCCAGGAAATGCCGTCTCGCGCTGGACAAGCAATCATCCGCGAACTCACGTCAATTTCGTGGTGGGAGGTACTGGATTCGAACCGGCGACCCCCAGCGTGTCATGCTGATGCTCTAACCAACTGAGCTAACCCCCCGCACTTGACTTTCAAAGTAATTCCCGTACGTTACGCAAGCGATTTTTATCACTGAAATATATGACTTACGGGAACGTCCAGGGAAAAAGTAGTTAACTATTAAAAAAAAGTTGACATGCTTTCCAGGAAGTGGCCAAATACCTTGTTAACTTGATTGGGGGTTTGATTTATGACTGGTGTATTAACAGATTTAGCCGCGGCTGGCAATCCGCCGGTAATGGCTGCGGGCGAGAAGAATGTGGCTGTTGGCGTTTCGACGGGAGTTAGAGTTTTACGCACGGTGTCGACGGTACTACTTGTTTTATCAACTGTCGGCGGTGGCACCTTAGTGCTGTTGGCCTTTGTGGTTGGCCCATATGTCATTATCGCGCCGTGGGCACTCTATGCTGCGGCCGGCGCGGAAGGCGTTTCGCTTGTTGCGACCATAGTTACATGGACTTGTTTTGGCGGCAAAAAGGCGCTCGAAAATGTTCCTCAGCCCGTGCCCGCTCCAATTGCTACTAAAAACAATCCGACTGCTGATGAGTTTGCGAATACGTTAAAAGCTGTAGAAGCACGCGGGACCGTAACTGTTGAAATTGACAATCCGAACTATAATGTAAATCTTGTTAGCAATCTTAGCAATGTGTCACATCCCGGGGTAACGATTCAGATAAGGCTTACCGGCGCTGCCGCCACGTCTGCCGGGGTTAAAAAAGTCCTTGAGCAAGCGTTCACCTTTGGTTCCAATAAAGCAAATTATCCTGCCCTTGGGTTTGTTTGCGATACCGAAGTCGCTGAAGCAGTTCAACTTAGTGCTTCGCTCGGCGGAAAAACTGTCGATGTGAGGGGAATAGTGTTTGGCGCAGGAGGCACATTGGCTCCCGCCTCCGACAATCCTCCGGCGCACATTATTCTTGGCCACAAACAAATCGCTGCTGTCGAGCCGGTGGCGATCGCGGCGAAAGGGGTTACAATATATGACGTACCCGCCAACACTGCCAGTGCGCCATTCGCCATTGCGGAAAAGCTCGTTGGGACTTGGGGTACCGCTACTGGTGAAACCGCAAAGCATATTACCATTGTGCCAGTCGAAAATGCAAGCGTGTTTATTAGCTTGCCAACCAGTAAGTTTGTGCAAATTGACGGAGATGTTTCAGTTGTTGTTCCTGACCAACAGAGTTTAACGCACATTGAAGCCGCTTCGTCCGCCACGCGCTATCTTTTGCCTGCCAGCGTCACAGCGTTCACCTTGGACGGAGCGTGCACCGCCGATACGCGAGTACACGTCGGCGACAAGGTATCTGGCCTTACATTCGGGGCCACAGCGCTTAGGCACCCGGTGATACTTGTGTCTCAAGCTGCAAAAAGCGCGCTTGTAAGTGTTGATGTTTCTAACCTGACCGGCGGCGCACTTCCAACGTTTGCCATGGTCGACGCCCCAACAACAACGTTTGCGCCTGAATGGATTGCGGGGATCACGCTTTCGAAGCAAGATGCTATAGCGGCCAGCCAGTTGGAGGCCGTTAAAGGGTTTTCGAACTTAAGCACTATTACTTTTGCCGCCGGGTCAACACTTCCGGTCAAACTTGTCGTGCCTGCGAAAGCGACAGAAATTCAGGTTGGCGCGAATGACCGTAGCAAAGTTACCGAGCTTGATTTATCTGGATGCGAGGTCGTTCCCGCGGCTAAGAATGGCGGCACCAGCCTGGACGGTGATTGCAAGGTAGCATTTCCAAGGCTGACGCACGTATCCGTTTGCTATGGAAGTATGAATTCAGTTTTGCATAGCGCGACCGCATTAAGTAACAAATTTGAGAAAGTTCATGTTGCCGCGACCGGATTTTCTGGCACCCAAAAAGTTCCACTCAAAGGTTTTACCGATCATGCGGCTGCAGTTGTCATACCGAAGGCGCTCGTCGATGGTGGGTTCCTTGATGTGGCCAACCTGCCAACTGATAATGCCAGTGTTGCCGGACTTGGTATTTTTATTCTTGATGGCACAACGGAAACGAAGGTTACGACTGCGGCCCAACTGGGGATTGCGCCAGCAATGGGTGGCGGCGGTAGTCCGCCTCCTAGTAGCAATCCCCCTGTCGTCAAGGAGAGCGCAGTAGACGGAAGCGGTGTGGCGAACGCATTGGCGGGGGGCGGCTCATACCTTTTTGCGACCTCGGGTCTGGCGATTAAAAGATTTGCCACACCCCCGACAGACGGCGAAGTACTTTTTACGCAAGCAGCAATGGCGGGGATTAAGGAGCTGCCAATTTTCCAGGGGCTTAAATGTTTCGAAGCGGATTCGTCCGGCGAAAAAACTGGCTTGTCGCTTGTTGATTCGACCAATGGGGCAACTGGCGAAATTGACCTTACGAGATTTTCTTCGCTCGAAACGGTGGCGCCATGTCCAGGAAAGGATGTCGTGACAACGAGTAGCGATGGTGCGAGGTTTGTGGCGCGAACCTTGTCAATCCCGGGCAGCGTGCAGCGCGTAGACTTGTCTGGCGCTGATGTCGGAACGCTGGTTATTGCGGGAACGGGCGCTTCTACTCTTAAAGCGCTTACTTTGTCGCCGAATACGACTGGCGTGAAAGTTGACAGTACAGAGCTGGTTAGCGGCGGAAGAGTACTTGATGCTTCTAGTTTATCTGCGCTGGAACAGCTTGACTTGAGCGAATCTGCTATTTCCGGCGTAAATTTTACCACCGGGCAGGCGGCCGCACTGAGAGGCCTTTCCTTGCGCAGCAAATCTGGCTCGCCGGCAATTACTGCCAATGGAGCATCTGTTCCAGCTGGCGATTTTCGTAGTTTCGCCAATCTAGAAACACTTGAGGTTGGTCGGAGTTTTGATGCCAATGCGTTGCAATTACCGGGTGGTTGCAAGACTCTTGTTTTAAGCGAAGGAGCCACCGCTGGCGGAGGCGTTTTAGCGGTCCCGCCAGGCGTAGAGGAATTGCGAGTGCATGCGTCCGTTGCCGCAGCTCTTACCGGCGTGGCACTTTCGAAGGGCATTAAGAGTATAGTCGTCGTCAGCGACGGCGGTAAAGCCATTGATGTGCTCAAGGACGGCACGTTTACCTTTGGTGGTCCCCCATTTCCTGTGGGCACGTTTAAATCGGTTACCGTCGCCGACGGTAATACCGGCGTCAAATCCGTAGTATTTGCGGCCGGAACTGCAGTCGAAACGCTTGACATCGCGAACTCTGCAGTCAGAAGCGTTACTTTCGCTGATCAGGCGGTTTCGAGCGCTCTGAAAGCTTTCAAGCCTTCGTCAAACATTGCGCGTGTGCTCGTTGGCGCGGTCGATCGAATTGACGACACAAAGAAGCTTACACTAAGCGCTGTTGATTTCGCTGCGTTGGAGACCGCCGACTTCTCCAAATGCGGAACTGGCGTCACCGCGGTAGACATTGGTTCGCCTGTGCTTGCATCGCTATACACCGGCGATCATGTCACATCTGTCGCATTGCCAACCGCCGGCACGAAGGGGACCATTAAATCAATTTCACTTGGTAAGGCTGTTGCCACACTCGCGTGTGGCAACGATTCGATTATTGCTAGTGGAGTCGCCAATTTCGGCACCGGTTTTCCCTTATTGGATGAAGTCAGCATTGCCGAAGAATCGGCAATCAGCGGGCTTGGAGTTGATGCCGCAAAAGTTACGTTACTTCATGTGCCCAGTACCATTGCGCATATCTCTTCTGATGGCACGAGTGTCGGCTCCTGGATATCTGTCGCCGGCGGTGGTAGCACCAAGACTCTAACAATTCCGCTTGCAGCAGTATTAGTTGATTTCGCTATCGATGGCGATCAAATTCATACCGTAAAAATTGCTAATGGCAGGAAAGTTCCTGCGAGGTTTGATCCAGGTGCTGCAGCGGAGGTGGTGGTGGATGATGTGTTCGCTTTCAGCGCATGTACATATCTTGGTTTGAGTGGCGCGAAGGCCGGACCCGCCATATCTGTGGGCGGTACCGCTCATGCCAACTGGGAAGGTATTTGCCTCGCCGCCGGCGCGGAGCTTGCCGTCGGCGCGGACACAAATCCTAACGCTTACCTGTTTGGCAATGTTTGCATCTTGCGTTTGGCCGCGCTTCCAAGAAGCGCCGTTACTTTGTGGGCGATCAATGCCGGATTTAAAGAAATTCACCTCCTGGAAGGAGTTGCACTTGCCAATGTTGCTAGTAATTTCGGAAACGTTCGTCTCAATGGCGTAAAGAGTTCAGAAATTACGGTCTTCACCGCCGATGGAGTGCGGCATACGTTTGGCGAGCTTGGCCTTAATACCGCTGTGACTATATCCGTGGATGGGGGCCATGGCGATGTTGATTTTAGTGATGCCGGCGAAGGCAAAGTTATTGGCGATTTCGAACATATAACGTCTCTGCGCCTTGGTTCTAAGCTTACAAAATGTGAGCATGCAGTCGACGCTACGCCTGCGACAACTACGACGCAGCTTTTTACGGGTGCGGACGCCACTACGACTGTCGATATTGCCAAAATGACAAACCTCGCCCGTATTGACGCTGGCGGATGTCCATCGGTTAAAACGCTGGATGTCAGTGGGCATGCCAATGTAAATAGCATCTCCGCCGGATCCGAATTGGTAAGCCTTATCGTAAAAAGTAAAGGCGATGGAATTAAGCGTCTTGACCTTGTGGGGCGCAATGACGGCCTGACTGTTAGCAGTATTGCGCTTAAGGATGCTACCGCTGAAGCGGTTGATCTTACTGATGCGTTTAAAGCTGCGCAAACCACTATAGTCGGAAGCGCTACCAAAATAGGTGAAGTTGAGTCGGGACTATTTGCTTGCGATGCTGCAGATTTGCCCAAGTTTAAATTACCGACGAGCGCGACCGCGCCATTTGTCTATGCTAAATTACAGAGCGGTGCTGATCAAGCCGTGGCCGGAGTGGCAGCAGGCAAGCTCATATTTGACGAAAAAGAACTTGCCGCGTTGGGCACTGCCAACAGATCTTTGACAATAACTCTTCCGAAAGTTCCGCAGATCAATGATTTTTCCAATGTTAAAGTTTGGACCGTCGGAAATGATGGCATCTTAACCCAAAAGGATTTAAATCAATTAGGCTGTAACGTTGTGGTCAATATTCCTGGTGGCGGGCTCGATGCCGGTGCCGTGCTTCAACAAACGGGCGCTGCTGCCGGCGGTAAAATTGTTACGGTAAACGTCGCAACGGCGGACGCAAGTAAAATTGCGGCATTTGATTTATTGAATGGGGTCGTTGTTCAGGTTGACGGCAAGTCGCTACTTGATGCAGGAACACACGTTCTTGATGCTAGGAATTTTGCCAGCCTTACGAGTTTCCGTCTCGGCGGAGCAGGCGTGACAGAGGTGATAATCCCCGGTGCTCAAGTAGTGCACATTACCTCCTTGGATTTGGAAACCAGCGCTGGTACGCTTGCACTTAAAAGTGCAACAGGCGCCACAATTACGCCTGTTGCCGATTTTAAAGGCTTTAGTGCCTTGGTGAATGTTTTTGGTAGCGCGCAAAAAGTTGGCTCCTTGCGGTCTCCAGCCGGGGGTGCAGCCGGGGGCTGTACTTTTACGATTACCGGAGCGTTAACTGGTACGGATAAGTATGATTTCTCTGCGCTTAATGATACGGCCACAGTCGTGCTACCTGCCGGAGAAAATTCCAAAATCGAAGCACTAAATCTAGGTGCACATGTCCAAAATGCTTCAGGCACGAATGTTACTAATCTCACTACTTTCACCGGGTTAACAAGTGTTACCGGAACTGCGGCACAGTACACAGCAATCAGTGGATTTCCTTCGAGCGATCAGCTGGCTGTTACAGTTTCCAACGCCCTAACCGCCACCGATGCAGCTGCTAGTACGACTTTAGGCCAGATTTTCGCTGGAACGACGCAGGTTAAGAGTGTCACTACTGCCATGCCCGATAGCGTACGTGCTGGATTTTCCAATTTGATAGCATGGGATGCCGCGAAATTGCCACTTTCGGCTATTAAGGTTAACGATTCTTCTGCTGTGCTTCCGGATACCAGTGGTTTCACCGGGCTAACAAGCACGACAGTTGATTATGCAGCATTGAGCAGACTTAGTTCTGCGTTTTTTACAACAGCTCCGACGGCTCAAAGCAACTGCGAAGTTGTTATTGATGGCGCTCCTCTGGCCAATTCCTCCACGCCAAAGGTCACGCTTGATCTTGCCGCGAATCTCCATGCCGCATGGCAAAATTTCAAAGGGATTCACTTCACCGATACTGCTGCAAAGGCACTGACCATAGCGAACGGCACAAACATTCCTGAGGCCGCGTATGATAAATTTGTAGTACTTGACGCAAGCGGCGCAGCAATTACTGACCCAACGGCCAGGAGCGCTGCTTTATTGGCAATGGGCATTACTAAAGCTGTGGCGCCAGCTGTAGCCAGTGTGGACCTTGGGGCTAATGCCGCAACAGTCATTGACGCGATTGATCCTGCGGTAACAGCCGTTTGCCTAACGGGCAATTTTACTGCGGGCATTACTGGCGGTGCTACCATTGCAGCGGCGAATGCCGCGGTTACGTCGCTTGATATTTCCAGGCTGAGTGGTTCTGCTGCTTCCTTAGATAACGGGTTCACCATTGGCGCCGATACCGGTAAATCCATCGGCGAAGTATTTACTAATGTTAAATCTATCACTTTGAACAAAGACCAATTGCAATACCTTGATTTGGCCAAATTTTCACATTTGGAAAAGATTATCTTCTCCGAGGACGCGGCAATTGCCGGCGGGGTGCTTTTGGTGCCGCCGAACTGCACGGTTGTTTTCCAGAGCGAAACCGCACTAAATTCTCTAACCGAACTAATTATCGGCAGCGCCGGCTGTAATGTTCAAATTGGCAACAATGCTGCTTACGGGGTTAGTAAATTGTTTGACAATAGCCACGCCGCTGCCGTGCACAACGTCACTCTTGCAGCCCTTAAGAAAGTTACTTTGCCCGCAGATATTCCGGGTGCCGGCAATGATGCGAGCGTATTTAAACTTTCGCCAGAGCTCGAGACTCTCGTGATGGCAGATGCCGCTGCGAAGGATTTCCGTGGAAGATTGGTCTTTAATGGTGCATTAAAACGCATCTATAGCACTGGCACCACCGCGAACACAAGTATTGCCGTAGATGGTGCCGACCTGCTAATTGAAGATATTCTTGCCAAAGGTGTCGAATTTTATGGAGCTCCCGGAAGGCTTGTGTGCGTTAAAACTCCTGCCAACGCTAGAGCGCCTAATCTAGTGGAACTTGTGTCCAAAACTGGTTCCGCAATGACCGTATGCCTACTTGACGGAATCGCTGGACAAATAACGGACCTTGATGTGGTCGACCTTGTTGAGGCAAAAACAAGTTCCGATAATGGGAGTACTTTTACTGCCGTGACAGACAACGATGTGAGCAAATTCACCGCTTTAAACGATACGAGCAAACGCAAGATCGCCAAACATCTTATTGGTGATGTGACGATGAATGCTGCTGATTGTTTTTTTGGCGCAGACGATACGCTTCGCATCACGCAAGCAAGTTGGAACACAGTAACAAAACTTACACTCACCGGGAATTGGGCCGGTAAGAAGATTGTTCTTGTTGATGGCAATGGCAACACAATCGCTCCTCCGGACGATGCTGTCCTCAATGGAGGTAAGCTAGTAGCAATACCGGCGTCCTTAACAGCACTTGACGCAAGTGGCGCCGTGGGCATAACCTCGATTGAAATTGCTCCAACGGCGGATATCGAGTTAGCATTAGCATCGGTTAATGTCGGCAATGCGAATTGCAAAGTCGATACAATCACCTTTGGGGAGCATGCAAAGCTTGGGGCGGTTGAAGTTATCGGAACTGGCAGTACAGATCTTATAAATGTGATTAATCACGCCGCTGCGAAAACTAGCGGAGGTGGCCAGTTTAAACTGACCGGCTGCACAGTTGTTACAAATCTTGATTTTGCCAAATGCGGGGCAACTGATTGCGACGTGGCTGCGTGTACTGCCGTTACACATTTGGTCACAACCGGCGCTGGCTTTGTGGAAGTAACGCTTACAGAAAATACGTTAAAAGCGGTGCAGGTATTAATTAGCGGTGCCGTCGATGTCAAAAATGCCGATGACAGCAAGAGCATTTTTGGCAATGGTGGCCTTTTGCCTCAAATGGTCGCGCTGGAGGTGCTACAGGCAGAAAAAGATATTACTCTTGCAGATGGCAACGCGGCGCAGAATCTTGTGCAACTAAAGTTTTTGCAGTGTAACACTTTGACCGTGGATAGCAGGGGCAATAGTATTGATCTCTCGAAGTGTGTAAAACTTGCTGTGTTTAAGGCGGCAAGAGTGGCCAATGATGTGAAGACCATCACCTTTCCGAAAGACGCTATTGAAGCAAATTCTACATTGCGGGTGGTAGTCGTTGGCGGCAGTGGGGTAGAGGCGTTTGGCAATCCAGGGTTTAAGGATATTCCAAATACCGTTACCATTCTGAGTGCAACCATGGTGTCTGCGTCCGGTACAGCATGTAATTTGTCTGGCCTTAACAGTCTTGCCGTAATCGACTTAAATCTGGGTGCTGACATGGATGGCGCGGTAACACTTCCTGCTTCCGCCACGCAGGCGAAAGTTGTCGGCAATAATGTTGCGAGTATTAATGCTACTGGCGCCGGTTCGCTTGCGTTGGACGCTTCCGCAGCTAATCCAGGAAGTGTGGCTCTTACTTTGGAATCCAACGCAGGTGTCCGTGTGTTTGTCGGTGCGAATAAGACCGCCGGTGATGCACAAAAGCTGGCCAGTAAGGTAACTACGCCGGCGGTTGCTTGCGATAACAACGACGGCGCTTACGGTGCCACAGCGCTTGTGACCGCCAGAGATGCCGCAATTAAAAGGGCCACGGCAGCCGCGATTCCAGATGACGGTGCCGTTAACGACAAAGTGCGCGCGGCATTGGACTTGGCATAGAGCATATGTGCCACTGCGCCATGGTTACGGTTTTTTCGGGGGGTGCCCCTGAATGACGCCTTGGCTGTCGGCGCAACCATAGTTTGACCGATGTTGTATATCTATTATATGGTGGGCGACTGTGAAATAGTCGTCCGTCTTTTTGTTTTTGAGCTATTTATTGCACAATTTCGAAGTTTTTATTGCCCGCAAACGACGGATCCAACCGCTTTCCCGCGTACCACGTCTAAAATGGCATTCGTTCGGTGCATGGGAAAAACTACAATAGGCATCCCATGGGCCCTGCACATGCAAAACGCCTCCGCATCCATCACCCGTAACTCCAATCGTACCGCATTGGAAAAGGAAATGCGTTCAATGCGCTTTGCCGCAGGATTTATTTCCGGATCCGAGTCATAGATGCCATCGACCTTCGTTGCCTTCAACAGTGCATCCGCGTGAATTTCCATGGCCCGCAACGCTGCGGCCGTGTCCGTGGAAAAAAATGGATTTCCCGTGCCGCCGGTGAAAAATACCACCCGGCCCTCCTCCAGCGCAGCGCGAGCCCGACAGCCATCCACCGGGTCCACGCCAGGCATTTCTCCAAACGCATTTTGCAGAAGGCACGGAATCCCCTCCCGTTCAAAAATGTCCCGCAGGGCCAGACCGTTAATGACCGTCGCCAGCATGCCCATCCGATCACCAATTTCCCGTGAAATTTGCCCTTGGCGCCCCCGGTAAATATTTCCACCGCCCAATACCACGGCAACGCGGACGCCAATTCTCACCAGCTGGCCTATCTGTTCCATTATCGGAAGTAAAGCCGCCCGGTCAAAGGCCCCATCCCCGCGGCCAAGCAATTCCCCGCTTAGTTTGAGTAAGATTTTGCCATAAACCGTCGGTGCATCCCCCATGAAATCGTAGCTATTTTCCAAAGCCAATTCGTCAACGGGAAATCAATGCAGCCACTCCGTTGACAATTGAAGTCGCCGCAGGAAAGCTAGCAGTTTGACCTCCGGCATGAGCGTCCCTTCAGGTTGTATTTCGTGCCTGTTTTTGATGCAGGTGGGTAAACTTTCCATCGAATCTGGTACGAAGTAAATCCGCGCCGTCCCCAATAAATAAGAATTCCCGGATATGGAATGTCAGGAGAAGAATACATTTAGAAGAATTCGTCACCACCCAGAGGCGTTGCCTATGACAAAACTTTCCAGGCGAATGTCAATGGCTAAAGCAAATGCCGCTCGGACTGACGCGTTTCCCAAAAATGCAATAACATTGGCAAGATATCCGCTCAAGCCTCGGCCAACACAAGAAATTTCCAGCGACCGGCCCGGTGAAGCTAAAAATTTTGCCGGGAACATTTGAATAAAGGCTTGACGTAATTTTTTCACAGGGGCACCTTGGCTGGCAAGTGGGGTGCAAATAAGTGCCCTTAGTGCCCTTGTAGCTCAGTTGGCAGAGCACATCCTTGGTAAGGATGAGGTCGGCGGTTCAAATCCGCTCGGGGGCTCCATATAAAAGAAAATTTTAAAGGAAATGTATCATGGCTAAGGAAAACTTTCAAAGGACGAAGCCCCATGTGAATGTCGGGACCATCGGGCACGTTGACCATGGTAAGTCGACTCTTACCACTGCCCTGCTTAAGGTGCAGTCCGATAAAGGCTTGGCTCAGTTTAAATCCTACGCGGATATCACCAAGGGCGGTACTGTCCGCGACGAAACGAAGACCGTTACCATTGCCGTTTCCCACGTTGAGTACGAGAGCGATAATCGGCACTACGCGCACGTGGACTGTCCGGGACACGCGGATTTCGTTAAGAATATGATCACCGGCGCCGCCCAGATGGACGGTGCTATTTTGGTGGTCAGCGCCGCGGATGGACCAATGCCTCAAACGCGGGAACATATCCTTCTCGCTCGGCAGGTGGGTGTGCCCAAGATTGTCGTTTTCCTGAACAAGGTGGATCTATTGGATGATCCGGAGTTGTTGGATCTGGTGGAAATGGAAGTGCGAGATCTTTTGAGTAAGTATGAATTTGACGGGGATAACATCAGCATTATTCGCGGATCCGCCCTCGCCGCCCTTGAGGGAAAGCCTGAGGGAATCGCCGCCATTGGTGCGCTTTTGGATGCCGTCGATAAGGACATCCCGGAACCCCAGCGTGAAATCGACAAACCATTTCTCATGTCCGTTGAAGATGTCTTCTCCATTACTGGACGCGGAACGGTAGCTACCGGGCGCATTGAACGCGGCGTTATCAAGGTGGGTGATACGGCACAGATCGTTGGCCTGAGCGACACACGCGAAACGGTTGTAACTGGCGTGGAAATGTTTCGTAAGCTTCTTGATCGGGGTCAGGCTGGTGACAACGTTGGCCTTCTGTTGCGCGGCATTGAAAAGGATCAGGTGGAACGGGGGCAGGTACTCGCCAAGCCTGGAAGTATTTTGCCACATACAAAATTTAAGGCGGAAATTTACGTGCTCACGAAGGACGAGGGCGGGCGGCATACGCCATTTTTCAATGGCTATCGTCCGCAATTTTATTTTCGCACGACGGACGTGACCGGCATTCTAACCCTCCCCGAGGGCTCGGAAATGGTAATGCCGGGGGACAACCTGAGCATTACCGTCGAGTTGCAAAAACCAATTGCCATGGAAAAGGGACAGCGTTTTGCCATTCGCGAAGGCGGTCGCACGGTTGGTGCCGGACGGGTAACCGAGGTAATTGCCTGATACGGGGCAATTAGGGTTGAGTTTGTGCGTGAGCTGTAGATTTTTGGAACTTTTCGTAAAATTTTCTTGCCCGTCTCTAAAATTCAAACTTGAAGAGATACTGATAAACCACTAGGGGAATAGCTCAATTGGTAGAGCAGCGGTCTCCAAAACCGCAGGTCGGGGGTTCGAGACCCTCTTCCCCTGCCATTTGTGGGTTTTCACCGCGGGGGTGTTGTAGCCATGGGAAGAATAATCAGTTTTTTTGCGGAAACGGCACGGGAGTTGAAAAAAACGAGCTGGCCAACGCGGGGTGATTTGATCCGATCGTCCGCGGTTGTGCTCGCCGGGGCAGTGTTCATTGGCGCGTATGTGGCGGTGGTGGATTTTTCGCTATTTCAGGTGGTAAGTTTGCTGTTGGATTTGGCGCGTTAAGTTGGTAGGTTAGGGAAGTATGCAATTGCTCCTAGCCCTGAGCAAGGTAAGCATAAATAGTATAAAATGGATGAAGTTTGTCAGTGCGAGGATGAGGTTGCCGCGGTAAATACGCTCGGTGATGATGCCGTGCAATGGTACACGCTTCAGGTCACATCCGGGCTTGAAGCGCGCGTGCAAGCGTCCCTCAGCAAAGGCGCCATGCGTTGTGGAGTGGCATCCCTTTTCGGGCAAATTCTATTCCCAATTGAAAAAATTAGTGAGATCCGCAATGGACGCAAGTGCATGCGTATTAAGAAATTATACCCCGGCTATCTGTTCATTGAGTTGAATCTTTATGGCGAGGGCGGCGAGTTGCGCCACGGACTCTGGCAATTTATCCGCTCCACTTCGGGCGTACTTGGATTCCTCGGCGGCGAAAGACCGTTGGCCATGAAGCAAAAAGACATAGACTTAATTATCCATCAAACGGAGATTGGTGAAAAGTCGGAAAAATTTAAAAATAATTATTCCGTTGGCATGCTGGTAAAAGTTACGGATGGTCCATTTGCCGGATCCGAGGGCGAAATTAGCACCATGGATGAGCAGGCGGGAAATGTGTGTGTGCTGGTTGGGCTTTTTGGGCGCTTGACGCCGGTGGATTTAGAATTTTGGCAAATTACAAAGAAGGAAGTGTGATCGAAAATGGCTAAGAAAAAAATAGTTAAGGTTGTCAAATTGCAATTGCCGGCCGGCGCCGCCAATCCCGCCCCGCCCGTTGGTCCGGCCCTGGGTGCGGCTGGTGTGAATATCATGGGCTTTTGTAAGGAATTTAATGCCAAAACCAGTGATCAGGGTGGCATGATTCTTCCCGTGGTCATATCGGTTTACGCGGACAAGTCATTCACCTTTGAGCTTAAATCGCCACCGGCGTCCGTACTGCTCAAGAAAATGGCCAACGCAAGCAAGGGCTCCGGAGCGCCAAATAAAAACAAGGTGGGATTGGTAACTAGCAAGCAGGTGCGTGAGATTGCTCACATCAAGCGGGCGGATTTGAATACAACCGATGAGGAGGCGGCCATGCGAATGATCGTTGGCACGGCGCGCAACATGGGAATTACGATAATTGATTAGGATTTTTGGAGAAGCAACATGAGAAAGCGAAGCAAGCGTTATCGGGCAAGCGGCGACGAAAAAGAGTTGCGGGCCGCCCATGGTGTTGGCGCGGCGGTGGAGCGCCTGTTGCGCATGCCAAATGTGAAATTTGATGAGACGGTGGAATTGTCATTTCACCTGGACGTGGATCCGAAGCAGGGCGATCAAATGGTGCGTGGCATCGCAAGATTGCCACACGGGAATGGAAAGACGTTACGCGTTGTGGCGTTCACGGGTAGCCCCGAGGTGGCGCTGGAGGCCGGGGCAACCCATGCAGGGCTTAATGATCTAATCGTGCAAATTGAAGGCGGGTGGTGTGATTTTGATGTGGCCGTTGCCACCACCGCAGCAATGAAGGAGGTACGGTCGGTTGCAAAAATTTTAGGGCCTAAGGGCCTAATGCCAAGCCCGAAGTCGGGAACCGTGGGCGACGATATCGTAAGTATCATTAGGGAAGTACTTGCAGGCCGCTGCGAATTTAAGATGGATAAGACGGCAAATGTTGCCATCGCCGTTGGTAAGCGCTCCTTTACCAAGGAGGCTTTAGAGGCCAATATTAGCGCGGCCCTTGCGGCATTAGCGCAGGCACGTCCGTCGGCGGCAAAGGGTGTATTTGTTAAATCTGCGGCACTTTCGGCCACCATGAGTCCATCCGTTGCGCTGGAAGTGCGCGCACTATTCGCTGCATAAAAAAGGAGGAATGGAGATCATGCGTGAAGAAAAGAAATTTTTGACGAAGGAAGTCCGTGAACACATTGAAAAATCGGACTACCTCTACGTGGCGGGTTTTGATCGGCTTACAGTCGAAAACGTGACGGAGCTGAGGAAGGCGTTACGTGATGAATCGGCGGAGTATCACGTGGTAAAAAATTCCATTTTACAACTGGCGGCAAGGGAAGCCGAACTGCCTGAGATCGAACCTGGAGTACTCCGTGGCACGACTGCCATCGTCAGCGGCGGGAAAAATCCCTCGGGTGTAGCGAAGGCGTTAAATGCTTTCATATCCGATCCGGAGAAGGATGGAAAGTTATTCGTTAAATGGGGGCGACTGGGAATGCGCGTCCTTTGCCCCGCGGATATCATGGCCTTGTCCAAGTTGCCGTCCCTGGATGTGCTTCGCGCGCAAATGCTTTCCCTATTGCAGGCGGCATTACAGCAGTTTTTGGCGGTTTGCAACGCCGCCGCGCAAAGTTTTGTACGCCTGTTGAATGCTTACGGGGAAAAACAGCCGGCCGGCTAATACACTTTCACCAGTGGTGGTGGTAATTTAAACGAAAATAAAAAATGATAAGGGGCGCGGGTAGGAATTTTTCTTAAATGACAAATAAGTCGCTAGCCAAGCTCAGGAGGATGCAATGACAAATCAACTTACAAAAGATCAGGTTATCGAATGGCTGAGCGGACAATCCGTGATTGAGATTGCCTCGCTGGTGCATGAATTGGAAGAAAAATGGGGCGTGAGCGCGGCGGCGCCGGTCGCGGTGGCGGCGATACCAAATGCGGCAGCCGCGGCTCCGGCGGAGGAACAAACGGAGTTTACCGTCATTCTCACGGATGCGGGCGCCAGCAAGCTCAATGTAATTAAAGAAATTCGCGCGATTACCGGCATAGGTTTGGTCGAGGGCAAGAATTTGGTGGAAAGCGCGCCAAAACCAGTCAAGGAAGGCATTTCCAAGGCCGAGGCGGAAGAAATGAAAAAACGACTGGAATCCGTTGGTGCGAAGGTTGAACTTAAGTAATTTTGTTGGCGAGCTAGCCGTCACGGCGATTAACCACGTCATCGCATATGGCTGTTTGCCTATCTGAAAAATAGCTTTTTTTAACGTCTGCGTAAAAAGGGAAGGGTTATATGTCCGAGCGCAAAAATCTTGGAAGATTGCAGGAAATAATTGAGATACCAGACTATATTAAGGTCCAAATTGACTCCTATGGTAACTTTTTGCAGCTGGATGTACCTCCTGAAAAACGGGCAATTCAAGGACTTGAGGCTGTTTTCCGCGAATCCTTTCCCATTGAAAGCTACGATACCCGTTGTCGTTTGGAATACGTTTCGTATCGAATAGCTTCGCCAAAATTTTCCGAAACTTTTTGCCTCCGGGAAGGAACCACTTACGCCGGGGGACTTTATGCTACGCTCCGATTAATCGAAGAGGGCATTGATCGCACGGAAGAGGTGTTATTCGGCGACATGCCACTCATGACTGATCGCGGTTCGTTTGTAATCAACGGTGCTGAGCGGGTGGTCGTAAGCCAGCTTCATCGCACGGCGGGAATTAGCTTCGAAGAAGAGGAGCACGTGAGCGGGAAAAGACTTTTCGCCGCACGCATCATACCTAATCGCGGCACCTGGATAGAGATGCAATTTGATCCCTATGACCTCATTTATGTCTATTTGGATCGGCGGCGGCGGCGACGAAAGTTCTTGGCTTCTACATTTTTACGCGCACTTGGGCATAGCTCGGATTCTGATATTCTAAGTCTTTTTTATGCGGTAAAATCTCAATCCGTTGCTGTCCTGTTGGCGCAGGAGGATCTTTCAAATCTTATTCTTGGCGATGACGTGGTGGATGCAAACCAAGGAATTGTTTTGGCGCGCACATACGAACCGTTAACGGTCACAGGGTTACGCAGCTTTGTTCAAGCTGGGATTTCGGCGGTGACCGTGGTCGATGTTTCTCCGGATAATGGACTCTTTACTCGGACGCTCAAAAAAGACACCACGAAAAATACCGAAGAGGCACTTGTGGAGTTTTACATGCGCTTGCGCCCGGGAGAACCGCCCACGCTGGCAAATGCCCAGGCCCTTTTGAAGAGGTTATTTAGGGATCAGCGCCGCTATGACTTGGATCGGGTTGGCCGCTATAAGCTTAATCAAAAGTTAGGACTAACGCGCTCCGTGGATGATCGCTTGGTTTCATCGGAGGATATCGTTGCGGCATTGAAATATCTTTTTAAAATTCGTCTAGGCGAGTGCCGCGTGGACGATATTGACCATCTTGGGAATCGTCGCATCCGCAGTGTCGGAGAATTGGTTGCAAACCAGTGCCATTCAGGACTTTCCCGCATGGAACGACATTCCAAGGAGTGCATGAGCCTCTATGATCAGAGCGTGGACTCCATTACGCCGCAAAAGTTGCTCAACCCGAAATTATTGATGGCGTCCATTCGAGATTTTTTTGCACGCAGTCAATTATCGCAGCTGATGGATCAAATAAATCCGTTGTCCGAGGTAACGCACAAGCGGCGCATTTCGGCCCTTGGTCCCGGCGGATTGAGTCGAGAGCGTGCCGGACTGGATGTGCGTGACGTGCACACCTCCCACTATGGGCGAATTTGCCCCATTGAATCCCCGGAAGGACCCAACATTGGTCTCATCAACTCCATGAGCACCTATGCGCGAGTAAATGAATTTGGATTTATCGAATCCCCGTACCGTGTGGTTAAAAATGGTATTGCGACCGAAGAAATTACCTACCTCAACGCGGATCAGGAGGAAAATTTTAAAATTGCCCAGGCCAATGTTCCCATGGACGGGAAAGGGAAACTTAAGGGTCGGGCAACCGTCCGTTTCCGCGATCAAATCCTAGAAGTGGATGCCACGGAGGTGACGCACATGGATGTGTCATCCAAGCAACTGGTTTCCGCCGCCACCAGTCTAATTCCATTTTTGGAGCACGATGACACCAGCCGCGCACTCATGGGATCTAACATGCAACGGCAAGCGGTTCCGCTACTTGTCTCCGATTCTCCGCTGGTGGGTACCGGCATCGAAAAAAGAGTAGCCCACGATTCCAAAGTAGTTGCCTTGGCAAAACGGCCGGGGGTTATAGCTTCCGTAGACGCCCAGCGGATTATTATTACCAAGGATGGCAAATTGCCGAATGATTTCGAAGAACGTAATGCATCAGCTTTTCCAGGGGTGGATTACTATCGGTTACGTAAATTTTTACGCTCCAATGCGGCAACATGTTTTAATCAACGCCCGCGGGTGGTCGTTGGTCAAAAGGTGAAAGAAGGGGACCTTCTTGCCGATGGTGCGTCCACGCAAAATGGCGAACTCGCACTTGGCCGAAACGTACTCGTGGCATTTATGCCGTGGAACGGTTATAATTACGAGGACGCCATCCTTCTCAATGAACGAATGTTGAAGGACGATGTTTTTACATCCATCCACATAGAAGTTTTTGAAGTCACGGCGCAGGATACGAAATTGGGGCAGGAGGAGATCACGCGGGATATTCCCAACGTAGGTGATGAGGCGCTGCGCAATTTAAATCGCGATGGTATCATTCGAATTGGATCCGAGGTGCGACCGGGGGATATTCTCGTTGGTAAAGTTACGCCGAAGAGCGAAACCGATTTGGCGCCGGAGGAAAAATTATTGCGCGCCATTTTCGGTGAGAAGGCGGCAGATGTGAAAGATACTTCATTGGTCGCACCTTCGGGGTGCTATGGCATCGTAATGGACGTTAAAGCCTCCGGGCGCAGTGCGCGGGATCGGGAATCGCTCAGCCCGGCGGAAATTCGCCGGCAAACAAAGAAGGTGAATGAAGACTTCCGCAAGCAAATGGACGAGATGCGGGAGGGGTTAACCGAGGCGCTATCCAATGTGCTTTTGGGCGAGAAAATTCCGTTGGATATCTGCAATGGCGAAACGGGGGAAATTCTGATTGGAGCAAACCGTAAAATCACCAAAACATTGTTGCGCAAAATTGCTAGCGTTTCAAGTAAGATTTCCATCGACGAATCTCCCGTAAAAGTCCGCATCGATGAAATAGTCCAAGCTTATCAGCGAAAATTCGACCAAATCACCAGGGAATGCAATGCGCAGTTGAAAGCCGTAGAAAGTGGCGAATTCAACGAAGGCGACACGATCAATAATGCCAAGGTTTACATCGCCGCAAAACGAAAGATTCAGGTTGGGGACAAGATGGCTGGACGACACGGAAATAAAGGCATCGTCTCACGCATCGTTGCCGCAGAAGACATGCCTTTTCTGGAAGATGGAACTCCGATCGACGTGGTGTTGAACCCTTTAGGCGTTCCGGCGCGAATGAATGTTGGGCAGGTGCTGGAAACACAATTGGGCTGGGCTTGTCAAAAACTAGGCATTAAAGTGGCTACCCCCGTTTTCGACGGGGCCACAGAGGAGCAAATTGCAGAAATTACCTCCCAGGCTGGGTTGCCACTGCCCGGGAAAGCCTATCTCTATGATGGATGTACTGGGGAGCGATTTGATCAGCGGGTTTCCGTTGGTTATATGTATATGATGAAACTCAACCATTTGGTGGCGGACAAAATGCACGCACGGGCCGTTGGACCATACAGTCTCATCACTCAGCAGCCGCTTGGCGGAAAGGCGCAATATGGCGGGCAGCGCTTCGGCGAAATGGAAGTCTGGGCATTGGAGGCCTATGGGGCCGCCTATTGCCTACAGGAACTTTTGACAGTAAAATCCGATGATGTTCAAGGCAGAACCGCAACCTATGAAGCAATCGTTAAGGGGGATAGGACTCTACGCGCTGGTATACCGCAATCATTTAATGTGCTTGTTAAGGAGATACAAGGACTTGGATTAGACATGAAGTTGCACGAGGAAATTGCCGATATCCATGCGTAGAACACGAGATGACAAGCGGGCACTTTTTTATAAATAATTATATTAATGAGAGGATGTGCGATGTGGCATAATCACAACAATCAAGAAGCGATGGAAGTGCTGGGTCTCGATCGGGAGCATATTTTCGACTATGTGAGCCTATCGATTGCATCCCCGGATGTGATCCGGTCCTGGTCGAGCGGCGAAATCAAAAGCCCGGAAACGATCAACTATCGCACCTTTCGCCCGGAACCCGGTGGCCTCTTTTGCCAGCGCATTTTCGGCCCCGTCCACGATTACGAATGTGCATGCGGCAAATACAAACGCATGAAATATAAAGATGTGGTATGCGAACGTTGCGGCGTAGAGGTGACCCAGTCGAAGGTTCGGCGAGAGCGCATGGGCCATATAGAACTAGCTGTCCCGGTGGCCCACATTTGGTTTTTTAAAAATCTACCGAGCCGCCTTGCCATGTTCCTTGATATGACGCTGAAGGATTTGGAGCGCATCATTTACTATGAATGTCACATCGTCGTCGATCCTGGGACGACGCCGCTGAATCACAGGCAATTGCTTTCGGAGGTGGAATACGCTAAGGCGCAAGACCAATATGGTGAAGATGCCTTTGTCGCGAAGATGGGCGCCGGGGCTATTAAGGAGGTTTTAAATTCCATTGATATGATGCAATTGATGGACGAGTTGGAAAACATGATCAAAGCCACCCGATCCAAGCAGGTTAAGAAAAAATTGGCCCGACGGCTGAAGCTTGTCGCTTCATTTTTGCAAACTGGAACATCACCGGGATGGATGATTTTGGAAACACTTGCCGTGATTCCGCCAGATTTGCGTCCATTGGTCCCATTGGATGGCGGGCGGTTTGCGACGAGTGATCTAAATGATCTCTATCGGCGGGTAATTAATCGTAACAATCGATTAAGAAGTTTAATGCAACTTAAGACGCCAGATGTGATCATTCATAACGAAATGCGGATGTTGCAAGAAGCCGTGGATGCGCTTTTTGATAATAGCCGCCAATCGCGGCCGGTGCAAGGCAATGGTAATCGTCCGCTAAAATCCATCAGCGACATGCTCAAGGGTAAGCAGGGACGCTTCCGCCAGAATCTTTTGGGGAAACGCGTGGATTACAGTGGCCGCTCCGTTATCGTTATCGGTCCCACGCTGAAGCTTAATCAATGCGGCTTGCCTAAAAAAATGGCGCTGATCCTATTTGAACCCTTCATCATTCGGAGGCTAAAAGAATTAGGCTTCGTTCACACCGTACGTAGCGCACGCAAGCTCATTGAGCGCCAATCCTTAGAGGTGTGGGACATTCTTGAGGAAGTCATGCGTGGTCATCCGGTCCTACTTAACCGCGCGCCAACCTTGCATCGCTTATCCATTCAGGCCTTTGACCCGGTTCTCATTGAAGGTGAGGCCATTCGTCTGCATCCGCTGGTTTGTACGGCGTTCAACGCAGACTTCGACGGGGATCAAATGGCCGTGCACGTACCGTTGTCCATTGAGGCAATCATGGAGTGCAAGTTGCTAATGATGAGTACGCTCAACATTCTTTCGCCCTCAAGCGGGAAGCCCATCATGACGCCATCGCAGGATATTGTTCTGGGTGGCTATTATTTAACCGTTGAACCGCAACATGCTCCCGGGCAGAATGGCATCCGCGTCCCACTCATGGCAAACCGGGACGAGGTTTTTTTGGCCCTTTCCGAAGGGCGCGTGCGGAAGCATGATTGGATTCGCATGATAAATCCGGATTACGGACAGGAAACGCGATATGGAGATTCGAAGAGTCGCATCCTAACAACCACCGTTGGCCGAGTTATTTTTAATTCCATTTTCCCCAATCGCATGGGGTTCGTAAATTGCCCCGTGGCCAAAGCAAAACTTGGCGAAGTAATTATGGCTGCCCATAAAACCGTTGGCCGACAGGCACTCGTCGAGCTGCTGGACAAGCTTAAAGACTTGGGATTTCGCATGGCCATGGAATCTGGGGCGTCCGTTGGTATTGAGGATCTGATTATCCCTGGAAATAAGACGAAACTCATTGACGCTGCAAAAAAAAGAGTGGATGAGATCGACAAACAATATGCCAGCGGTGTTATCACCGCCGGGGAGCGTTATAACAAAATCATTGATATTTGGACCGGTGCCACCGACGAAATTGCAAATACCGTCTATGCCGATCTCAGTGGAGATAAAAGCCGTGATGAAATAAATCCTCTCTTTCTTATGATGGACTCCGGCGCCCGAGGCAATCGGCAGCAGGTGCGACAGCTTTGTGGCATGCGCGGACTCATGGCCAAACCGTCCGGAGAAATTATAGAACGGCCGGTGTTACCTTCATTCCGGGAAGGGCTTTCTTCGCTGGATTATTTCATTTCCACGCATGGCGCACGGAAGGGGCTAGCCGATGTGGCACTTAAGACCGCCGACGCCGGATACATGACCCGCAAACTTTGCGACGTGGCCATGGACTGTGTTATCACGGAACACGACGACGGCAATCGCAGTGGCATTTGGAAGCAGGCACTCGTAGACTGCGACCAAGAAATTATGCCTCTGGAAGAGCGCATTGCTGGCCGATGCAGCAGCGAGGATGTGGTGAATCCGAATCGTCCGGATGAGGTTTTAGTCGCCTCTGGCAATCTCATTACCGCGGACGTGGCGAGATACATACAGGAACTTGGCATAGAACGTGTCAAAGTCATGTCCCCACTGACGAGCATGGCTTATAATGAAATCCCTGCAAAAGCCTATGGCATTGATCTGTCCACAAATAAGATAGTTGAAGGTGGTACGGCGGTTGGTATTATCGCGGCACAATCCATCGGCGAGCCCGGCACCCAGCTAACAATGAAGAATTTCCAGATGGGCGGTGTGGCCAGCCAAATGTTAAAAAATCCCCAGTACCGGGCAAAATCCGAAGGTGCCGTACACTGGAAGGGTATTCGCCACGTGGAAACCGCCAACGGGACGGTCATTGCCCTCAATAAAACGGGAGTATTGAGCATTATCGATGGTGGTGGTCGCGAATTGGAATCTTTTAACATCGTCATTGGTTCGGTATTGTTTGCCATGGACGGCGAAGCCGCCAAAAAAGATCAAATCCTCGCCGCCTGGGATGCCCACCACATGCCAATTCTATCCGAAAAAGCTGGCTGTGTACGATTTAAAGATATGATTCCCGGCGTTACCATCAAGCGAGATGATGTGAGCACCAGCGGCGGCGTGACAATGGTCATCGAACACAGGGATGATTTTAATCCATCCGTAGAGGTGATTGCTCTTGAGGACAATCGCTATGCGGTGCCGAGCGGACATGTGGTCGCAGTTTATCACATTCCCACAAATGCGCAACTTTCCGTGGAGGACGGGGATGTCATTGATGCGGGAACGCTTCTTGCCAAAACAACCCGTTCCGCATCGCGCACACAGGATATCACCGGCGGCCTCCCTCGCGTGGCGGAACTTTTTGAGGCGCGCCGGCCGAAGGACGTAGCCGAACTTGTCCGTCTTAGCGGCTACGTATCCTTCGGCGGCACGGTCCGTAACAAACGGCGGATCATCGTAACGGATCCGGAAACGGAGCAGAAGGAGGAACACCTGGTCCCACTTACAAAGCAAGTCATTGTGCAGGAGGGGGATTTCGTTACCAAGGGGCAATTCCTGTCGGACGGAATGGCAGATCCACATGAGATTTTGGAAGTGATGGGCGTGACGGCCGTTTTCGAATACCTGCTGCGGGAAATTCAAAAAGTGTACCGAACTCAGGGTGTTACCATTAATGATAAGCACATTGAGGTTATTTTGTCGCGCATGTTACGCCGCGTATGCATCACCGCACCGGGAGACACGGATTTTCTCTGGGGGGACCAGCTTGATCGCTTCGCGCTGCAGGAGATTAACGAGAAAATTCTTGCAGCCGGTGGACAACCGGCGGATGCTGATTCAATTTTACTGGGCATTACGAAGGCTTCCCTAGAGACTAACAGCTTTATTTCCGCCGCCTCGTTCCAGGAAACCACGCGCGTGCTTACCGATGCTGCCACATTTGGTCGCAAGGATCCGCTCATTGGATTCAAGGAGAGTGTCATCATCGGGCATGTTATTCCTGCGGGCACGGGATTTCCAACGTTCAATCGTTTACAGCCGGTCACACTCATGGTTGGCGATGAACCGGAAGCCTTAGGATCATTTACGGAAGCGAATAAAGTTCAGTTAAAAATTCAGATTCGAGATGGGGACATTGACAAAATTTAGGAAAAGTATTGAAAAAAACAAAATTTACCATTTCGAGAATGGTATTCAAGGAGTTTGTGGACGGTTGCCGCCCAGATGCGAAGAAATGAGAAAAATTTTATGCCGACAATTAATCAATTGATTAGAAGCCCGCGCCGGACACTTGTGAAAAAGTCGAAGGCTCCGGCGCTCGGGGGAAATCCTTTCCGTCGTGGAGTTTGCGTACAAGTTACCACGCGTACACCGAAAAAGCCTAATTCCGCCATTCGCAAGGTAGCCAAGGTTCGCCTCACAAATGGGAATGAAATCATTGCCTATATCCCGGACGAGGGGCACAGTCTTCAGGAGCACAGCATAGTTCTCATCCGCGGTGGTCGCGTGAAAGACCTTCCCGGCGTGCGTTACCACGTCGTCCGTGGCACACTGGATTGCAATGGTGTTGAAAAACGTCGGCGGAGCCGTTCCAAATATGGGGTTAAGCAGGCAAAGAAAAAAAAGTGAGGTAAAAATTTATGTCGCGCCGTCGAAAAGCAGAAAAACGTACCGTCGTACCGGATCCTAAGTTCCAGAGTCCGTTAATTGGTCGCCTGGTGAATATGATAACCCGCTGTGGTAAAAAATCCGTGGCGCGGACGATCGTATATGGCGCCATTGAACGCGTGAGCGGGAAATTGGGTAAAGGCGATCCGGTGGAATTACTTTTGGCTGCCATGGAAAACGTACAGCCAAAACTAGAGGTAAAGAGCCGGCGTGTGGGCGGAGCGACCTACCAAGTCCCCGTGGAGGTGTCATACGACCGACAGCAAACATTGGCATTCCGCTGGTTAATTACTTGTGCCAACGGCCGTAAGGGCATGGCCATGTGTGATGCCTTGGCGGCGGAGGTGGTTGATGCCTACAATAATACCGGGGCTGCCGTTAAAAAGCGGGAAGATATGCACAAGATGGCACAGGCCAATCGCGCATTTGCACATTTGCACTGGTAATTGGCGCAACATTTAGGAAAACGACGACAATGGTTCAAGGCGATGCGGGAAGAAATGATCCCAAGAGACAGACGATATTGGAACACACGCGCAATATTGGCATTGCAGCCCATATTGACGCCGGAAAGACCACCACCACCGAGCGCATCCTTTTTTACACCGGCGTTGTGCACAAAATGGGTGAGGTCCATGAAGGCACTGCGGTCACCGATTGGATGGAGCAGGAAAGGGAGCGGGGCATTACCATCACGTCCGCGGCAATTTCCTGCGGATGGACGACGAAGTACGGGGCATTTGGCGGTATTCCGCATCGGGTTAATATCATCGATACGCCAGGGCACGTTGATTTTACGGCTGAAGTTGAGCGCTCCCTGCGAGTTTTGGATGGTGCCGTTGCCGTTTTTTGTGCCGTTGCCGGCGTCCAACCACAGTCGGAAACCGTTTGGCGACAGATGAATAAGTACCGGGTTCCACGGGTTGCGTTTATCAATAAAATGGATCGCGTCGGAGCAAATTTTTTCGGCGCCATTGATGACATCCGCACAAAACTCGGCGGAAATGCCTATCCGCTTTACCTGAATATGGGCTCCGAGGACCAACTCAGTGGTTTAATTGATCTCGTTCGCATGCGCGCCTACATTTACGATGACGCGGATGAAAATGGCCTGCGCTTCGATGACATGGAAATTCCTACACAGTATCAGGAATCTGCGCAGAAGTATCGACAACAACTTATAGAAGCCGTTGCCGACTTTGATGATGCGGTTGCTGCAAAGTATCTTGATGGGCAACCCGTTGAAGAAAATGAATTGCGCCGTGCTATTCGCGTAGCAACCATTTCACTGGATTTTGTGGGCGTCATCCCCGGAAGTGCTTTTAAAAACAAAGGCGTGCAGATGGTGGTGGACGCGGTTGTGGATTATTTGCCGAGTCCAGTAGATCTTCCTCCGACAACGGCGTTTAAGGATGAGGACGAGGAAATTGGCATCGATGCCGATGATCGTGGCAAATTGGCCATGTTGGCATTCAAACTTATGTATGATCCATACGTCGGGAAACTGGTTTTTTGCCGGATTTATGCGGGGAAACTGGAAAAGGGTGACTCCGTTTACAATCCGCGTACACGCAAGACCGAACGGGTCAGCCGCCTCGTAGTTATGAAAGCGGACTCACGGGAGGACATTGACGTTGCCTATTCCGGTGATATTTGTGCCATCGTTGGCGTGAAAGGGGTTGTTACCGGGGATACGCTCTGCGATCGATCCCTCGACGCGCAGCTGGAGCCGCCAACATTTCCGGAGCCAGTGATTCACATGTCCATTGAGCCAAATTCAAAGGCGGATCAGGAGAAATTGTCCATTTCCCTGCAGCGCCTTGCCGAGGAGGATCCCACTTTTCGCATCACGTCCGATCCGGAAACACAACAGACTTTGATTGCCGGCATGGGCGAATTGCATTTGGAAATTATTCGCGATCGCTTATTTCGTGAGTTCAAGGTCGGTGCAACGGCGGGAAAACCGCGCATCGCCTACAAGGAAACCATTACTCAAAAGGCACAGGGCGAGGGGAAATTTATCCGACAGTCCGGTGGTCGCGGTCAGTATGGACATGCGGTTGTTGTGGTTGAGCCGGCAGAACGAGGCAGCGGAATCAGCATTATCAATGAAATTGTTGGCGGCGTTATTCCTAAGGAGTATATAAAACCGACGGAAGACGGTATTCGCGAAGGCGCCCTGAGTGGCGTTGTTGCTGGATATCCAGTCGTTGATTTTGTCGCACGCATTGTGGACGGCAGTTTCCATGAGGTCGATTCTTCGGAAATGGCCTTCAAAATGGCTGGCATTTTCGGCTTTAAGGAAGCCATGCGAAAGGCTGGGCCTATCCTGCTGGAGCCAATTATGCGCGTCGAAGTGGAAACGCCTGATGAGTATCAGGGGGATATTATGGGCGATCTTAGCCGCAGGCGTGGGCAAATTCAAAGTATGGGCGAGAAGCACGGTCTCTATGAAATTAAAGCCCACGTTCCACTGGAGGCCATGTTTGGCTATGCCACGGATGTACGCTCGCTCTCGAAGGGCAGGGCGTCATATTCCATGGAACCTTCTCATTTTGAACAAGTTCCAACAAGTGTGCTGTCGCAAATAACGGAAAATTACAACAAGCGATCGAGAAATTAAAGGAGCTGGAGACGACAAAATGAATGATACAAAAAAAAGTAAAACGCAAATATTGCGTGTTCGCTTGCGTAGTTTCGATAATCGCCTGGCGGATCAGGCGTCGGCGGAAATTGTTGATGCCGTAAAGCGTTCCGGGACGCACGCAAGGGGGCCGGTTCCGCTGCCAACAGCAATAGAGCGGTTTTCCGTGAACCGTTCGCCGCACAAGGATAAAAAATCCGCGGAGCAATTTGAATTAAAAACCCACAAAAGGATGATTGACATCGTTAATCCGAGCGCCGACACAATGGAGGCGTTGAAAAAAATTAATCTGCCGTCAGGAGTTGAAATTGTCATTGCATCACAGCAGTAAAAACTTAAAGTTCTAATGCAGAATGATTTCTGCCGCTTAGCCATGGAAAACAAAAGAGAGATATTTTTAATGGGCCGCAAGCTGGGTATGACTCAGGTGTATGATGGCGCCGGTGCTTGCGTTGCCGTTACCGCAATTGAAGTGTGCCCATGTCCGGTGGTAGCGGTTCGGACATTAGATCATGATGAATATGTGGCCGTACAAATTGCCGCCGAAAAATTGGGCAATGCCCGCCGATGCACTAATTCAATGCGTGGGTTTTATGCAAAAGCCAATCTTCCGACACACAAACAATTGCGCGAGTTTCGCGTGCCCGATTCTTCCGAGTATGCTCCAGGAGAATTTTTGGACCTATCTCTCTTGCATGCCGGTGACATGGTGGACATCCGCGGGGTCACAAAGGGGCGAGGATTTCAGGGCGTGGTCAAACGATATGGCTTTGATGGTGGACCAGGTGCGCACGGCTCCATGTTTCATCGGCGTGGTGGGTCCTATGGGCAACGCGAGGAGCCAGGGAAAATTTATAAGGGTCGCAAAATGCCTGGCCACATGGGTGCCGTGGCGCGCACGGTCCAGAATTTACAAGTCATTCGTGTGTGTGCGGATGAAAAGGTTTGTTTAGTCAAAGGTAGTGTAATGGGTGCAAACGGGAATTTGATTATCATCCGCACGGCCAAAAAGGATAAGCGATGATGACAATGTGCTACAGCTCGGATGGGGAGCCCTTGGAAGAGCGGGAGATTTCCTTGCCAGTGTTTGATGGCGACCGCGGACGCGTGGTTTTGCGCGACGTAGTTTTGGCCTATCAGAATAATTGCCGTCAAGGCGATGCGCACACAAAGACACGCGACGAGGTTGCCGGCACGGGGAAAAAGCCTTACCGGCAAAAAGGCACGGGGAATGCACGGCGCGGTGAGCGACGGAGTCCAATTTGCACCGGCGGCGGTGTAACATTCGGCCCGCGCAAGCGCGATTACACGGTAAAAATCAACAAGAAAGCGCGGAGGATTGCACTGGCCCGTGTACTCTTTGATCGCTTGCAGGGCGGAGATATTTTTATTTTCGAAGATTTCCCGGCGAGCAGTAAACCAAGTACGAAAGAATTTTTTAATTTTCTAAGGAAAATTCCTGGCGGCGATTCCGGATCCGTGCTGCTACTGGATGCGTCTTTTAACGAAAATGTTATTTTGTCATTCCGCAATTTACCAAATGTGGCCGCAGTTGACGCAAGGGCGCTGAACGCATGGCATGCGCTCAATTGCAATAAGATATTTATGACATTGCGGGCGGCCGAAGCTCTAACGGCGCGAATAAGCGCCAAAAGCTAAATGAATTTAATTGGAGAACGGAAAAATGAATTCTCGACGCAGCATTTTAAAATACTTTAAGGTAAGTGAGAAAGCCAGCCGTTTAGCCACGGATCTTAATCAGTACACATTTGCAGTGGATAACGATGCCTCCGCCATTGATGTGGCACATGCGATCACAAAAGAGTTTGGTTATAAACCCGTACGAGTAAATTTACTCAATCAGCGTGGGAAACTCAAACATATCCGTATCGGTCGGCGGAAAACGGGTATAACCCGCAAACCAGCCGTAAAGCGGGCTATTGTTCTCCTGCGGAGTGGGGACAAAATTGAAATTTTGTAAGAATGTCGCAAGCGATAGCGGAAAAAGAGGAAAATTTGATGACTATTATTCGATCCCGGCCACTGACGCCAAGCCAACGCTATAAGGCACTAAATCATCAAAATGTTGCCAAAAAGCGGCCGGAGCGTTCATTAACCAGCGGGGGCACGACGAAGAGTGCCGGCCGCAATTGCTATGGACGCATCACAAGTCGGCGGCGCGGCGGCGGGCATAAACGGCTGTTGCGATTCATTGATTTCAGGCGCGACAAGTTTGACATCCAGGCGAAAGTGCAGCATATTGAATATGATCCTAATCGATCTGCCCAGATCGCCTTGCTTGCCTACACGGACGGCGAAAAGCGCTATATTATTGCGCCGGACGGATTGAAGGCCGGGGATTCGGTACAAAGTCTCAATTCACTACCGCGGGATTTTGCCACGGGAATGTCCCTGCCTTTGTCGCTTGTTCCGCTATCGATTCCGATTCATTGCGTGGAATTACTTCCAGGTCGTGGAGCACAGCTGGCACGAACCGCCGGATCATCGGTGCAACTCCTTGCCGTCGAAGGAGGAAAGGCGACATTGAAGCTGATGAGCGGTGAAATTCGATGCGTGGATGCGCGCTGTCGGGCGACATTGGGTTCCGTTGGCAATTCAGAACATAATCAGCAGTCACTTGGGAAGGCTGGTCGCAGGCGTTGGATGGGTCGTCGGCCGCGGGTGCGCGGCGTAGCGATGAATCCGGTGGACCATCCCATGGGTGGTGGCGAGGGCCGCACCTCCGGCGGAGGACATCCGGTGTCGCCGTGGGGCCAATTGGCCAAGGGATTTTTAACGAGGAAGAGGTCCAAGCCGTCGAACAGTTCAATTTTGATTCGTCGCAACGGAAGAAAGGTAAAAAAGGGTTAATTAGCAATGGGACGGTCGACAAAAAAGGGGTTCTTCGTAGACCCAAGCTTGGCGGACAAGGTGAGCGAAGCGGCGCGAACGGCGACGCGGAAGCCCATTCGCACCTGGTCACGCCGGTCGGTGATCACGCCGGATTTCGTAGGATTAAATTTTGAGGTTCATAACGGAAAGATATTTGTGCCTGTACATGTTACGGAAAATATGGTGGGTCACCACCTGGGAGAATTTTCGCCGACGCGCATATTTAAGGCCCACAACCCACACACGCAAAAGTAGATGGAATAAATGTGCGAGGAAACGATGTTATGCTAGCAAAAATGTACACGGCGGCGCACCGCCACGCGCGAATGTCGCCGCTTAAGCTGCGACAGGTGGCGCGTGCTTTAAAAAATCAGCCGGCAGCGGCCGGCCGGGAGAAGTTGCGCTTTATTCCGCGGAAGTCTGCACGGCTTATCGAAAAGGTCTTGAATAGCGCGATCGCGAATGCGGAGAATAATTTTGGCGTTCCCGTGGATCAGCTTTTCATCAATAATGTTATCATTGAGGAGGGCCCAGCGTTTCATCGCCATCTTCCCGCGGCACGCGGATCCGCGCATCCCATCCGCAAACGCACAAGCAACATACGTGTTGCTCTGTTTTCAAAGGATCAGTTGTATGGGACAGAAAGTTAATCCAATCGGCTTCCGATTGCCCATCCGTCGGGATTGGGTTTCTCGCTGGTATGGCAGCAAGCAAAATTATCCTCTATGGCTTAAGGAGGATTTCGATATTCGACAATTTTTGAAAACGGCACTCAAATATGCCTCCATTTCGAAGATTTTCATTGAACGCGCCGGTGGGCGGATTCGTGTTAAAATCTATACGCCGCGGCCCGGATTGGTTGTTGGCCGCAGGGGACATGATCTGGACACGCTCAGTGGCAAACTACAAAAGATGGTTGGGCATCCGGTTCTGATTGACATTCAGGAGGTCAAACGTCCGGAGCTTGTGGCCAAATTGGTGGCGGAAAATGTTGCCCAGCAGCTGGAGCGACGCATTTCCTTCCGGCGTGCCACCAAAAAGGCAGTTCAAGTAACCATGGGGGCCGGTGCGCAGGGAGTTAAATTGCAATGCTCAGGACGTCTGGGTGGCGCCGATATTGCACGTACGGAGGTGCAACGGGTTGGGCGTGTGCCGCTTCATACGCTACGGGAAGATATCGATTATGCACTTGTGGAAGCGGATACGGTTTATGGAAAAATCGGTGTGAAATGTTGGATTTGCAGGCCAAAGGAAAGGGAATCCCAGGCCCGTTAAAATTGAGCGCAAAAGATTGCCGAGGGAACGATTATGGCGAATTTATTACCAGCAAAAACAAAGTATCGCAAGGTACACAAAGGGCGCAATCGGCACAATGCTAAGGGCGGTGCGGAGCTTACCTTTGGCGATTTCGGTATTCAGGCCCTGGAGCGAGGATTAATGACCGCATCTCAGCTGGAAGCCGCACGCGTGGCGATTAATCGCCATCTCAGGCGAAAGGGAAAGATGTGGATGCGGGTATTCCCGCAAAAGCCGGTGACGAAAAAACCAGCGGAAACACGTATGGGCAAAGGCAAGGGTGCCGTGGAATTTTGGGCCGTGGTTATAAGACCTGGAAACATTCTTTTTGAGATATCCGGTGTTTCGCCAACCATTGCACGTGAGGCCATGCGATTGGCGGATGCAAAGGTGCCATTTGGGTGCCGGATGGTAGCGCGGGAAGAGTACGCCAGATAATGTTTATGGAGGAACTTTGCGGTGAAAATTATGGAAATTAGGGCATTGTCGGACAATGCGTTGGATGAAGAGCTTTTGTCCACGCAGCAGCAGCTTCTTCGTCTGTGTATTAGAAGAAAATCTGGGCAAGTGGATAAAACGCACCAATTTAAGCAGCTACGGCAGACGGTTGCGCGCATAAAAACCGTCGTGAATCAGAGAGTCCTCGGCGCTAAAAATGGAGTTCAAAAATGAATGCGGACGTACAGCAGAGAAAAATGCGCAAATCTCTAACGGGCGAGGTAATTAGTCGTTCCGGAGATAAGAGTATTAAGGTTGCATATTTCTATAAGGTTCCACATCCGAAGTACTTAAAGGAAGTCAAGCGGAAGACCGTTGTCCATGCGCACGATGAAAAAAATGAGTGTCAGGTGGGCGATGGTGTCGAAATCGCCGAAGTTCGTCCATTAAGTAAGATGAAGCGGTGGCGCGTGGTATCCATTGTGCGAAGGGCTGCGACGGTTTAGTCGGGAGACAGTGTTATGTTACAACAGGAAAGTGTGTTAGAAGTTGCCGATAACACCGGGGCAAAATCGGCGAAAATGATTCGTCGGTTGGGGCAAAATAAACGGACGGCGCATGTGGGTGACATTATCGTGGTGGCCATTCAGAGCAGCACGCCGGATGCCGCAGTTAAAAAAGGCGTTGTGGCTAAGGCGGTCATTGTTCGGACCAAGCTTCCCATTCGCCGCGCGGATGGAAGCTATTTGCGATTTGACACAAATGCATGTGTCATCATCGACGAGAAGGGTAACCCGAAAGGGACACGCGTTTTTGGTCCAATTGCCAGAGAGTTGCGACAAAAAAAATTTACAAAAATAATTTCATTGGCGCCGGAGGTTCTATGACGAAACAAGAAATCAAAGCTGGAGACCAGGTTCAGGTAATTTCCGGGAAGAGCAAGGGCAAGCGAGGCGAAGTTTTAAAAATTTCGCGCAACGACATGCGTGTCACCGTTCTTGGCGTAAACGTGCGCAAAAAATGTGTCCGCAAATGTCAGAATCATCCGGATGGTGCAATTTTGGAAATGGAGATGCCCATTCACTATTCCAATTTGCGCAAGATCAATGAGGCCACGAAAAGTGAGTGATTTCGAGTTGACAGACGTACGTGCGTTTGTGAGTTTTTAGAAAAGTGGGAAATTAACGTGAATGTGGCAACTAAAAAAATTCCAGCCCTTAGGCGGTACTATGCGGATGTAATTGTAAAAGATTTTCTTGATCGCATTGCGTGTAGGAATGCGCATCGCGTGCCAAAGTTGGTAAAGGTTGTTATTAATTCCGCGATTAGCGCCGAGAGCGACAAAGCATGGATCGAAGAAATCCTGAAGGAAGTCGGCATGATTGCCGGCCGAAAGCCAGTTATAACACATTCGAAGAGAAGTATTTCAAACTTTAAACTGCGGGCAGGTGTCCCAAACGGCGTTAAAGTAACTTTGCGCGGGGATGCCATGTATGAATTTGTTTATCGACTCATTTCCGTTGCCCTTCCGAGAATTCGTGATTTTCGCGGATTGCGGGCGAAATTTGACGGGCAAGGCAACTATACACTTGGGATTCAGGATGATAGTATTTTCTTGGAAGTTGGCGTGGACCGGGAGCGCAAGAGCGTTGGAATGGATATAACATTTGTGACAAGTACAAGTTCCGACGTGGAATGCCATGAATTGCTGGAGTCGTTGGGTATGCCGTTTCAGAAGCGTCGGCATGTGACGGAGGCGCAGGAAGCCTGATTGGCAGAGGAGTTTTATGGCAAAGAAATCGTCAGTGGAACGTAATGCGAAGCGGGTGCGGATGATGGAAAAATATGCGCCACGTCGGAAGGAGTTGAAAAAAATTCTGGCTGATCCGGCTACGGCCGATGGCGAATTTTTCCAGGCACAGAGAGCGCTTTCCGAACTTCCGCGGAATTCGTGCAAGGTTCGCGTGCGCAATCGCTGTTCAATTACGGGGCGTTCGCGCGGGGTTCATCGACGCTTTGGTGTTTCCCGTTTGGTTTTACGGGAAATGGTCGCCGGCGGATATATTCCAGGCGTCATGAAGGCCTCATGGTAGTGGATTTTGGACATGGATACAATTGGTGATTTTTTAACAATTCTCCGCAATGCCATTCGCGCGCGGAAGGATTCTTGCACAGTAGCATACTCCAAAATGCGCGAGGGGATTTTGCGCATTTTCAAAAATACGGGACACATTGCTGATTTTGAGAGTTTTTCTTGTGAGTGCGGGCTCCGCCATCTTCGTATTACACTTCGTTACGACGCGGATGGGCGGTCGCCCGTCATTCAGATTGAGCGTTGTAGCACTCCCGGCCGACGCCTTTATTATCGATCGGCAAAAATTCCACGCGTGCTGAACGGAATGGGCATTGGCATTATGTCAACTTCCCGCGGTATCATGCGTGATTCGGAGGCGCGTCGACAGAATATTGGCGGCGAGCTGATTTGTAAGGTGTGGTAATTGGAGGGTAATCGAAATGAGCAGGGCTGAAAAAACACCAATTCATGTGGCATCCGGCGTCGATGTGGAAATTACAGGCCTGAGCATTGCCGTAAAGGGGCCAAAGGGTCAGTTGAAAAAAAATTTCCCATCCTGCGTAATTATCCAGAAGAACGAAGATGGCGCGGTGTGGGTGAAGCCCGCCGATGAAAGTCGGAAAGCACTGGCAATAGCGGGCACAATTAAATCCATTCTAAATGCCATGATCCATGGTGTAACAAATGGATTTGTGAAGGATTTGGAAATATCCGGGGTCGGATTCAAGGCCATATTGAAGGGCAGCGTTTTGGACCTCGCTCTCGGGAAAAGTCATCCGATCCTATACCAAATCCCCGCGGAGATTAAGGTTGCCGTAACTGACGGCGTGAAGATTCGCGTTGAGGGCATGGATAAACAGATGGTTGGGCAGGTTGCGGCGGATATCCGTCGATTTTATCCGGTCGAACCATACAAAGGCAAAGGAGTTCGCATAGTTGGCGAATTTGTAAGGCGTAAGGAAGGCAAGAAGACTGCCTAGTGAGGTGATATGAAACTCTTTCAAAAGATGCAACAGGCGCAGCGGCGGAGATGGCGGGTGAGGGCTCGCATATCCGGATCTCCACAACGGCCCAGGTTAAGTGTGCATTTTTCCAATAAGCATATTTATGCGCAGTGCATCGACGATGGCGCGGGTAGAACATTGGTTGCGTTGTCGTCGCTGGCAAAGGGCGTGGAACCACATGGCGTGAAGGCAAATGTATCCGGTGCAACAATTTTGGGTGAGGCGTTCGGCCGGTTGGCCTATTCTAAAGGAATTACGTCCGTTGTCTTTGATCGCGGGCCGAAGCGATACCATGGATGCATAAAGGCATTTGCGGATGCGGCCCGGCAGACAGGTTTGGAATTTTAAGTATGAACTCAAGACCAAGAAGAGAATTTAGGGACCGGGATAGGGACCGCAGGGATCGCTCCTCCGACGATTCGTTGTTCGAGAAAGTCGTTAACATTGGCCGCTGTTCGAAGGTTGTGAGCGGCGGACGTCGATTCAGTTTTTCCGCGCTGGTTGTCGTTGGTAATCGAAATGGCAGCGTTGGCGTTGGCTATGGCCGGGCCAATGAAGTGCCAGAGGCCGTTCGTAAAGCAACGGATCATGCGCGAAATGGCATGCGGCCGTTTGCGCTGAAGGAGGGGACAATTCCCCACGAAGTTATTGGTCTAGCGGACGGCGGACGGGTGATGCTGCGTCCGGCGGCTCCTGGAACGGGACTCATTGCCGGCGGTGGTATTCGTGCAGTTTTGGAGGCCTTTGGCGCAAAAAACATCTTATCCAAATCCATGCGATCCAATAATTCGCTGGCTACGGTGCGTGCCACCATGAATGCCCTTGGGCAATTGCGCACCTATGAGGCTATTCTCGCTCTGCGCGGCAGGAGCTACAATAAAAATTCCTAGAGGACAACCAAGCCATGAAGCTGCACGAATTGCCAAAATCGCCTAATCGGAAAAAGAAGCGCGTTGGACGCGGGGAAAGTTCCGGACTGGGTAAAACGGCCGGAAAAGGCAACAAGGGGGCTAAGGCGCGCTCCGGATATCGCGTATCGCCAGTCACGTCTGGAATTCCATGGTATCGGAAATTGCCCATTCGTGGGTTCTCAAATTTTCGATTTCGCCGGGACAGAACGCCGGTGGCACTAAAGCGTTTGTTGCCGTTTGTTGCGCGTGGAATTTGTGAATTTAACTTGGAGGTTTTCATTGCAAATGGCGTGGTCCGTGGCGGAACCAGGGAAATTAAGATTATTGGCAACGAAGAACTTCCGATGGCCATAACCATCCGGGCAGAGCAGTTTTCCGAAGGTGCCATGGCGGCCATTGCCAGGACCGGCGGCCACGCGATTGTTATTGGAAAAAATGAAGAAGTAGCCGGAGTTGGCGTGGTATAGGGTCATGCTCAAAGCAGTTAAAAAGTTTTTACGAATTTCGGAGTTGCGGCAGCGAATCTTTTTCACGCTGGTGTTGGTTTTTATTGCTCGCATAGGAGCCAATATTCCCCTTCCGGGCGTTGACCCGTATCCGCTGCAGATCTTTTTCGCCGATCAGGTGGCGGCGGCGAAGGGAAGTGGGCTCATTGGGCTATACAATATGTTTACCGGCGGGGCCCTTCTGAAAGGGGCCATTTTTGGCTTGGGAATCATGCCCTATATCAGCGCGTCAATCGTTATGCAAATTTTGGGCATCGTAATGCCATCGTTGGCAAAATTACAACAGGAGGGCGAAGTCGGACGACATCGCATTGCGATGTATACCAGATACTTGGCACTGCTCATCTGCGTTGTCCAGGGCGTTTTATTGGCTGCGGCGTTGGCCAATTACCCGGGGCGCCTATTCCCAAATTTTGATCCAACACACTACGGCAGTATTGTGATTTCTGGTAAACGCGTTTTCATTTTCTCTTCCATGTTATTTTTAACAGCCGGAACGATGATTCTTGTATGGATCGGCGATCAAATTTCGCGAAGGGGGATCGGCAGTGGAATGTCATTGCTAATCGTCGTCGGCATTCTGTCGTCTTTTCCGCGAAGCCTGGCGCAATTGGCGCAATTTTTCGCGACCGGATATCAGTCCAGGCGCAATTTGACCATCGCCGGGGTAACATTTGCAGGCATGGTGACACTTCTGCTTGTGGTCATTTTTGCCATGATTGCCATGACTCAGGGACAACGGAAGATTCCCGTGCAGCATGCCAATCGCGTGGTCAGCAACCGCATGTACCGTGGGGCGAATTCGTTTTTGCCGCTCAAAATTAATTATTCTGGAGTCATGCCCATTATTTTTGCCAATGCACTATTGCTTTTCCCTCAGCAGATTTTTGCCTATCTGGGCGGCGCCACGGGAATTCAATTTTTTCAAGGTGTATCGTTTTATCTGTCACAGGGATCGATGGTTTACTACGCGCTCTATGCTGTGCTCATCTTCGCATTTAGTTATCTATGGGTAGCCATGATGTTTCGTCCGGTACAAGTGGCCGACGATCTGAAAAAAAGCGGTGGATATATCCCGGGAGTACGTCCCGGGGCTGCAACGGCGCAATTTCTTGGATTTACCATGACACGATTAACCTTTGCGGGCGCAGTATTTTTGACGTTGGTTGCCGTATTTCCCGACTTTCTTTATTTTTCTCTGCACATCCCCTACGGCGTGTCATTGCTGTTTGGCGGCACGGGTACACTTATCACCGTCGGTGTTCTTTTGGAGATGATGAAACAGGTCGAAACCTATCTGGTCCAAAAAAACTATGATAGTTTGCTTAAGTATTCATCCGGAGCCAAACGGCAAAAAATGCAACTTCCCGCTGATGGCACTGACGCAAAGGCGTTACGGCTACTTTGGCTAGTTCCAGCTGTTCTCATGGCAATTGGTATTTTGTCCTGGATTTTTCGGCATCACAGCTAGAACGTTCAACCATGATTACGATAAAAAATAGCGAAGAAATTGTGGCCATGCGCAAAGTTGGGCGTATCACCGCTGATATTCTCGCGGAGATTTGTGCGGCCGTTGCAATCGGCGTCAGCACCTGGGAACTGGATCAGCTTGCCATCAAATCCCTGAAGGCTCACAACGCCGTTGGTGCATGCTATAATTACCAAGGACGCTCGCGACAACCTTTCCCAGCACACATATGCATATCTCTCAACGACGAGATTGTGCATGGCATTCCAAGCAAAACACGAAAAATTCAATCAGGAGACATCGTTAGCCTAGATCTCGTTGCGCAGCACGAAGGATTCATGGGCGATTCCACGCAAACGGTGGCAGTCGGAGATGTTTCCGATGATGTGAAAAAACTTCTTAGTGTGACAGAACGGGCTTTGCACGCGGGAGCAGAGCAGGCCATCGAGGGGAATCATGTCGGCGACATTTCCTTTGCCATACAGCGCTGCGCCGAAGAGGCGGACCTTGGCATCGTGCGAAATCTGGTTGGCCATGGCATCGGCCGGAATATGCACGAGGAACCCAATATTCCTAATTTTGGCGAAAAGGGAAAGGGGCCGCGGCTCGAGGCGGGAATGACCTTTGCAATTGAGCCGATGCTTATGCTTGGGAGCGAAAAGATTTTGCTCGATGCGGATGGATGGACGGTGCGGACTGCGGACGGGAAATATGCGGCTCACTTTGAGCATACGGTTTTGGTGACAAAAGGTGCGCCTGAAATCTTGACAAGATATGTGGCTACTTCTTGAGTGGCTGACAACGGAAGCGGCGGAAGAGTGATTTGATGGGATTAAACTATGGTGCGAATATTTGGTGCGGACATTCCGAATAAAAAGAAAGTGGCCTTTGCCCTGCGGTATATTTATGGCATTGGGCCAACGCGTTCGGATGCCATTGTTGCGGAAGCCGGGTTCGATCCGGCCATGCGTTCGGACGCGTTGACGGAGCAAGATATAAACAGAATCATGGCCATCTGCGTGGACAAAGGCTACAAAACGGAGGGGGACTTGCGCCGGGAGGTAATTGCCAATATTAAGCGATTGCAGAATATTCGCTGTTACCGCGGGTTACGCCACTATCGCGGACTTCCGGTGCGTGGGCAGCGGACTTCCACTAACGCGCGGACCAGGAAGGGTACGCGAAAGACGGTTGGTGTCGTGCGTAATAAGGAATAAGAATTTCACAGGAAACGATTTATATGATTAGAGGTGATAAGACTTCGGTTGCGGAGGAAAGTGACGCAACTATCGAGCAAGTCTCGAATGGCACAAGCGAAGCGACCACAAAGGAGTCCAGGCCTGGACAATTGACAGCCGCGGATTTATTGCGCAGTGAATTGGATGGCGATGTAAAAATTCGTCGTGCCAAGAAAAGCAAAAATATATCCTATGGTATTTGCCATATTTTAGCGACTTTTAATAATACGAAGGTTTCTTTTTCCGATAAAGCCGGGGCGGTAATTTCCTGGTCTAGTGCGGGAAAGAATAATTTCCGTGGCTCACGCAAGTCAACCGCCTATGCGGCCCAGGTCGCCGTGCAGGACGCGGCGCGGACGGCCATGTCCCATGGATTAAAGGAAATTGACGTGCGAATTAAAGGCCCTGGACTTGGGCGGGATGCCGCGGTGCGCGCCCTGCAGTCCATTGGGTTGCAAGTAAATAGCATCACAGATGTTACGCCATTACCGCACAATGGCTGCCGGCCAAAGAAGCCGCGGCGGGCATGAGAATTGGACTAAACTGGAGATAAAAAAATGTCACGATACACAGGCCCTAAAACACGTATAAATCGCCGTTTTGGAACGGCAATTTTCCCAGCCAACAAGGCTTTTGAACGACGCGCTTACCTGCCAGGCATTCATGGTCCAAAACTACGACGCAAGGTAACGGATTATTCACTGGGGCTCAATGAAAAACAAAAATTACGCTTTTTGTATGGACTAACGGAAAAACAGTTCCACCTGCTTTTTGCCAAGGCAAAGCGGCAAAAGGGTGTTACCGGCGAAATATTTCTTCAATTGTTGGAAATGCGTTTGGATAGTGTTGTGTATTTGTCCGGGTTTGCAAAGACACGGCGCGCGGCACGCCAATTGGTCAATCACGGCCACATTCGCGTGAATGGCCACAAGGTAGACATCGCTAGTTACAATTGCCGGGCAAGTGACCAAATTGATATCTACCAGGGAGATGCATCTAGACATTTGATTATGCGCAATTTGGAAGATACGCGATATCGTGCCGTTCCCGCGTGGATGCAGGTGGATGCAAGTGAGTTGCAGTGCATGATCACTCGGATGCCCGGACGTGATGAGATTACGCACGGGTTTAACGAGCAAATCGTCGTCGAATTCTATAGCCGTTAGCTGGAGGAAAAAATGGCACGAAAATTGGGGAGTTTCGAATTACCAATTCGTCTAACGAAGGTGGAACATACGGCAACGGATACGTATGCCATGTTTATTGCGGAACCATTTGAGGCTGGGTTTTGCCATAGCATCGGCAATGCCCTGCGGCGAATTCTGTTGGGGGCCATCGAAGGCGCAGCGTTGACCAATGTCAAGCTGTGCGATGCCCAACACGAATTTCAGGCAATTCCGGGTATTATCGAAGATGTGGTTGAGATCATTATCAATTTGAAGCGGGTTCTTTTCAAATCTGAAATTCGCGAAAGCAGGACACTATCCATTAATGTGTCCGGGAAATCCATAGTTCAGGCGAGTGACATTTTAGTTCCCGCCGGGATTGAAATCCTTAATCCGGACCACGTCATTTGTCACACGGATAGCGCAACGACCTTTTTTGCGGAAATGTGTCTGAATCGTGGACGAGGGTATCGCCTTGCGGATGAGAATAAAATTTTAGACAACATTGACGGTGGAATTCCACTCGATTCCGCATTTGGCCCGGTTCGCCTTGTCAAATATTCCGTGGAAAGCACGCGCGTGGGACAGGCAACCGAGTTCGAGAAATTGGTCCTTGAAATTACAACGGATGGACGAATTTCGCCGGAAGATGCTCTCGCAGAAGCGGTTGCCATCTTGCGGCTCCATCTTACGATCTTTGATAAGCTTTCGTCTGAAAGTATTGAGTTCCAGCAAATTGAGCAAAAAGACGGTTCCGAGCATAATCGTTTGCAGAAGTTGTTCCGCATGAGCGTGAATGAAATTGAACTTTCCGTGCGTGCGGCAAATTGCCTAAACAATGCCAATATTTTAACCGTTGGCGAGTTGGCGAGCAAAACGGAGTCGGAAATGCTACACTATCGCAACTTTGGGAAGAAATCGCTCACGGAAATTCGCAATCGCTTGGAAGAATTAGGCTTGTCTCTCGGAATGAAAGTACCCGAGTGCACGTAAAGAGATCAGCATACGCGAATTGAGAAAGTAAAAACAGGAGTCATAGCCATGCGTCATAAGAAACACAAATTTCAATTGGGAGTAAAAAAAGAACATCGGGAGTCAATGTTGGCAGGTTTGGCTGCAGCACTGTTCCGCCACGAGCGGATTCGAACTACATTAGCAAAGGCGAAGGCATTGCGCCCCTTCGCGGAGAAATTGGTAACCCTATCCTGCAAAGCGATGCGTGCGGAGGATTCTGCCAGGAAGCTTCACTATAGGCGGTTGGCCGTGGCACGCATGCGTGACCATGCGTCGGTGAAGAAGCTCTTCGATGAGCAGGCGGAAGAATTTTTATCGCGTGCCGGAGGGTATACGCGAATTTATAAACTTGTTCCCCGTCAGGGAGATGCGGCTAAAATGGCATTCATTGAGATCATCAAAGCCGACGATAAGGGTTATCGCAAGGGTGGACGGCGGCGCCCAGCGGCAAAACCGATTGAGAAGATAGTAACAAAGGGTACAACAGTGGTAGCGAGTGAAAATGTCGTAAATATTTAATTTGTGGTATTTTTTCCCTTTTGCCGTTGACGGCCCAATGGGCTAGTGCAGGATGCCTGAAAGCAGGCGGCCTGTGGGGCTATTGTCTTGCCAACAAAGGAGAGTATATGAACAAGTCTGAGTTAGTTGACGAGGCTCACAGCATCCTTGACGATGGTTCCTTGTCAAAGGCGGCGGTGGAACGAGTGTTGAATGCCATACTGTCAGCCATTAAGGGTTCCGTGTCTAAGCACGAAGCGGTCCAACTCGTTGGATTTGGGACGTTTAACGTAGTTGAACGCGCGGCCAGGACCGGAATTAATCCGCAAACCAAAAAGAAAATTGCCATTCCGAAGAAATGTGTTGTCAAGTTTAAGCCTGGGACCGAATTGAGTCGGTCCGTTTGATTTTCAGGATATCTTATAAAAATTCGTATTGCATGCGTGTTGGCTTGCGTGAACGGCGTCAGACGTTAGCCTGGCGCCGTGAATCTTTTCCGCAGGGTTTCTTGTCCGGCCAAATTAAATTTGTACTTTGCCGTCGCCGGGAAGCGCGAGGATGATTGTCATGATATTGTATCTCTGACGGTTCGAGTAAATCTTTATGACCACTTGCAAATTCGTCTTTCGGAAACGTCGGGCGACGATACCATGGTTTGTGATGTCCCAGACATTTCAACGGATCACACAAATTCCGTTATGCGGGCACTGAGCCTTTTCCGAGAAATGTACGAATTTCCACATCGGGTTTCCATATCATTGGAAAAAAATATTCCAATCGGCGCTGGATTGGGTGGCAGCTGTAGCGATGCAGCATCTTTTCTTAAAACGCTCAATGAAATGCTTGCATTTCCCATATCCGGAACGGATTTGCAACTCATGGCGGCAAAGATCGGTTCCGATGTGCCACTTTTTTTATCCTCGTCCCCCTGCATTGTAAAAGGGCGCGGTGATCACGTCGCGTCCGTAAATCCAGAACGGCTTGAGGGCCTACGAAGGGTCAAAATTCTCATCTTTAAACCGATATTTTCGATGGATACTCAACAAGCTTACAACATTTTAGATATTCCAGGAAGCTGGAATTATACGAATTCCGACGTGGCAACCAATTTTATTCAAAATTTGCTTAGCGCCTATGAATCAGGAACCTATGACTCTCAATCCTATATGAATACATTCGAATCCGTTACGAACAGTAAATACACGGAACTTGGCCTTATTTTTAAGGACTTGCCAGAATATTTTAAATTATTTGCCCATCTTACCGGTGCCGGGAGTGCCTGCTTTATTTTACTCAAAGAAGATTATGACGCTAAGCCGATCATCGAATATTTATGCGAGGTCCTCGGCGAAAATGCTTTTATTGCGCTTGCTCGTCCGCAATTAGTCGCGGCCTAGCTGGCAAAATTATCTTTTCGACAAATTTTTTGCTACCGTGTTGTATCGAAAAGGTCATCCTCGTCGAAAAATCCAAGGAGGTCATTGTCGGAAGCGGATATTTGAGAATTCCCGTCATTTTTATCTTCGCGCGCTGAAGACTTAAATCCCTTGGCATTTTGCCGACCCATAATGATGAACAACTTTTGGCCTTCGCGGATATGGTCAGCTTGCGCTATATTGTTGAGTTCCGTCAGTTCGTGCAATGTCATGCCATAGGCCGTGGCGATGGATGATAGCGTATCTCCTCGGCGTACAACATACGTGTCCTTTGGATCCGTACTTATGGCGCTAAGCTCCCGCATGGAACGCTTTTGAAGCCCAGATGTTGGGACAATAATTTTCTGTCCCACAATAAGCACATCCCCTGATATGGAATTAAGCTGGCGAAGTTCTCCGACGGAGCACCCACCATTGCGAGCAATGGACGATAGCGTATCTCCGCGCGAGACCACATAAAATTCCGTATTGGGCGGCGCTTTTCGTATTGGAATTTGCAACTCTTGTCCAACGCGAAGTACATCCTCGCGGCCAGCACCATTTGCGGCTAAAAGATCTTTGAGCTGGATATTGTGACCCTGAGCAATTCGCCAATAGCTATCACCCTTGGTAACTGTGTAATTTTCATAGGTAAGTGATTCATAGGTTGGCTTTCTCGGACGTGCGCGTAAGTTTTCGCTCTCATAAACATCTGCCGGCAGCGGTTGTTGCGTCCGATAGGAAACCGTGCGCTCGTATGAGCGATCCTTCGTAGTTCCGCATCCGGTTGATCCAAGCAAAATTGTCCAACCCAGAAGAAAAAACTGCCACAACTTCTTGCCAGCACGCATTGGATTTCATGTCATCTAACCTTTTTTTAAAGGCAACGAAAAAGACACTAAAATAGGAAATTCAAGTTCCCGCCGAGGTCGCAATCATACCGCAACGGCGATCCCTGGAGGCATAAAAATCCATGGCCTGCTGAAATGTTTCCCCGGTAAAATCCGGCCAAAGGGTCGGCGTAAAAAAAATTTCCGCATAGGCCATTTGCATTAGCATGAAATTACTTAGCCGTTGCTCGCCGGAAGTGCGAATGACCAAATCTACATCTGGAATATCGCGCGTGTCCAAATATTGAGAGAAATTTTCCCAGGTCCATTGCGACAAATCAGCCGGGTGGGTATTTTCCGCCATTTTTCGAGCAGCCCGCACAACCTCATCACGGCCACCGTAGTTGAGCGCCAAAATGAGATGGAAGTCACTCTCCTGCTTTGTTTTTTCCTCCAGTTTGCGTAATCGCTGAACAAGAATTTCCGAAAGGCCATCGGCGGAGCCAATCCAATGAAATCGTGCCCGTGCATCCAAAATTTCCCGCACATTTCGTTGGGCGGCATTTGAAAAGATACGCATCAATCCTTGAACCTCCGCCGCTGAGCGCTTCCAATTTTCCGTGGAAAATCCAAAAAGGCTCAGGCAATGGATTCCGGAGTGGCGAATAGTTTTGAAATTTTTTCGCAGGGCCCGTACGCCGGCCCGATGACCTGCAATTCTGGGTAGTTTCCTCCGCTGTGCCCAGCGGCCGTTGCCGTCAAGAATTATGGCCACGTGCTTTGGGCAGGATAGGCTATCCATTCCCAAGAAGGTCACTTTCAAATCACCGCCGTGTCAAGGAAGCGAAAGCCGCGGGAACCCTCGACATTACCAATGGCTTTGCGAAAATCTTGTAATAGAACTCTTGCGCGACAGGAACTTCTTTCCACCCTTTGCGTCTATGGATCGCTTCTTTGATAAGCCGGATTTTGGGAAATTGGTTATTCGGATTGTTTTGGGGCTTATTACCGCCTGGTATGGAGTAAAAATGCTTGGCGGCGGCCGATCGGCGATCGTTATTTTAGATCGTCCATTTTCATTATTTACCCTTACACTGGAACCACGCGTTTGGATTTTGATCATCGCCGTAGTTTATGTCATCACCGGCATACTGTTTATGGCCGGATGCTTCTTTAAAACATGTTGCACGGCGTTGACGGCAACGGAATTAATCCTTATCAAGCAATCTTTTCTCGTCAAGCCGGACGAGATTGATCTGCTCATCTTGCATACGGTTTTGGCAGCCGTTTATTTTGGCTTTCTTTTTATGCAACCCGGACGCTTTTCCGCGAATTCATAATTCACGCGCAAACCAATTCGCCAGATTACGTATTGTTTCCAAGTGATGTTTGTGACCAATTCATGGCAAAAAATGCCAAACTAATACCAGCGCATGCAATGCAAAACAAAATGGCATGTCCCCAGCCGAAATGGTCAGTAATCAGACCAATACCAAAACCGGAAAAAATGGCACCGGCGTAGCCGAAAAGTCCGGTAAGTCCATTGGCCGTGGCCGCCGCCCGTGCGGAACCAAATTCAGCACCGGCGATTCCAGCGAGTGTCTGCGGCCCATAGACAAAAAACCCAATAATGCCTAAAAGAAAGGTGTCAAAAATCGGGTGATGTCCCGGCGTGCCCCAGAATAGGAGCAGGAAAAAAATGAGAAACACCATGAATATCGCACAAACCGCATTACGTTTGCCGCCGGCCCAGCGATCGGAAATATACCCGGCGGCAATCCCGGCAATGATCCCGGTAATTTCAAAAAAAGCCGTCTGCAGACTGGACCCCATGACCGAGGATCCACGGGACTCCTGGAGAAAAGTTGGCGCCCAGTTGAAAAACCCCATGCGAACCACGTAAAGGAAAAAATTTGCCCAGCAAACCAGCCACAGCGCACGATTGGGAAGAATATGAGTATAAAAAATCTCTTTGAAGGTTGCGTGATTTCCCGAATTGGAAACCTGGATTTTTCTTCCGTCCTTTCCGTCGAATAATGGCGGAAGCCCTTCCGATTCGGGGGTGTCGCAAAGCCGATTCAAAAGAAAAACAGCTATGACCAAACAAACGACGGCTGGAACAAAAAAAATGGACTGCCAACCAAAATGTTTTCCAAGCCAAGCGCCGCCAATGAGAATGGTTATGCTGCCAATTTGGTGAGAGGCATTAACCATTCCCCAGTAGGTGCCAAGCTGCGTGGGGGCAAACCAATTGGTCATCAGCCGGGCAATTGGAGGCCATCCCGTTGCTTGAAATAGCCCATTGAATGAGTAGAAAATAGCGATGAGACAAAGTGGCGTAATGGCAATGTGGCAATGGGAGTAAAGCCCTGCGGAGAATGTCGGTGCAAATCCAATGGCGATACTCATGAGTGAAGCAAGTATGAGCCCGCCAGCCATGTAATATCGCACGTTAACACGATCGCACAATGCGCCACTAAAAAACTTTCCTATGCCATAAATTACCGGAAATGCGCTAAAAACCCATCCGATTTGCGTTTTAGTATAACCAAATTCTTTAAGCATGAGCGGCACAGCAATTTGAATATTTTGCCTTACCAGGTAGAATGCTGCATACCCTATGATTAGGGTATAGAGCAGCCGCACCCGCCAATAGGCATAGCGCGATTCAACCTGCGAAGCCGGGACCATCGGCATTCCACTCGCCTGCACAAAAGCCATCTCCGCAGCAAAAAAGGATACCCCCAGAATTCAAGCCCATTGTTGATATAATCGGGTAGATTATCTTTTCGAATTCTCCTGCTGGGAGATATTCGGATTTTCCACGAATGCCATGGCCTGCTTATCGAAACTCTGGCCGCGATTTTTCGCAATAAATTCGACTACGTGATTAATTTCCTCGTCGCTCACCCATGCACCCTGGGCCCTAACCAATCCGGATGCCCCCGGCGGTAAAAAGAGCATATCGCCGCGTCCAAGAAGCCCATCGGCACCATTGGCATCAAGAATGGTCCGACTGTCTACCTTGGAAGCAACTTTGAACGCAATGCGACTTGGCAAATTTGCCTTGATGACGCCGGTAATAACGTTAACGGAAGGCCGTTGCGTTGCCAAAATAAGATGAATTCCTGCGGCGCGAGCCAATTGGGCCAGACGTGTTACCGAATTTTCTATGTCGTCCGGGGCAACCAGCATTAGATCCGCCAATTCATCGATGACGCAAACTATGTATGGCAAGCGCTGTTGCGGCATCTCGGCAGCCTCCCGCCTGGAGGCTTGTACGTGGGCCATGGCCGTACGCTCCTCCGGAGAAAGTTCCCGCTCCATTTCCGATGCACGCCTATTTTCTTCGCGCGTACGCATAACTTTGGCATTGAAGCCGGCAATATTTCGTACGCCGACGCTGGCAAAGAGATGATAGCGCCATTCCATGTTGTGAATGAGCCAGTGAAGCGCGTTTGGAACTTTTTTGGGATCCGTTAGCGTGGGTAGCAGCATATGTGGTAGCTGATTGTACACTTGCATTTCTACAATTTTAGGATCGACGAGAATAAGTCGTAAATCCTCCGGCGAGGCGTGGAAAAGGAATGACGCTAAAATTGAGTTGATGCACACTGTTTTCCCAGATCCCGTCGATCCGGCGATCAACAGATGTGGCATTCGGGCGAGATCGGCGATGAGCGGATCACCGGTAACACCGCGGCCGAGGACAATGGGCACCTCCGCGTTTTTTTTCTTCCATGCATCCGATTCCAAAATTCCGCGCAATCCAACCGGCCTGGCGTGGGCATTTGGAATTTCAATACCCACGCAGTTTCGTCCGGGGATCGGTGCTAGGATGCGAACGGACGGAGCTCGCATGGTCAGGGCAATATTTTTATCTAAGTTTTCGATTTTTTCCACACGGACACCGGGCGCTGGAATAAGTTCATAGCGCGTGATTACAGGGCCCGATTGAATTTCTCCAATTTCCACCTCCACGCCAAATTGGTTCAGCGTTTCCCGCAATTCGATGGCCAGTGCTGAGCACTCTTCTGCGTATTCCCCGTCATCCGTTGGCTCATTCAGCAGGTCCATCGGCGGATGGATATACTCATCAAATGGCAATGCCTGCTGTTCGCCGCCGTTCCGGAAAAGATTTTCACAAATTGGCTGCCTCCTCATGGCCAAAAGAGCATCATCAAGCACCTCATCATCCGGTGGCTTGCGGAGCAACTGATCACTGCTTTCCGTGGATATAAATGTATCAGATTCTAGTGTATTTTTCCTTCTCCGCAAACGCCAAAAGAAAAGTATTTCCCTAAAAATTCTAAAAGCTTTTCTCAGCCACTGCCCCGTGCCACCGAGCTGTTCCAGCGAGCAACCAATCGCATCGGAAAGAGTGGCCTGCCCGGTGAAAACGGCCCAGAAGCTGAGGCTAATGGGTAAAGATAGAACAAGGATGCTCCCCGTGGTTCCCAGGAAATCTTTGAAAAAATATTCATAGCATAATGCTCCTAATATCCCGCCCATGCCATTAAGGAAAAAATGATCAAAATGCAACAATCCTATCTTCGAAATAAGGTTTTGGAGTAGTGCAAAAAATATGGGGCAGCAGCACAGGCAAATTCCCATGCCCAAAATTCGTCCCTTGGCGTTTGGCCGAGCACGTGATGATAAGTCCGAATAGCCGGAGCGAATGAGAAAGATTGGAATGAGAAAATAAGCAAGGCCAAGCAGGGAAATTCCGCCAAATGAAACGCAGGCTCCGACCATGCCGATGGGATTATTTATCCCTCCCGGTGTTGATGCGCGAGTGCTGACCCATGGGCATTGCTCCGGAGCATATCCAAGGACGGCGATGAATAGGAGTAATCCAAGGCCACCGCAAAAAATTCCGCGAAGGCGATTTTTCCCTTTCTCCGGCATACCCTAAAGAGCAACGGAAGTTATATTTTTGTCAATGGAGGAGGCGGTTGTGGCGCCGGATAACCCACGGTAAAATTTACGCACAAGTAAATTCACATTCGACACATGGCGCGGGAAAAATGCCGTTGGCTTTTGGGTAGAAATGCTCACCGTATTTACCGTGTATTTCTATGCCGTGCGCCGAGTTTTGGCGATTATTCCCATGGGGCTATTGGTGCTAACATTTACATTTTTCATGCTACGTTATGTGCCCGGCGGCCCCTACGATAGTGAGCGCGAATTGCCGCAGGAGGCACGGACGGAAATTATGTCCTACTATGCGCACGAGCAATCAGTGCCATCACAGTATGTGCACTACCTGGGAAAAATCATGCGCGGAGATCTTGGCCCATCCTATCGGCAGGTGGGTTGGTCCGTCCGAGAGCTGATGGCCGATAAGGTGGGCGTAAGCTTAGAACTCGGATTTTATGCGCTTATGGTAGCTATGCTTATTGGGTGTGCCGTTGGGTTATTCCAGGCGGTGAATTATGGAAAATTTTGCGACCGCTGGCTGGCAACCGTAGAAATTCTTTTCATTTGTGTGCCAACGTTTGTTTTAGGCCCGCTATTGTGTTATGTGTTTGTATGTCACTTCCGCTGGTTCGATGCCTTTGGCTGGTCCAGCGGGAAAAGTAAAATTTTACCAATCATCACCCTTTCCATACAATATGCGGCATTCCTTGGACGACTGACAAGGCAAAGCATGCATGACCAATCCTCCCAGCTTTACGTACGCACCGCCCGGGCAAAAGGGCTTACGCCGGGGCAAATTTTCCGACGGCATATTTTCCCGAACGGGATCCCGCCCGTCATTGCATATCTGGGCTCAACCTGCGCCGGTGTGCTTAGCGGAACATTTATTGTGGAGAATCTCTTCAACATTCCCGGGTTGGGGAGATTGTTTATTCAGTCCATTAGCAATCGTGATTATCCGGTTATCAGTGGAATTGTGTTGGTTTACGTGGCGCTAATCGTCGTTTGCAACCTCGCCGCGGACCTTACACTGATCGCCATTGATCCCCGCATTCGACTCCGTAATCACAAACATTCCGCACCGCGCCGATATGTGACACATTAGAAATGGAAATGGGGGACCCTTGAATTCGGTGTGATTATTGTAATTCAAGCAGCACCGGTGCGTGATCCGAACCGGTAATATGGGTAAGAATTTTACATTCGCCGATGGCCGGAAGCATGCCCTGGGAAGCAAGGAAGTAGTCAATCCTCCACCCAACGTTTCGTTCTCGGGCGTTACATCGGTAGGACCACCAACTGTATGTGCCCACATGCTTCGGATTTTGCAGGCGAAAAACGTCCACAAACCCTTTGTCTAAAATATTTGAAAATCCGCTCCGTTCCTCGTCGGTGAACCCAGCGTTGCCGCGATTTTCTTTCGGACGCGCCAAATCGATTGCCTGATGGGCAACATTAAAATCTCCACAGGCAAGCACAGGTTTTTTCGCGTTTAATTCAGCCAGATATCTTCCAAATTCTACGTCCCATTGCAAATGCCGCAAAGGCAGACGGGTGAGTTGCGCTTGAGCATTTGGTACGTAGACATTGACGAGAAAAAAATTTTTAAATTCACACACCTGCACGCGTCCTTCATGGGATGGAAGCAACATTTCCAAATGCGTTTGCTCATTGATGGATTGTGGGGCAATTTTCGACAGGATGGCGGTTCCGGAGTACCCACGTCGGTTGGCACAGTTGAAAGATCGAAACCCGTATTGAGGAAAACCCAAATCCGGGATCACGTCTGGGCTTATTTTCGTCTCCTGCAAGCAAATAACGTCTGGATCCACAGCGCGGACAAAGTCCTCAAATGTTTTTTGCAAAATTGACCGTAGGCCATTAACATTCCACGTCGCAATCTTCATCCTAGCTTCCATCGCAATTCTAGAAACATGCCATGACAGTGAATGTTGCAATGAGTTGTACTATGACAGGCCTGCGGTAAATATTTTCGATATCGCTTCAAAATTTTGCCATCCAACAACCTACACCGAAAAACATACGACCCTTCGAAAGGGCCTGGGGCAAAAGCCAAACAACTTTCACCCCAGGTTGATATTTGCGCATTGTTTTCGCCGGTGCGACATCAAGCAACCGCACAAACTGATTCAGTTTCTTGTTTCGCGCGTCGTCGTATTGCAGTGGCATTCATAGTTGCTTGCCTCTCCCTCGCATTGGCCGTCTCGCGAAGTCTTTGCGCTTCACGCCTGGCATTGATGGCCGCTAACTCTGCTTTCGCTTTTGTTTCTTCTGCGAATCTTTTTGCCCGGGCCGCCCGAGCCTCCGCCTCCGTTTTTACCTCTTCGGCAAGTCTTCTCGTCCGGGCTGCCTGAGCCGCTACCAGATCCGCTTCAACCCGCTTGCGCTCAAGCAGCAATTTTCCAAATTCCCTTGTTTCTGCAGAAACGACGTCTACGGCATTTGCCAGCATCACATGCCATGAATTGTCCTCTACATTACCAAAACAGGCATATAGGACAAGGCTCCTAATCAGAATGGGTACAGATGGAATTTGATAATGCCCAAAAACTTGAATTGCAAGTTGGCATGTGCAAATCCCATCTCTAAAATGCCATAACGCTTCAACATGCCGCATAAGCTCCAATGCAGCCGGCGACCCAACATCGATCGCCTCGATGCGGTCACACAGTTCTCGTTCCTCGGCATCAAGCATCAGTAGAAATTCATCAAATCTTTGCTGGGAATTAGTTGTAATCGTCATATATCACCTATCCTTATCGCAATTATGCAAACAATGAAAACTTATATAAAAAACAATTCGCAAACAAAAGCCGCTACGACTCGGCCCCGATTCGGAAAATGCGGCAAAAAACAGCTACAATCCATTGCCAACATTTTAATGGTGTCCGGATCAAGCAATCGAACAGACGCGGCTCTTTTTTTTTAAGCTGTCCGCTGCTGCGTCCATGGCGTCGGCCGCGGCAAAAGCCGCATCCGCCTCATCCTCCGCCGCTTCTAGTTCTAAATCAGCTTGCATCCTAACGTTAGCTCCATCATGCTTAGCTTTTGCTAATTTACGGTTCGCTTGTACTCTAACTGCAGCGCTATCAAGCTCGGCTTTTGCCAACTCGTCATCTGCCACCACCAAGGCCTCTTTTGCCGCCTCCAATCTGGCATCTGCCTGGCGATCTGCCACATCCCTGGCCGCAGCATCGGCTTTAAACTTATCCATAGTAGCCATCAGCCGCGGATCTAACGGCGGTGGTCTGTGAGCGCCATGCCTTGGCTCTCGGGGCATAGCACCAGCCGCAATTTCGCACGAGGGCGCAGATCTTGTTTCCGCGGAGATTTCAACAGAATCATCGGCGGGCATCCTTTTTCCTGGTGGCGCCGATGCCATATGCATCGCGACAGCTTCATCCGTTGTTCGTGCGCGAACCCGTGCCTCTTCTTCTTCGGCTTGCCTACTAACAACTGCCTCAACCTCCTGCGGAGGACAACCCGACTCCAGTGCCATTTCAACCCAGTTTTGAACTAACAAAGCGGCCTTTGGGTATCTTGCCATTAGGATCATGGCCAAATTCGCCGCCTCCGTGTTGCCTCTAAAAGGATGAACCTCATCCCTATGTACGGCAGCTGCCGGTGGAGGAGAAATCACTTCCAATTCCTCTCCAGTTTCCATATCCACCACTCGCGGCCCACTTCTACGAGCGGGAAAGCTACCCTGTGGCGAAAAATTTCCCACATTACTCATGGTATATCCTCCATTCTTACTTTACGCGCCACCTTTACCCATTAACTAAGACCACGGAAAGTTCTTCCAAACCAACTCAGGCTGTCATATTTGGCCCGCCGTTCCGTCGCATACGCATTCGCCTGCGCTTCCCGTTCCCTTGCGGCACCATACTTCCCCTTCGCAGTTGCGCGAGCTTCCTGCAATTCTTTGTATGCAGCCGCTTTCGTTGCTTCTGCCTCGGCTTGCGCGGTACGCAACTTTCCTTCGGCTTGCGCGGATTGCAACGCTGCCGTAGCCTGCGCTGTACGTAACGCTCCTTCATTCTCAGAAAGGATTGCTTCGGCATTCTTTAGCCTCGTTACAGCTACCCCGAAATGGCGCGCTTCTTCGGTAACGGCATCTAAGGCCGCAGACACTTTTGCAAACATTGCTGGTTGCACGGCGCCATTTGCCATTAACCAGACGGCAACTGTGGCACCAAGCGCAACCGTCGAAGGCAGGTTGGCACCACACAAAATGAGCGGCTCAATTGCAGTCGTAAACACTGCCACTTGATCGCTCAACCGCGTTAACGTCTCGTATCTCTTCAAATACATGCCGAGCACCGGATTGCTTACGTCGCCACTCCCAAGTTTATCCATCCTGTCCATCAGCTGCTCCGTTTCGACAGTAACCCTTTGGGAAACTGCTACCGCTCTTTGATTTATTTCTGCCAGTGACATAATTACCGTCCCTCCGTACACCTCCCGCCAACACCGCGCTAGCCGGATGTGACAACGGGTGATCTTTTTGGAGAACTGCGGCAAAGATTTTCGCTGCCGTTACAAAAATTTGCCATACAACAATTTATACTAAAAAGCATGCGCCTAATAGGAAGGATCTTGGGCAAAAGTCAAACAATTTTCACCATTGGTTGATATTTGCATCCCGATGGACAAATCCAAAACTTAAATTTATTGCCAAAATTCCGATCGCGATTACCGCTTTGGCTCTCGTCGCCATAAATCTCGGATTTTGAATTATGCAATCGGGGTACAAAAACCAATGCCAAGCGGAGAAGATGCTTGACTTTTAGGAGGCAATTCCCTTAGCAGGGGGACGCAAATTTTGCCAATTTGCAACGTTTGTTTAGATCTTGCGACAGGCCTTCTTTTTCGTGATTTTCGTCTTTTAAGACTGCGATTCTGAATGGTTGTAAACTGCTGGTACAGATTGAAGGAGGATTATCATGAGTGTAAGAAGTATGGCTATGACAGACGTGGGAACTTATCGATTGTTGGAAAGATAGGCAGCTGGAATGGATCATGTTTTTAGAGTACGCAATGCGTCCGTACGTGATTTCAGATCCAGATATGCGTGGTATTGTGATGGAATTACGCGACGACGTTGTGCGCGTCGCAAGAATGGATGAAGCTGCAAAGGTCGCAGAATTGAGCCGCGCCCAGCAAGCATTGGCGCTCGTTGAAACCCAGCAAGCGGCGATGCGGGCACAAACCCAGAAAACACAAGCAGAAACAAGAGCGGTTGAAAAATCATCTGACAGAAGCGGCGAACTTGTGGCAATTTGCACCCTTGGAGCGACCGGCACCGGAGCAGGTGTCGGCGCCGCTATACACTGGGAGCTCCTGGCTGGGACCGTTGCAGGTCCCGCTGGCGCCTTCATTGGCGCTACTGTAGGCGGGGGAATTGCCGCTATTGTAAGTTCGCTTGTTTTTTTTAGACAGACTTATGAATGGAATAATTAAAATGAATACGATTCAAGAAAACGGAAGCCGTGAATACGTCGTTGCGATATCGAAGAAAGACCGCTGCGGCCCGTGCGATGGCCCGACGGATCGCGTATTGGTGCAAAGTTTGCCAGACGGCACTTTTCCCAATGGCGACGATGCATCGGACGAAAATGCGGCCAGACTCCGACTTATACTTTTGGTGGCACAATATCCTGAATGCGCGGAAGGCATTCAACATCGATATCGGCAATTAAATGCCGAGGGCATGGATGACATCTCGGCAAGTCGGATCATCAGCGCTGAAATGCGAAAAATGCGGGAAATGATAATTGCAGCCCGCGAAGCGCCACAACGGAAAAGGCTCGCTGATATTGCGGCTGATGTTGCAGCTATTGATGAAGAGCTTGTGCGTGCGTGGGTGGAAACCGAGCAGGCGCAAGCAGAAACCGCGCGCATTCAGGCGGAAAATGCGCAACTTGATGAAGGCAAGGCTCGGTTAAGGGGCACGATGGTATGTGGTGGCACAATGGCTATATTCGTGGCTTTTGGAGGATTGTTCGGGATTCCCGGCGCCCTTTTAGGGGCCGTTGTCGGTCTCTTCCCTGCATCGCTATATCATTTTTTCGGAAATGGCCGCCACGGTGGAGCCGCAAATTCATAGCAACTTGAATTCACGGTTAAGGCCGTTGACGACTAACTGTGCCGCGCTTATTTGTCCCTTTCCGGCGCTGCCGGGTTTTTTGCACCTAGTTAATCCGTTGGTTGGATCTAATGCGCAAAAAGATTGACAACACTTTGTTAATAGGAATATGTGAAACGCAATGATGAATGTTTTAGGGAGCGCAATTGGCCATGGAAAGTACGCCAAAAATCCAAACTCTACTCTTGGAAAATTTATGATTCGTATTGCTCCAAATATACCAAGCGTATCCTATAAACTAGGAATTGCCTCCGTGTTTGTCGGAGGCGGTAGATTAGTGTATAACGTTTGGAAATTCGGTATATGGCAGTGGCAATTGTTTACGCCATGGGCGTGGGGCTGGTGTGCGCTTTTTGTGTTCGGATACACATTTTCCGCTTGGGACGGCTTCTGGTGGAGAAATCTCGCCAGGCATAATTAAGCCAAGTTTCTTATTTGGGTTGTTGCCACTTGATTGCGCCACATTTACACTTTACCGACGTCATTTTTGGGAAATGGTTTCGCAATGACATTTTCGATTGCCATTCCGGCTCGGCTGCAGTCGACCCGCTTGCCTGGAAAGGTTTTGGCTGATTTGGGCGGGAAGCCTGTGCTGAAACATGTTTGGGAGACGGCCAATCGCATCAAAGATGTTAGGGAGGTAATTGTTTTAACCGAATCCGCAGAGGTTTTAGATGCGGTGATGGACTGGGGCGGGATTTGCTATCTGACTCCGGAGTCGTGTAATAGTGGCACCGAACGCATAGCTAGCGCTCTGGATTATTTTAGCGGAGATTTTATTTTTAATGTTCAAAGTGATGAGCCGTTTTTAAAAGATAAATTGCTGGAATCCATGATTGCCAGAACACTTACGAACGGAGCGCTTGATGTCCTAACGCCTGTTTATCCCCTTACGGATGTTGGTGATATTCTTAATCCAAATGTGGTGAAAGTTGTCATCGCGCATGGAGGAGAAGCACTTTATTTTTCAAGGAGTCCAATTCCCCATGTGCGAGGCGCGGGCTCCGATAAATGGCTTTCCATGACACAATTTTTCGGGCATATGGGGGTTTATCTCTATGCGAGAGAAATCCTCGAGCGGGTGCCGTTTCTTCCAAGAAGTTCACTCGCAACGGCGGAAAGCTTGGAACAACTGCAACTTTTGCAAGCAGGGTACCATATCCAGGTGATTCCAGCCGATGGCCCATCCATCGCAATTGACACCGCCGAAGATCTTGCCCGCGCCCGAGAAATTATCCGCGAGAACCACGTTGATGCCAACTAGGGGCCATGCAAAAGCCCTTCCATGGATTCTTTTTAATGATTGACGGTTGTTTTTTTGTCCGGCCAAAGCTTAAAGTCGTGGAAATTTGTTATTTTGCGTTCGCTCCCAATGGTAATAAACTTCCAGTGTTGCATGTTAATAAGTTGCCAAATCAAGGGAAATAATCTTGCCGCTTTTCTTCGATTGTTCAGTTTATTCTCGTGAGTGAGCTTGAAAAGCGCCATCGGAGAATCCGTCGCGTAAAAAAGTTTTTAAGGCTTTTGCCGCGAAAAGCTCTTTTGGAAAAATATCCCCTTATCGGCCGCTTTGCAGCGCCGTTACGGCGCAATGCTTTTTTGTGGTCCTTTCGGACATCCGAGATTTTCCCGGCATTTCTGGCGGGATGGGTAATCACGCTAACGCCATTTTACGGAATTCACACCATTTTAGCGGTGTCTGTTGCTTTTCTCTTCCGAGCCAATTTACTTATAATTCTTGCCTTGCAATTCATAAGCAATCCATTCCTAGAGCCGTTCATATGGCTTGTAACCCATGCGGCTGGGAAATTTGTAGTGTTTGTTTTGGAAAATGGTGAAAGCATCGGAGCAAAGGCCGCGCATGGTGGTGGGATGGTTCGCTGGCTAGCAACGGCAACATTGGGAAGTATTTTACTCGGATTTTTAGCTGCCCTGATTTCATGTGGCGTTTGTAAGCTTCTAATGAAAAACGGTCGGGCCGAACCAAAATAATTTTCCGGTAGTGCTATGCTCCTTGCTAGCGAAAGATGATTTTTATGGCATTCTCATTACTAATTTAAACCTTAGGTTAAAAATGAAGCAGCAAATCTCTCCCTGTTTTCCAAGTAGATATTAACTTGCGGTTTATAAAACAAGGCCTTCTTGATCAAAGGTAAGTGCGCATTACTTACTCAAAATGCATTTGCGCCATCAGGATTGGCGTGTTTTTAACTGCAAATACTCATGCATTACGCCCTTGCTACAGGTTACACCTATTCTATCGGAGCCGTTTTACCTGGTGATAGCTGGATGTGCGACGGAGGGAAATAGGAAAACAATTTAAGCATTTATAAAAAATATACATCGCAAAAAATACAATTAAAGCTGTTTGCAACATTGATTATATTCTCCTTTCGCCAAACTTCATTACGGAGCTACTGTTCAATGGTTCGCTTGAATATCGGATTAGATCTTAAATGCGGTAACCGCCAAGGGCATCGTTTTGCCAAAGGCGAACTTCGTATGCTGCCGCGTTGGAATGAAATAAAAATTTTTAAAAAATTATATTGCTTTCCTATAGGCTGGTTTTTTTCGATAAAATTGCAGGAAGTGAAAAAATTTCTTGTCGGCAACATTGTTGGCTGTTATAGATCACTCGCTGTGTCGAACAGGCTTAACCAAGTCGAAAGTTGTTAAAAATGAGCATCGAAGAAGAAATGAGGCATCTGGAGAAGGAAGCCGTGCGCATAGAGCGCAGGAAGGAAGAATTAGTGCGATTCCAACAGGAAGAAGTTAAGCGGGAGGAGAAACTGGACGATGTCTTTGCGGCCAGTGGCTATCCAACCCCATTGGCGCTTGTGGAAGCGCTTATTCGCAAGTTTGGGCTAAAAGTTACCGGGGAAAATGAATTCCTCAGAAAGCGGAAACGGACTCGTGTGACTAGCGTCTTGCGTGATTCCATTAAGGAGGATTGCCATAATGGGCTGTCTATGAACCGTGCATCTAAGAAATATCGCATTAGCTATGCGGTCGTGGCGCGCGTTTTGGCCGGGTTTTATGATAATAAAGCCTAGCCTGCGCGGGGGAGATATTTGCTTGCGATTTGGTCAATGCCGAATCGGCTAACAAGGCTCCTCGCCGGTGCTTTTTCCGCGGGAAAGGCTTATTTTGCCGGCGAATTTATACGTAGTTTTAATATTTTTGCCGAAATTATCCATTCGGCGGAGCTTTTTTTCGCAACCCAAGTTGTTGTAGTAATATTTGTAATTCCGGGTTTAGTTCATCACCCTTAAGTTTCCACTTCCAGTTATTGTCGGGGGTTCCTGGAGTGTTTGTGCGCGTATGCGAGCCTAAACCTAAGACATCCTGCATGGGATAGATGATCCAGCGGGCGCATGAACGGGAAAGCCAATGTAACAAATTTTTAGGAAAAGAAAAATCAACACAGGTTTCTGTCAGACATTTTTTTAACACATTCATTCGCATCTTTCCCGTCCCTTCCTCGGAAAAAGTTCCAACGGCGGTGTCGTTGTCGTGGGTTCCTGTGTAGGCAACGCAGTTTTCAATATAATTTTCCGGCAAAAATGGCGACCTGGGATCATCCTCATCGAAGGCAAAGAGCAGAATGCGCAACCCGGGCGCGCCAACCTGATCTCGGAGTTTTACCGCCGTTTCGCTTAGAATTCCAAGATCCTCGGCAATAATCGGTAATTCGCCAAGTTGCGACTGGAGTTCTGAAAAAAAATTCAATCCAGGTCCGGCACGCCAGGTTCCATGAATGGCCGTTTCTTCGGCGGCTGGAATTTCCCAATAATCGGCAAATGCTCGGAAGTGGTCGATGCGCACAACGTCGTATAGAGCCATGGCATGTCGCAGGCGCTCCGCCCACCAGGCGTAGTGGGTTTCGGCATGCTTTTCCCAGCGATAGAGTGGATTTCCCCAGCGCTGACCTGTTTTGCTGAAATAGTCAGGTGGGACACCGGCGACAACCCGCGGCGAACCATTCTGTTGCAGATCAAAAAGTTCCGGATTGCTCCACGCATCCGCGCTATGATGGGCAACGAAGATAGGCATGTCGCCTATAATTTTAATGGAAAGCTGCTGCGCCCGCTGGCGCAGCCACTGCCATTGATTGTGAAAAAAATACTGCTTAACCTTTGCCGTGGCCAACTCCAAAGCCAAGTCGTTGCGTACTTTTTCCAAAGCATTCGGCTCGCGATGGCGGAACTCTTCCGGCCACTCGGACCATGTATGCCCGAAAAATTGACCGTCCAAGGCTTCAAATAGCGCATAATTTTCGACCCAGGGCTGTTCCCCTAGAAATCTATTGTATCCACTTAGACGACCATCCTTTAAAAAATTTTCCGCCGCCTTCCGCAAAAGTTTTTCCCGCACGGGAATAAGGCATTCGTATTCAACCCAATCGGGCGAAGTTCGCGGATAGTTGGTAAGATCCGTGCGGGAAAGGAATCCGTCATAGGCAAGCTGTTCTAAACTGATTAGCAGCGGATTATATGCCATCGCCGATGTGGACTGATAGGGGGAATTTCCGTATCCGGTCGGGTGAATTGGTAGAATTTGCCACAGTTTTTGCCCGCTTGCATGTAGAAATTCCAACCAACGTAAAGCCGTTGGGCCAATGTCGCCAATACCGTGGGCGCCGGGCAGTGCGCTAATGGGTAATAAAATTCCGCTTGCACGTGGGGATAAATATTTCGGAGGCTCCTGGTTACATGTTGCCATCCGCAAATGTTAAATGTTTTTTGCCGTGAAATCAACATTCCTCCAATGATAATAGTGCCTGACAAATGGAGCCATCCCGTTCTAGCGAAGCTTGCAGCAAGGACGGCAGCTCGTATTTTGACAAAAGCCTATGAAAATCTTCTAGGCGTTGGGCGGGCGGCTTCAAAATCAATGGATCCAAGGAAAAATCAAAGCGAATAAGTTGCTGATTGCGCCGCAGTAATTTTTCATCCTGGAGGAGTTGATTTCGAAATCGCGCGGGCAGTTCATTGGCATGCGCTAAAATGCCATCGATTGATCCATAACGGCTAAGCCATTGGCCTGCGGTTTTCGGGCCAACGCCGCGCATGCCGCCGATGTTATCCGCTGTGTCACCCACTAGACTTAAAAAATCTACCATTGCCCCCGGAGGAATTCCCCACTTTTTAAAGATTCGCCCGCTGTCCATGGGTTGCCAATCGCTTTTCTGTGACGAGGCGGCCGTTGGGATCCACTGGATGATCGAATTTCCGACAATTTGGGCAAAATCCTTATCCGCGCTCGCAACGGCAACGGTGACACCGTTAGCCGCCTGACGAGTTGCGTAGGCGGCAAGTAAATCGTCTGCTTCAACATTTTCCATTGCGACCACGCCAATGCCCATGGCTTGGGTCATCTCCCAAATTGGCGGAAGCTGTTTCCGCAGTTCCTCCGGCATCGATGTCCGATTTGCTTTATATTCAGGATAAATTTTCAGGCGTGCGGTGGACTTTCCCTTGTCAAAAAAGGCGAAAATTTTTTGCGGCCGAACTAAGTCCTGCAGATGCCAAATGGTTTTAACCCATCCATAAATTGCATTTACCGGGAATCCATCCTTTCTGGGCAATGGCCGCATGCCATAGAACGCGCGAAAAACAATGTTATGCCCGTCGAGAAGCAATAAATCAGCCATTTGGGCAAACGTTTTAAAAATTCGCCGGACCGCAAGATGCCATTCTCCAACTGCCCAGCCGGACAGACGGCTAGGTGAATAACGACAATGGACGATTAAGATGTCGATGCCTCGGCAAGCGAATCCATTAGCCCGATCGCAAAAATGCTTTTTCTCGCCGAGTAAGTCTTTAGATATTAGCATTTTTGCGTAAATCTCATATGGAAATGCCAATGGCTAGGCCTAAACTAACTTTTTATTTTACAAAACTAGTGTTATTTAGTAAAATATTTCATGACGTTGTCCATATCTGACGTGCGATACGAATCCGTTGGCCAAGCCCA
>JAIRWT010000007.1 GCA_031268795.1 Puniceicoccales bacterium
AAGCACTGATTCATGCAATCCTCGCCGGCCATGACGCCGTGGCCAAACTTTGTTCCGAGGAACCGGGCTTAGATGCGGAAACGGCGGAGCGTATGCTCGCCGCCGAAGCTAAAGCTTTCCATGGCTAATAAATTTTTCGCAATTCGTTTTGCCACCTTCCCGCCGTGAATTGCTAGGGTTATTTTTCGGACGGGACACCTCGGATTTTCGCTCGAAAATAAATCCATTGCAATTAAATGCGCAAATCACGCAAACAACTGGCTGATGAGAGGGTATTTTTTGGCGTTCTTGCTTTTTGCTCTTGTTCCGGCCGAATTATTTGGATCGCCAGCCACGGAAAATAAGATGCAATTTTGGGCGAACTCGAAAATGGGTGCAAATTCTTTTCGCGCCGAGCCTATCACCCGTGAAGATTTGATAGCGGCAAAGGGCTACGGAATTGAATTCCTACGACTGGCCTTTGATAAATTCCCGTCCAATGAACGAGATTTTCTCATCGGTGACGCGGATGACTACAAATGCCTTTGTTCGGCAGATTTGCAGCGAATAAAAGAGATGCTGCGCCTGTGCGAAGAAGAAAATATGCCCGTCATTATTACAATGCTAAGCCTCCCAGGGAGCCGATGGGCACAAAATAACGGCGGCACGGACGATTTGCGCCTTTGGCAGAATACGGCGTTCCAGGAACAGGCGGCAAAATTTTGGACAGACCTGGCGGTGCAATTGCGCGACTGTCCCATCCTCGTTGGCTACAACATTTTAAATGAGCCACATCCGGAACGGGTGCATGATAAAAGATCCACGCACGTGGAAAGTCTGAATCAAAAAGAGATGCAAAAGCAGCTATTCGTCTTTAATCAATTGATAATAAATGCAATTCGTCGCGTTGATGAAAGCACGCCCATTATTATTGACAGCTCCGCCTATGCGGACCCTGGCCCCTTTGGGGAACTCGTCCCCATGGATGACGGCAATGTGCTTTATGCCTTTCATATGTTTGAACCATACGAATACACGAATCACAAGTACAACACAGGGAAATATGTCTATCCGGGGTGGGTTCGGAGAAAATATTGGGATAAAAAGGCACTGAAAATTTATATGGACCCGGTGCGGCAATTTCAAAAGCGCCACCGTATTCCTTCGCACCGCATTCTCGTGGAAGAATTCGGCGGGTATCGCCGACAAAAAGGTTTACCGAAATATTTCAAGGATTTACGTTCTATTTTCGCGGAAAATGGATGGCATTCCGCTTTTTATGCCTTCCGCGATGACTGGGACGGAATGGATTATGAGCTTGGCGATCAACGGCTTCCTTGGGAATACTGGAAGGCCGAGGAATGCGGGGAGAAATATCCGCTGGAGCGCCGCGGGGATACGCCACAATTTTCCGCGCTTATCGAAAATGTCGAATTGTAGAAAAGTAAATTTTCAGGCACTTCGCATCAATGCTTCCACTGCCAGTCGAAAGAACTGTCCTGTGAAATTTAAAGAACCGTTGCGTGGGATTATTGCTCATCCGGAAACCAGGTGACGGTCCGAATGAATATTTCCGGTTGATTTTCAGTGCGGATGTTTATGCACGTGCCGCCATCTAAGGTTTGGCCAATGGAAAGTGCTCCAATACCACTAGCGATAACGGTCGTCGGAGAAAGCATGGCATGGGAAAATGCCTGATTTTCATGAAGCAAAATGCGGTGGACATTACCACTGATGTCCAGCACATAGATGCAGCGCACGGGTCCCTCAATTCCGGAATCGTTATAGTATTTTATCCACGAATAAACGTTATCCGATAAATTCGTAATTTCCCCCGGCAGCATATACCGCAAATCGCGCTCAAGCAATCGAATGAGCCGACCGCGCTGGAGTTGGCATTCACTGGATTCTTGCCGACTGACAACCCTTTCCATGGTATAATGAAAGAATTTTCCAACAATGGTAATTAGGGTGCTGAAAATGGCCATCGCGACAACTATTTCAAGTAGCGTAAACCCTTTTTTAAAAGACATTGGCGGCATACGACGGAAATATTTTATGGAAAATATGCCCGTGCCGGCAGATAAAAAAGTTGCACATTTTTCACGAAAGATGTGAAATGTCATCGATGTCCCGTGCAATTAAGGCATTTGCAATACCCGCGCTTGGTTTCTGGGCCATGCTTTTACCGGCGTATTTGCTGCTCATCCGGCCAGTTCAACTGCATTATTGGCAAATGTCCCGGCAACGGTGTGCGGTTGCGGAAAAATTGGAAAAACTCCGGAAGCAAAATCGGATGGATGTGGCTCTGCTGACCGGTTTTGCTCGACAATTGGATTTTCGGAAACATGTTCTACGTCAGCGACTTGGCTATGCTGAGGCGGATGAAATTGTTTACATATTTGAGGATTCCAATGGCACACCACCGGAAAGATAAACCAAGCGAAGATCTGCAGGAACTTCTCAAGCGCAATGATCAGGGACACATTTTTCGCTTCTGGGGCGAAATAAAGGAGGAGCGGCGAGCGCAATTTTTGGAACAATTGGCAGAATTTGATTTGCCGCTGCTACGGAAAGAGGTTTTGCGCATGCGCAAACCAAATGGCGGCGATAGGACCATTCGTCCGGCAACCTGCGTTCGCCTTCCGCATAATGCTCAAGATAAGACACTTTGGGATCAGGCGCATAATTGCGGGGAATCGCTGCTGCGGGAAGGGAAGGTGGCAGCCATAACCGTTTGTGGAGGACTCGGATCTAACTTAAAATTCTCTCACCCGAAGGGAATGCTTCCGGTGACCCCGGTGAGGAATAAATCGCTTTTTCAGATTTTTGCGGAAAAGATCCGTGCAGCCGAAAACCATTACGCCAGGCCTTTTCACTGGCTCTTGCTCACAAGCCCATCAACGCACGATGAAACGGTTAAATTCCTTGAAACCAACGATTTTTTTGGCGTCCGGCAAACGCATGTTTTCGCACAGGGGCTGTTTCCGACCATGGCTATGGATGGGCGATTGGTGCTTTCCTCCAAGGACTCCGTCACCATGCATCCGGATGGAAATGGCGGCCTTCTGCAAGCGCTCTGCAAAAGCGGGCTCATTGAGCTGCTAGCCGAGGATGGCGTGGAACACCTAACCTATTCCCAAATCGATAATCCGCTGGTAATCCCGCTAGACCCATGTTTCATTGGGTTTCACCACCAGCGGCGGTCGCAAATGTCTTGCCGATGTGTTCAAAAGGATTATGCGGCAGAAATTATAAATGTGTTCGCGAAAACCGGTGATCGGTTGCGTGTGATGGAGCACAGTGATTTACCAACGGAATGCATACATCTTTCTGATACTTCTAACAATCTCCGTTTTGGATTAGCGGATGTAGCTATTTACTTGTTTAGATTGGATTTCATCAAATTATTCTGCCAAAATTCCCGATGGACGGAACTCCCCCTCCACATGGTTCAGCGTGTGGTGAATTATATTAACGAAGATGGGCTCCTCGTTCGCCCGATAAAACCAAATGCGGTGCGTTTGGAACGCTACATTTCAGATTTGTTGCAAATGGCGGAGAATTCCATACTGTTAGAGGGTCATAGGCAAACGATTTACAGCCCGGTTAAGAATTCCGTTGGAAGGTATTCGCTGGGAACCTGCCGCAGGGATCAGATTCGGCTTTTTGCACAATGGATTTGCAGCGGAAAAACGGATCTTCCCGTCGATTCGGAGGGGTTCCCACCGTTTGCAATTGAAATATCACCCCTCTTCGCCGACAGCGGGGAAGAATTTTTGAAAAAATGGGCGAAACTTAATCCAAAACCCGTCATCAGCGAAAATTTTTATTTGGAGTAGTTGGCATCAAAACAACAATCGCCAAATCATCCAACAAAGAATTAATTAGGTGTCATCTGTTTTCGCAAACTTAAATTTCACAATTGAAATAAATTTGGCTATTATTTGCCAGCTCCATCTAGCCAACGCTGCACACGCAGCTTTTTTTTTTGAAACCAGCTCATACTGGCTTCTTCGGCTGCATCCGCACCGGCTCTTGCTGCGTTTGCCCTTGCCGTCGCCTTATCCAGCACCGCTTTTGCCCCATCTCTTTTGTCCATGGCAGCAGCCACGCGTACATCAAAACCAGTCAGCACCGCTTCTTCTCTGGTGCCCGGATTTTCAAGCCGTTCCATTCTGTCTGCACGCTCATCCTTGATGCGCTCCAGCATCCCATTGATCTCATTTTCAACCACGGTTTGTACTTCGACGAGTGGACGTCCCTCCATCTCCCATAATTGATAAACTCTGCGTCTAATATATTCCTCCCGCTCCGGGTACATAAACAGGAGATATATAAGGACACCCTTTGTCACCTGGTCCGCACCACCTAACTCACCCAACGGAATATCTATATCATCCAGCCGTTGAGGCGTAGAATCTGATTCATTTTTGGTGCCATCGTCTCCGCCGGCGTCCACAAAATCATAACCACATGGTCTACCACCACTTCCAAATAAACTTACACTCATCTACTACCAACCTTTCAGTGAAAAACTTTCCACAACCAATTGTGCGTGTTGCGTTCCGAGGCGGCCGCGTCCGCCGCGGCCTTTCTTTGATTTTCCTTTGCTGCATTTAAATCTGCTGACATTGTATCCCTATGCATCCTCGCCGTATCTATTTCTATCTCCGATATTTTGGACGTTTGAGCTATCACCTCCCCGAGAGCCGAGTCGACTTTCGCCCAAAGCTCGCCATCCCTATCAGGATTCGTATTGCTAAAATAGGTATATATCGACGTACCTAACGCAACCGCAGAACCTAAACCGAGTTCCCAACCAACAACAATTAACCCCAGACTCGCCTTTAAGGACATGATTCGATCCAATCTTGTAAAACACATAACTGCAATTTTATGATCCGTACTCTTTTCCAAAAGTTTAAAAAGTTGCACTTCCTGCGCTTCAAGACCTTTGCGAAGCTCTGCGACCATTTCAAAATTTGCTTTTTTCATCGCAACACCACTACCATCCACTCGTATAACCTCTCCCTAGTAAGCACATGCCACAAAAAAATGTTTTTGAATATTTATTTGGGGAGTCGCGATATTTTAGCGGAACGACAAAAAACGTAAATCCTCGCGGGCGGCGTATCAACTCCCCATTATAAAAACTCAATCCTTTTTTATTACGCAAATGTCAAAATTTACCACCTCACGCCACGGAACATTTTTCCTGTACCCATTTAATCGTCTTGCCTACTACCCCCGTCGACTCATCCTGCAATGCCAGAGGACTTTCACTAACAACTTCAACACGTGGACTTGATATCGTCATGACGGGCATAGTGCATCCAGCTATTCTATCGGCTACTTCTTGTCGCTCCTCCGGAGTCAGTAACATGTTGCCAATCAGCATAACATACGAAAAACGACTTCGATCATTCGGCATAAACCCTAGGAAAAAACCCCGCATGGCTAAAATCGCACTATCACCTCCAATCTTTTTGACGTACTGAATAGTTCGAGAGACACATTCCTTCATGCACTCGGTACCACTAGCACTTTCAACGCTAGCCAGATACTCCATAAAATCATTAGCCACCTGTTGTGCTCCAGTAGAATCCCTTAAAATTTCATCGAACTTCATTTCTTGTCCAAATCTCACCATCATATCGACCTCCTCAGGCGAGGGTTGCCCGGCGTTTGGGGAAGTAGAAAATATTTTTTGCTCATTTGTAAAATTTTCGCACATAACGCTATTCCAATCAGACGAAGGTTCTCCCACGGGGAAATCCCCACTTCTCAACTCGTCGCCTCCCATGGCAGCAACAACCTGCGTTGCGGCAGGTGACGCCAGTGCTTGATTTTGAGCGGAGGGCGCGTCTTTGCGGAAACGCAACGCATATCCAAAGGCGCAAATTCCGACACAGTACCAAAATGCCTTATAAGAAATACGAAACAACGAAAAGTAATTCGCACGAACAAAATTAAATAAGTTATTAACTAGGCTGCTGGTTGGATAGTCGCCACATAAAGACAAATCACGATCATAAGGGCGCACCGTATCGGACAACATGTCGCGCATGCTTAACGCTTTCCACCGCAATGTCAAGGGAAAATTTATTCGTTCTTGCCATGAATCGGATTATTTCGAAAGGCTAAATAAAATTCTAAGTTTCTTCGGATATTCCAGCGTACACGAAGGAAGGAATGGCGCCTTGCGCTTTCAATGCTTGAAGCATTTTTGCCTCCTCCTCACGCATTTTCGCCGCGTCCTCCGGCGTCTGGTCTCCAAGTTCGGACAGATGTAACCACCCATGGATCATGTACAAAGTTATTTCCTCGGAAAGGGTAACTCCATGTCCTTCCGCGTATTCCATCGCATATTCCGCGGAGATGCATATTTCACCGGCAAAGTCGTTCTCCGGATCTCCTGGAAAGGTGATCACATCCGTGGGCGCAGGATCTCCGAGAAATTCCCCGTGCATGACCCGCATGGTCTCATTATCCAAGAATGCCAGGGACAATTCCCCATCGGGAATGGACCGTTCGGAACATTCATCAAGTAAATCAAAAACCCTATGGATTTCATCCTCGTCGTAGTCTAGCCGCTGGACGGAACTATAAATGCAAATTTCCCGGGACATATGACTGCAAACGTATGCCAGCAACGGATGGCGCAATCCAGGAAAAACGCTCCCAATGAAACTTTTTAGTCAGGAGTTTGTGCATGCGGAATATGCATCTGATGCGTTTGGCTGAAATTCAAAAATAACGGTTGCGTTGGCGGGAATGAAGAGGTTGAGAGAGTTGTCGAAGCCATCGCTAGGGATATGTTCGCTTACTTTTTCGCCCATGTTTCCACCATTATCGCCATCGTAGATGGCGGAATCACTGTTTAAAATTTCCACCCAATGACCCGCCAATGGCACACCAACGCGGTAATTATTTCGAGGAATTGGTGTGAAATTGCAGACAACGAGGACTTTTTGAAAAATTTCCTGTCCCGTGCGTAAATAGCTGAGTATACTATGATCACGATCGTCGGGGTTAATCCAGCGAAATTCATCTGGCTCGTTATCGCCATAGCCGAGCCAAGAACGGTTGCGGTAAAAAACATTCAGATCGTAGATCCATCGCCGCAGACCCCGATGATCGGCATGCTCTAGCAGATGCCAATCTAAACTGCGTCCGTGACACCATTCATTATACTGGCCAAATTCGCCACCCATGAAAAGGGATTTTTTTCCGGGCCAAGTCCACATGTATCCAAAAAGTGACCGGAGCATGTGTACCTTCCGCCGAATGTCATTGGTTGGCATACGGGCAAGCAATGAGCTTTTGCCATGGACTACCTCGTCATGGGACAGGGCCAGGATGAAGTTTTCCGAATACTGATAAAGCATGGCGAAGGTGATTTGGTTGTGGTTATGTCTGCGGTGGATCGGATCACGGGAGAAATATCCCAATGTGTCATGCATCCAGCCCATGTTCCACTTGAAATCAAAGCCAATGCCACCTAGATGAACGGGCTTTGTGAGAGATGGGAAGGAGGTGGCCTCTTCGGCGATGGTAATAATTCCTGGAAAATGTTTATGGGTAAGAACATTAAACTCCTTTAAAAAATCGATGGCTTCGAAATTTTCATGACCTCCATATTGGTTTACAATCCAGTCGCCATCCCTGCGGCAATAATTGCGATATAGCATGGAACTTACCGCATCCACGCGGAAACCGTCCACGTGAAAGCGCTCTAGCCAACTTATGGCACTGGAAATTAAAAAATTGCGCACCTCGTTGCGACCGTAGTTAAAAACTAATGTTCCCCAGCCTTTATGTTCGCCGATGCGCGGATCCTCATGCTCAAAAAGGCAAGTGCCATCGAATTGTGCTAGGGCAAAACGATCCTTGGGAAAATGAGACGGGACCCAATCTAAAATAACCCCGACGCCTTGTCCGTGGAGTGTATCAACAAAATATTTAAAATCGTTCGGACCGCCATGGCGGAACGTTGGGGCAAAGAAGCCCGTTGTTTGATATCCCCAGGAGTCCTCAAAGGGGAATTCGCAAATGGGCAATAATTCCACATGTGTAAAGCCCACGGAAAGGCAATAGTCTGCCAATTGGTGGGCACTCTCTCGGTAGGAAAGTGAGCGATCATTTTCTTCAACGACGCGTCGCCAGGAGCCAAGGTGTACCTCATAAATGCTTATGGGTTCCCGGTGCGGCTTCCAATCGGCACGTTTCTTCATCCACATGGCATCGTGCCAATGGTAAAATTCCTCTGCGCCGTACCACGAGGCATGATTCGGAGAACCTTCATGGGAAAGGGCGAACGGATCGCTGCGCAGTTGATAATTCCCATGTCGATCGGTGAGGCCATATTTGTAGCGGCCTTTTTCGGGAAGTTCCGGAATGAAAAGTTCCCAAATGCCGGAACTGCCTAACTGACGCATGGGGAAGTAATGGCGATCCCAATGGTTAAAATCTCCAACGACGGAAACGTATCTGGCATTGGGGGCCCAAACGGCGAAACTGATTCCTGTGGTTCCCTCCACTTGTCGCCGGTGAGCACCCAAATGGTGGTGAATCCATGGAGCGTGTCCGGCATTAAAAAGGTAGGCATCCACTTGCGAAATCGTTGGTAAAAATCGATATGCATCTTCGAATGTGTGTTGTATGCCATTTGCAAGAGTGGCCCTAAGAAGGTACGGGAAAGGCTTACTTGCTTGCGCGTGCCACTGAAACAGTCCGGAATCCGATAATTTTTCCATGGGATGGGCGAATTTTGTGCGCTTATTTATGACGGCACAGGCGATGGTATTTTGCAAAAAAGTGCGCACCACCGCATTCTCGCCCTCCAGATGCATGCCTAAAAAATTATGGGGGCGCGGACACTGCCCATTTAAAATTTGTCGACGAAGCACGGCTCCATTCTGCAATAAACCACGATTGGCGCCAGTGCTTTTTGTGCGGAGCACACGTCATTTTTGGCGGATAAAAGATTGGGGTTGTTGCGCGTAACAAAGGTTAGCACCGTGAGCAAAGGATTCCCACGGAAATTGGCAGCAGGAATGGCAATCCGGCGGCAACCATGGGATTGAAAATTCCATTATTCCCCATTGAATGGGAAAGGCCCGTCAGCAAATGAAATATGAATAATAGACCAATGGCTTTTGCCACACCGATTGTCGGATTTTGGCGTATGCCACGCATGGCAAATGGAATGGCGCAAAAAAATGCAATGAGTGGTCCTAGACACGCCATGTGAAGCGCATAAAATCTCACGCGATAGGCATTCGTTCGAGAAGATTTTTCAGAATTCCATTGCAAGGTCTGGCGGAGCTCGCGAAGGCACATATCCTTTGGGCGCTTTTGCTGGCTTATGATCTGATATGGCGATTCGTAAAATTCACTAAAAATTTCCTCTTCCCTGGACCGGAGACACAATTCCTTTCCACGCGTAGCGCCACTTGATTCCGCGACTTTTTTAAAGCTCCAAGAGCGTCCGTTCCAGCGGGCACTTTGCGCGCGGAGTTGCCGTATGGGAGGGCCAGGATCCCATACAAAAATATTTTCCGCATGACCACTTTTCAAGTTCAGATGGCCAAGCAGCCACAATCGCCCACTTCGCTCATCCTGATAGGATACGTTGTAATGATTTGTATTCCTGGACCGTGTTACTAAATGTATCTGCAGGAACATCATCACCGCGGACATGATAACACCCCAGGCCCATATGGGTCCTGTGATTTGCCAATTATTTACGCCCGTCGATTGCATGGCGATAAATTCGTTATTATCGCGCAATCGGCAAAGACTCATTAGTACTGACACAAAAGCGGAAATTGGAAGAATTGCGCAAAAAAGATGAGGGAAAAGGAGGAAATAATGGTGTAATACAGGACCCATTCCATGAATTAACAATTCTGGAAATTCGCGGCACATATCCTCAAACATAAGAAGTGAGAATGTGGCCACGAATGTTATACCCATATATTTCAGCCATTCGTTACGCACATATCGACCAATGAGCATGAATGCTATAAATATGCTTTTTGGATAAGGAGCAATTTTTCATTTTAAATTCTGAACCATTGGCCGAACCGATGGGAACCTGCAAATTTCATCCAAGAAACTTGACGGTCTATGAATTCTTGGCAAACTTACGCAGAGGGGTGTGATGTCGATTAAGACTATTGCGGATGTGGATTTATCAAAAAAAACTGTCCTTGTTCGCGTTGATTTCAATGTACCGCTGGAGAGCGGAAGGATTACGGATAATTCACGTATCCGGGCTGCGTTGCCAACGATCGATTACCTGATTAAGCGATCGGCAAAGGTTATTCTTTTGAGCCATCTGGGCCGTCCAAAAGGACAGAAAAATTTAAAATATTCCCTGCGGCCCACCGCCCAGGAACTCTCCCGGCTACTCGGCAGTTCGGTACTTTTTGTCGAAGATTGCCTTGCTGCCGATGCGCAAAAAACAATCGTCGAAATGGAATATGGTTCCGTGATGATGCTAGAAAATTTGCGATTTTATGCGGAAGAGGAGGAAAACAACGAGGAGTTTGCCAAAAAGTTGGCCGCATACGGCAACGCCTATGTTAACGACGCCTTTGGAACGGCCCATCGGGCCCATGCATCAACCGCCGGTATCACGCACATGCTCCCAATTAAAGTTGCCGGATTTCTCATGCAAAAGGAATTGGAATTTCTTGGAAATCGGACGGCGAATCCCGAGAGACCTTTTACTGTCATTCTCGGCGGAGCCAAAGTAAGCGACAAAATCGGAGTCATCGACGCGCTTTTGGATAAATGCGACAATATGCTCATCGGCGGCGCAATGGCCTATACCTTTCATCTTGCCCAAGGGAAACAGGTCGGAAACAGCCTGGTGGAAAAAGATAGGGTGGCGGATGCCACGGCGGCGCTTCAAAAAGCCTCCCAAAAAGGCGTAAAAATCCTTCTACCGACGGATTCCATTGGAACAAATACGTTGAATTTTGAAATGCGCACGATCGGCCACACAAAAACCTTTTCCGAGGATATTCCCGCTGGGTGGCAAGGCGTGGACATCGGGCCAAAAACCATTGAAATTTTTAGTGAGATCATTGGAAAATCTAAAACAATCTTTTGGAATGGTCCCATGGGCATTTTTGAAATCACTGCCTGCGCCGAAGGAACATTTGCCATTGCCAAAGCCGTTGCCCAAAGCGATGGAACCTCCATCGTTGGCGGAGGCGACTCAATAACAGCCATAAATAAGAGTGGCTTTTCCAGCCGGATTGACTTCATGAGTACCGGAGGCGGTGCGAGTTTAGAATTTTTGGAGGGCAAAAAAATGCCCGGTGTCACAGCGCTTGATCATAAATCGATGTAAATAAGAGTTCTTTCAACGGAAGCATTGACACCTCGGACGGATGGCTCATTTCGTGGCGCACGATCATGGAGCCTAACAATGTTGGTAAGCAGGTTTTGCAGAAGGAGGCAGCGGCAATATTGGAAACCGCTGAAAGGCTAACGGATGCTTTCGGCAGTGTGGCCAACCTGCTGGCAAAGCATAGCGGAAAGATTATCACCTGCGGCGTTGGAAAATCGGGCTTCATCGCCAGAAAGGTTGCCGCCACATTTACCAGCATAGGAAAACCAAGTGTTTTTCTGCATGCCACGGAAGCTTTGCATGGAGATTTGGGTGTTTGTAGCCAGGGTGATCCGATTATTTTTTTCTCCCGCAGCGGCTCCACGGGAGAATTGCTTGCGGTGGTACCAATATTGCGGCAATTTAATGCAAAACTCATTGCAATTGTCGGCAATACAAGTTCCGCCCTCGCGAAGCGGTGTGATTATGCCCTCGAAAGTTTTGTGGATGAGGAGGCCGATCCGCTTGCAATTTTGCCTACCACAAGCGCCATTACGGCGCTTGCGCTAGGGGATGCCCTTGCCTCTGCCATTATTTGCCTGACAAAGTTTCGCAAAGAGGATTTTTTGCGTTTTCATCCAGGTGGCCAGCTTGGCCGTAATCTACTGCTGAAGGTTTCAAATGTTATGCATCATTTTCCAAACCTGCCACATGTACCACCGGATGCTTCCGTCCGCATAGTGCTTCTTGCAATGACCGAAAATCCATTGGGCGCATGTTGTATCGTTGGCGAAGAAAATAACTTGTTAGGCATTATAACGGATGGAGATATTCGCCGACTGATTCAAAGAACGGAAAATTTGCAGGGATTTTCCGCCCAAGACATTGCGTGCCACATCCCGAGAAAAATTTTACCATCAGCAACACTTGGGGATGCCATCGCCATTATGGAAATGGGTCCTTCCCAAGTTGGCGTCCTTCCGGTCGTTGACGAATGTAATCACCTCCTCGGACTCCTGCGCCTCCACGACGCCTATGGGCATGGCACAAACGCTCACGTATGAGGTTTCTGCGCTGTAAAAATTTTTCCAGCCTGATGATTAAAAATCTGCCCCGTCGCCGGAGGAGGATATAAAAAAATCTTGTGCGAAAGCGGCTACCATTTAGGTTGGGTCCGGATTTGCCTGACTAGCTCAATTGGCAGAGCAGTTGACTCTTAATCAATTGGTTCGGGGTTCGAGTCCCCGGTCAGGTACCATTTGGCCGATTTAGCTCAGCCGGTAGAGCACCCGCCTTGTAAGCGGAAGGTCGTCAGTTCGATCCTGACAATCGGCTCCACGCATTGGCGCGGGTTGCGGGGCGATTAGGCCAAAGAGGCGAAAAGTCGCTAACGGGTCCCTGACGGGATTTTTCATTCCTAAAATCGATTTTGGCCGCGAACGGGAAATTTTAGAAAAAAACCCATAAAAACCTGGGAAACCTATTCGGTTTGGTGGAGGATTGGAGGAAAGGTTCAAAAGGGGCCCGGATGGCCCCGGCCTTTCGCAAAGGCAATTTCTGTAAAAAAATTACCAAGGACAAGAAAAACTTCTTTGCATTTGCCAAATTTTCGCCAAGCGATCCGGGTAACGCTGTGAAGGCCTGTCGCAATAGGCTCGGGCGGAGCCAAATGGGCCGACACTGGTGGACGCCTTTCCCCATAGGCGGTACTCTGAGACCGAATGGGCCGAAAGCCAGCCGTTGCCTTTCCCCATACGTGGCCGTCCGGGAATTGTCCCCGAATGAGCGCGGTGTAATGCAAAAAATCTAAACCGGACGAACGTCCATCCGGCGGAGCCATGCTCCGGAATCGGATGGGGAACCAAATAAATAAATAGGGATGAATATGTATAAAGATTTGGAGAACTACGACATTACAAAGTTTTCGCCGAAGTTCATTGCGCAGGTGCGGCAGAAGAGGCAGTTGGGGAATGTGGCCACGGAATATGACTGCCGTGGAGCGTCAAGTGTGACCATTCCGATTTTCAGGGGAGGCCGGGCCACTCCGCATGTGCCTGGGACGCAGATACCAAGTTTCGGTGGCGGAATCAAAAAAGCGGTGATTAACACGGAGATGTGGGACGCGGCGGACTACCTGGACTACTTCCTGTTGGATTCGGTGAATTTCACCTATGAAAACGCAGTGGAGCGCACACTTATTCCGTCAGCCGTTTGCAACCGCATGGATCAGACCATCCTTGATGGGGATGCAAATTATTTTCCTCAACGACATCCCGGAGGGCGGATTACAGCATGTGCCCGTGGACTCCGGTGCTAATCTGCTTTGGACCTGCTACGCCGTGTCAAAGGTGTGCGTTGGCCACGCCGTTGGCTATGGCGCAAATCGTTCCGCGGACGGAACCGGCGGCATTTTCAAATTTCAGGACATGCCAAGCATGGGCGGCGTTTTTCTAAACGCGCCATTCTGCGATGGTGCGAAGGTATTGGTTCCGGAGGGCGTTGTGCGCTTTTCGGTGACGACTAAAAATTATGGCAAACTCTAACAGGGAAAGAACTTACGAACATGGCTTTTGAAAAAATGCATTTTTCCTCCGTCGATAATCAACGGTGCGCTGGCGAGAGGATCCAGACGTGGAAGTACGAAACGGTGGACGGACAGGCGGAAGTCATTGGCAATGGCTACTTTGCTCCCGTATCCGAGTCGCTGCGGGTGAATGACCTGATTCACATCATTCAAATGGATGGGAATCGGGAATTTGCGGTCCTTAATTACTCCGTGCGCGTGCGCGTCAACGAATTTGCGGAGGGCACCCGCGATCGGGCGCTGATTGCGCTTCCCGACCGGGAAGGAGTTATAACGGCAAAGGTTGTTTTCGGCGATATATCCACGGATGCCACAAAAACGATTTCCTTCGACGGCTCGCGCACCATTAAAAGCGCCTATGCCACGCTTTTGGGAAAATGGGGCGGATCGGAAACGGCGACGCTGACCATTTCGACGGTCAGCGGCTCTCCGGCGGCGGTCGCATCGGCAACAATTTCCGCGCCAGAGACCTACGGCAAAACACAAGCCTTCACGGTATCGACGGTTAGGGCGGATGGCTCATTTTCCGTGGCCCTGGATGTGACCGGAACCACGGCCGATAGCGGGTCAATTGTGGTTCATATCTTTGCGGAGTAGCTGATGCCCAGGGAAATACAGACGGAGGTGCAAATCGCCAACATGGCGCTGCGCATCCTGCAATCGTCGCCAATTGGGTCCTTCACGGAAGAAACTCTTCCGGCGCAGACCGTAAGAATGTACTACGATGTGGTCCTGCGCCGGTGCATCGGCGCCCATCCCTGGGCCTTTTCGGCAAAAGAATCTGAGCTGCAGCAATTTCCCCAAAGCCCCATTCCCCGTTGGAAATATGCCTACCACCTGCCGACGGATTTCGTGAAGCTGATCTGGTTGCGGGCGGGCCAGGAATCCGGGGCAAATATTCAAAATTACGAAATCGTTTCCGGCGACATCCTGCTGACGCAAATTCGGCCGCCCGCCTTCATCCGATACCAGTACGAGGCGCCGGTGCCGCTCTATCCCCATTATTTCATCGAATTTTTGGTGTGCTCGCTGGTGGAGGAACTGGCGGCGGTCTTTGGCCACAATTTAAATACGCAAGCGGTTTATCACCAGCGAATTTACGGGTCCTACGGCGCCCTTGGTTTGGCCATCCGGGAGGAGCGGCGGCAAAATCCGCAACCGATACAACGGCGGCCGAGTAGATTGGCATTGGCGAGGGAATGATGATATGAAACAGGTGCAAAATTATCAGCAAAATTTCGCCAAGGGCGAGATTGATCCACAGCTGTGGGACTCAGCTAATTTGCAGGGCTATTACGATGGCCTATCGCGGGCGGAAAATATCTGGGTTACGGCAACCGGTTCCGCGCAAAAGCGTTACGGCATGGTAGCCGTGGCGGAATTTTTGGGCGAAATGGCGGCGAAAATGTTTCCATTCACCAACACCCGGGGCGATCGCTTCCTTTTCATCGCACTTCCCGGCAAAATCGAGGTTTATCGCGGCGACAGCGGTGACCAGGCGGGCACGCTTGATTTTGCGGAACTTACAGCCGCCGCAATCCCAGATCTGTGCACGGCGGCCTACGGCGATTCCCTAATCCTCCCCGGGGAAACTTTGAATCCGACGCAGATCAAATGGCTCAGTGGTAACGATTTCTCCATTGGCCAAATCGTATTTACAGACGTTCCGTCCTACGAATTTAGCGTCAACGACGAAGACCCGGACGGCGGCATGTTCTTTTTCCAACCCAACTCCACCGGCATCAGCGAGTTCCGCTACTACCTGGAGCGGGGTTCCTACGAGGCCTATGCCTTCTCCAAGTTCGGTGGCCATCTGCTGCATGATCCGTGCGCGGCAACACTTTGGAAGGGCGACCGCGACTTCGCCACCAACATATTTTTTTATGTGAACGGTGGCGGCTCCATGGTCGCAGGCACGGTGAAATTGGCGGAACGCATCATGGCCTTCACGCGCGTCAGCTCCACCAACCCATTTGTTGACGTATGCGTATGCGGCCAAGAGATTTACGTGCTGCAGCGCAATGGCGATGGCCTTCTCCTGCGCCGTTTTGCCCGGGGAATTTACACCGACGCGAATGTGCCCTATGCTTCCGCCCTATCCACCATGCCCATCAATGCGCCCCAGTCGCCCTACGCCTTTGACAGCGCAACAAACGTGGCCGTGGTGGTATACATGAGCGACACGCGCAACCTGTTCGTAAATGGCAATCCAGTGTACACCGGGCCGCCCTACACCGGGGAAATCCGCCACTTCATGGCCAGCGGTTGGATGTCCAAGGGTGCCATCACGCTCTCCGACGGCGCCGGGACTAACTACTGGGCCGTAAACAACATTGGCCGCAGTTCCCTTTCCGGAGGCGCATTCCAATGATTCTAAGTCTGCTAACCGGCCTGCTGTCCTCGGCGGCAACGGGAAATTTAAGTCGCTGGGGCAGAATTGCTAAAATTGGCAACTCCGTGGGCAAGATTTTCCGTGGCATTTTTGCTAAGTCACAGGCAAACGGGCAGGCAGAGCTGCTGAATCGGCAAGGTAGCATACAAAACAATTTGGCCCGCAGTAATTTGCTGGGAAATTTCACCCAAAACTACGGCGACGCGCTGGTTGCGGCCAATCGGGCTGGGGATTATTCTCCGGGCACGCTTTCCGGGTCTTTCAATAACCTGGCCGCGGACATGCGCCAGACGAACTACAACCGGCGGGCGGCGGCGGACACTGCCCAAGCGCTGCAAGAAGCCGGCTCGGCCTTCCTTTTGGACGGCCTCGCCGATGGATTCAGTGGAATTGGTAACGGCACATGGAGTAAAAAGCTGAAAAATGTGAGCGGCAAAATTTCATTGCCATTGACCGGGAAAAGGAGAGGCTAAGATGGCTCAAAATTTCTATCGTCGGCAGTCGAATCCCCAATTCGCCGATACTTCCGCGTCTTCCCAATCCATGGGCCAGCGCATAAATCGCGTGGTCGCGCAAACGGAAGCCATTGCCCTGTCCTTTGCCCAACAGCAGGAGGCAGTGGCCAGGGACAAGGAGACGCTGCACCGCTCCGATTTCAATGATATTGCGCAAAAAGCGGCCATCGACGCCTACAACCGCAACCCGAATGATCGGGCGGCCTACGAGCGGGACTTCGCCGCCATCGTCCGATCCAGCGGATTTCAAATTCCTCTGGACCAGGCGGGTGCCTATGGGGCCATGGCAAATGGTGCCAAGGAGCGCTACTACTGGACCATTGCCGCAAATCAAAACGAAGAGCAAAAAACGGAGTTGCGTGGAAATGCCCTCCGTGCCTCCGATTATGCCTTTCAGCACGGCCTCGGGCTCATAGCCGGCCAGCAAAGGGATCCGTTCCCGCAAACTGCTCTTGGCGAAGCGTTTGGCGAGGCAACGGCGCCGCTTTTGGAGACATCCGCCGATGGAACGCCACTGTTTTCCGACGGGGAACGGGCCGCGCGCCTGGGGCAGATGAATTACCAGGTTTTGTCAAATCGGGTGGAAGCCGAACTCACCGGCGACATGCCCATATCCGCTCTTAAATTTCTGGAGGATCCTAACTTTAATTACTCCGTGGCACTGGATGTGGGAGCCGGCGGAACCATGACATTTTCCAAAAATGAGCTGCCACCGGAGCTGCGAAATCAATTCGACGAAGAAACCCGTGGGCGCATGGAAACATTGCTAAAAACACAGAACGATCTGGCCAAAGGTGACTACGGCCAACGCATTTACAATGGACAGAACCCATTCCTCATGGGCGACAAAAAGCAGAGGGAGGCTTTGGAATACGTTGCCCAGCTGCAGGTGGCCCGCACGCCGGTTGGCAATGGGACTATGTCACTGCATGTGAATAACTTGGCCAAATATGCGAATAACTACGCATTCATCCCATCGCCCTACGTGAATCTCCTAAATGGACTAATACAATCGGACAACCCGGAAGCGGCGGCGCGCGGGGCGATTCTGCTGAATCAAACCCTGGCCCAGGCGCCGGCGGCGGCGAAAGGTTTCGACGACGGGGTGCTCAACCGGGCGACAATGCTGGATACACTGGTCTCCGCGGGAACCGCGCCGGCGGAGGACCGCTACATACAGGCAGTTTACCACGAAGGTGGAACGTTGCAATTTACCTTCGATTTTCCCGTCTATGAGGCGGCCAGCGTGGAGCTCTACGTTGATAATCAGCAATGGTCCTTCACCGAGGACTACTCCGTTGTTATCAACGGCTTAGACGGAGGCCTGGTCACACTTCTGAAGGAGCCCAGGGACGGCGCTTTGTTAACCATCGTTGGCGCAACGCCCTACATCCGTACCGAGACGTACGTGCCGTCGGTTCCGGATGTGTCAACCATGAACGTTGAGGGCAACAAGACAATTTATCGGCTCCAGCAGCTGCACCGGGACATTTTGGGCTGCCTGAAAAATCGCCGGGAGGAGACGGAGAATGAAAATACCGAACTTCCCGTGCAGGATGAAACCGTTGTGGTTCGCGATTCCGCCGGCGCCGTGGTCCAAGTTGGCATCGGAACAAATTTCAATGGATTAGCAACCCTGTATTCGCTAAAGCCCTTCGCCGGAACCGCTTTCATCACCGGCAATGTCACCGCTCAGTGATCCTCGTAATGGCCGTAGCAGGATAGGAATATTATGCAATCTTCTTTGATTTCATAGACCAATCGATGCTTTCCTACAATGCGGCGCGACCAAACAACCCGCGGTCCATACCCTTTAAGCTGCTTAGGCTTGCCGGTACCTGCCCTCGGAGTTTCTAGTACTTCATTAACGCGTCGCCAAAGTATTTGCGCTGCCGTGTTACCTATTGCTGAAAGCTTTTTTAGGTCCTCATTAAAAGAATCCTTAACTTCCGATTTCATGCGAAATAATATCAACTAAATGCCGTAATAAATCTTCCCTGGTTTCGAAAATCGTACCATGCTCATTAAGGCGTTTCTCCAATTCTGCCCGCGGAAAGCAAAGTTCATCGCTTTTTTCGTTCTCCTCTTTCTTACTTTTTTCTTCCCTGTTCCTATCGCTCTCAACGAGTAAGGTAAGGTATTTGGAAATAGAAATTCTGCACTTTTTTGCGGTTTTTCTTGCGAATGCAGCCAAAGTTTTTGGCGCATGCGCGATGAGTGTCTCAGTTTTTTTCTCCATATTGATTCGATTCGAATCAAAATGATTCATTTAGCAAGTATAATTTTCAGGAAAACAATTTTACAAACGTTAGTTGATGGTTATGAAAAGAATAGCCGAATGAGCAATTTTAAGGTCAAAACCCCGGTGGACATGGTCGACGCAACCGAGGAACCCACGATTTTGCCAGAATCAGGTGAGCTGAGCCTGTTTTTCCTGAATGGCATCCTCTCGATTATGGATTCTTCGGGAAATATAAACCCGGTTTCACAGATCCTGCACGCGGAAATTCCACTTGAGTCGGAAGACTTTAGCGGCGGCGTGGTTGACATTCAAATTTTGGATGCGCCTTTCGTCGGAACCGCTTTCATCACCGGCAACGTCACCACTCAATGATCCTCGTAATGGCCATAGCAAGACAGAAACACAATACAGCCCTCCTTGATTTCGCAAACCAATCGATGCTTGCCAACAATTCTTCTGGACCAGAGATAACCGTGCCGCTGATGTGGAGAACCAATTCCTTTTTTCGGTGATATCGCAATGACTAGTAATAACGCATCAAGTTTTTCTAAAACGCAAGAATTATTTGCTAATAATTTTGCGAGATCATCTTTATAGCGTTTTCTTTTTAAGAATTTCATTTGCATCCTCATGCATACTCTCTATCAAATCTTTGATTTGAGTCGAAAACCTCA
>JAIRWT010000006.1 GCA_031268795.1 Puniceicoccales bacterium
CCGTCGGCACCGCTTTCGCCCTGTGGTCCCTGTTCGCCCTGTTCGCCTTGTATAATTTTCTGGAAATCCGAATCCGCCTTCATGTTGCCGGCCACGTCGGAGATAAACGCTTCATTGGAGGCTATCATATCACCGAGATCGGAGGTAAAAGATTCGTTGATGGCCAAAATCCCCGCGATTTCCCAGGGGTCCGCATCCTCGCCGTCGGCACCGCTTTCGCCCTGTGGACCGCGGACGAGTTCCTGGAAATCCGAATCCACTTTTAGCTCGGATGCCACCTCCGAAGCGGTTGGGCCGTCCTCGCCATCGGAACCTTTGTCGCCAGTATCACCTTTGATGCCCTGTATTCCCTGCGGACCGCGTGGTGCCGGAGGAATTCGTCCAACGATAAAAAGCCCCGGCTGCTCTGAGTCGTTGGACAGTAGCAGTTTGATTTCGCCCTTTTCCCATTTCGCCTCATAGGCGGTACCGCTCAGATCAAGTAGCGAATTTGTACCATCGTCATCGCCATAGACAATTTTATAGTAACGACTTCCCCAGGAAATCGGTGGATCCTCAGATTGTGAAATTAACTGGTCGACAACATCGCCAATGGTAAGGCCGCTGACTAATTGTTGCATTTTTGTATTAGCGGAGGTTGTTCCCGCGGGAAAACGAATAATCCAATAGTCAAATGTGTCCGGAATGGTGTGGTTTGTGTCCAATAGGGAAATTTTTATATTTGGACTAATGGTTAGTTGTTGCTGCGGTGTAATGTTGTTATGGTTAAGTTGCAGATAGCCGCAGTGGCGACCGCCGCCGAAGAGCATCCTGGTTCCACTTGCAATACTCAGAGTGCCCTTGGAGCTTATTGTATTGTCGTTTGCCGTTATGCCAGCGCCGGTCACAACTCCGTCCTGGCCACCGGTTCCGGACCAGTCAGTGCCAAATGGGCCATCGAAACTAACATCCGCACCGCCAGGATAAGTGATGTTTAATTTGCCCTTCCTTTGGTATGCCCGGTTACTTGTAATCTTTGTGTCCGTTTGATAAAGTCCAATTGTTTCCGCGTTATCCGCGAGATTGGTGGATGCGCTATCGGCGAAAAATGCCGCCCGATCATTTATTTGCGCCAATGCTTTGGTAAATGCGGGGCAAGCTACATTACTTTGGTAGTAAAGATTAATGGCGCCGCCATTTCCGATAATTATGATGGAATCGGTTGGCATGTCGACACTGCCGTAAAAATTTAGTGTGCTATCGCCTTTGTGGCTGCCATGGACGTGAAGTCCCCCACGCAAATCTTGCACATATCCAAAGCAATTTACCTCCCACCCGTTATCCACCCGCAGGATACCACCCGGCATATCCGTTCGGAGGCTGGCAGTGTTCGGCGGAGGATTAGGAGTGACATATCGGCTGGTGTATGCCCGGGCGATACCGCCGATGATATTTAGGGTTCCAGGACCGATGCGGCGCAGGTGCTCTCCATCGATTACGTATGTTGCGCCACCGCCGGCGACGGATGCATCCGTTTCCCAGGTGCCATTCACCGTTGGACTTTTACGGCCACCCTGCGCCCGCTCTTGCCATTTGGGAAGCATGGCTCGGCCGCGGCCAACGTTGAGTTGGAAATTGGGGCCCATGGATACGGCCAATGCCTCCTCCGCATTACCTTTGATAGCCTGTTTGGGACTGATGGCTGCAGTAACTTCTCCGGAGCCAACGATCCACGCATCTTGGCCTTTTACGCCTTCGGTAGGATTACTTGGCAGATACAGGCGCAAGGCAGAAACTACGACATTTGGTTTTGTGTCGTATGGGGCTGCCAAATCATTGAAATAAAAGCGCATATTACTATTTTGCTCGCCCCCAAGGGTGCTAATGAGCGTGCCATAGGCATCTTCATTCACAGAAAAAGGTGCCATGGCCGTTACCGTTGCAGAACCTTGAAACTCGGCCGTCCACTGGTCACAATTATTCGTACCAGAAGCGCCCCATCTGCCGGTGCTATGGAGGAATCGTCCCCTCGTTTGCGCTGCACCGAAAACGCATGCGCAACGACTGGTCATTTTGCATGTGGCAGTCGCCGTCAACGACACGTTATCTGCGATGGGACCAATGGTACATTTACCAAAGTTATTTAAACACTCTCTCTTATCCGAACTATCCAATTCGTATTCTCTTGACATATGACGTGAAAGAAATCCGGCGCCAAAGATGCTTTCCTTGGCCGCCAGTGTGGAATTTGCACCTATACCGCCGATGGTCATGTGGGAAAAATTTTCGGAACACTCGGCATCATAATTGTATTGACCAGTATCGACGGTGAAATTAGCGCCACTTATCGCGCGGCCGACGCCGAAAATTACACCGGCCGCAAAAGTTGAATCTGGCGCACACGGTCCCACATAGAAATTTTTAAATGTGCCGGATCGTCCACAGCAACTCACCGCGCCAAAGGCCGTGCTCCACGCATTATTTGCAAGAATCACTGACATGGGGATTGTTTCGGATGGCACGATGGAAATGTATCCACTTAAATTCTCCGTGGTAGGTGTGCCAAATCCGCAAAAATAATCCTCGGTATTGGAGCCGTTTTTGGCTGCATACCCAAAATCCGCCGTGCCCTTGTCCGCGGAGGCAACGGAAAGTTTCAAAGTGAACGGATTGCCCTCCGCGCCTTGAACCTCATTCAATGAGACAAAGGTGCCCCTATTGTTATCGAAATATGGATTATAGTAGTTCGGATGATCAGAAGGATCAGCGCCGATAACATGCATGATTGGGTAATCGGTGGTTGTCCCGGTTATGGATACGGTCCGCCCGGCATAATTACCGATTCCTCCTTCAGCAGCAGTGCTTACAAATTTAATGCAATCGATGCCGGTATCCACTTCCAACGTCTGGGGCGGCGCAGGGCATGTGCACGTGAATTGGCCCGAATCCATGAATTTAATGATGCCGTTGGTCGAACGGAATCCGTGCACAGAATCTGTACTAACGTAAGAACTATCCGGCGCAACCAGGATGAATCCATGCCCTGCCGTCCTTTTATCAGCGATTATATAACAGTCGTCGGCGCAATCGCAGCCGGTGCCGCCGGATCCGCCCGATGTGCCCGGATTCCCTGCAGGTCCCGTTGGACCCGTGTCACCTTTGGGACCACGGACCATGTTTTGGAATTCCGTGTCCGATTTCAGAATTCCCGCCACCTCGGACGGGTTAGCGTCTTTACCGTCTTTGCCGGCAGGGCCTGGAGGCCCGGTGACGCAGTGACATCCCGTATCCGATTCTTCGATGGGCACATCCTCATCGCCAATAAAAATATTAGGAGTGTTATCGTACTCGATTTTGCCATCACTAGTCAAATACACAATTGCAAGACCAAGCTTACCGTTGCGATCGGTCCATACAACATGCTGATGCTGCATCGTGTTACCAAGGAATATTTGATATGGATCCTGATTGGAGCCAGCTTGCGGCCTTTGGAGAAGTAAAAAGGAAAGTCCTTCCGTGCCATTTTTCTTCCCATCTAGAAAATAGTAATGACTATGGAGGTTATCGTCAGACTGGCCAGGAGTCGTGTAAAATGGAATTTCCAGGCCAGAGAAATCAGACAGATTAGTGCCGCCAAATTTTACTAGATTTAACATTCTTTGATGCTTTTCTGGTATAGTGAGACTGCTCTTGCTGAGGTTTTCCATGTAGACAACAAGCGAGTTAAGGTGGCTGTCGCCATTGGCATTCCCTTCGGAATATATTGCTCCCGCACTGGGGAATAACCGCAGCGCGAATACCGAGTTGCCTTTAATGTCCATTTGCCAATCTTCATCTGTGGCACCAAGCCCGGTGAGAACAATTCGCCCGGTACTACTGTAGCCGGGATATTGATTCACGTCGTAATCATGCACGCATCCAAAAACCAACCTTGGACGCAGGTCGGAAATTATTTCACTGTTAGTATCAACGCCATTATAGAACTTTGAATCGTTATCGGCTGGCGTCATATTTGTTCCCCAAACGATCAATCGCCCATTTATCGGACAGGAGTTGTTCGTAAACGCATAGGTATTATTTTTATCTTTTATGCGTCCAATGGCTTCATTATAGGCGGTGGGATTGTCCTTGCTGTGCAGGTATAATTCGCCGGTTAATACCTCAATTGTTTGAAAGTCGCACACCGGCGAAAAACAGTTCACCCTCCATCCATTTTCGATGCGCATGCACGCACCTTTGTTGCCAGTTTGGAAACTAGTTGTATCTGCGCTATTATTATCGCAATTGGAAATGCGTCCGAAGATGTTCAACGTTCCCGGTCCGATGCGGCGATTAGCTAAGTTGCCGTTGGCAAAATTGGATCCGCCAAAGGCAATGGAGTCGTTCGTTTCCCACGTTCCGTCATCTTCCCAAAGGGATGGTTGTGTGTTTGCAAAAAACGGAGCCACATTGCTCCATGTTGCATCGCCGCTGCCAGTAGCTGCAACCGCCGTCCAATTTGCGGTGCTTATCTTCGCGTCGCCTGTGGGTGGCGAGGCTTGCGCATTCGCATCGCTATCCCAGTCTACGACCATTATGCGCGTGCGCCCCACATTGATTTGCGTATTTTTTCCGAGATTTATGGCTTTAATCTTTTCCCCCTGGGTGGCGGAAATTCCCGGACCGCTTGCTGCAAAGGCTGCAATGGTAACGGTTGGATTAGTGCCTTCGGGCACATCCAAGTCGTTAAAGTAATAGCGCATATTTTCATTACCGTATCCGCCAAGGGCTGCAACACTGGCTTTGTCCGTTGTTACCGTGGAAGCGGTTGCCATCAAAGTTGCATTGCCGCCAAATTCCACGGACCAATTTTTGCACACAGCGGTGTTATCTGTTATACTACTGCTTTTCGTGGTCCCAAAAATTGCAGCGTAGGCAGTTTTGCTACCAGTGGTGGTTGTAGTCGGATCACTTGCAGTTGCATCGGCGATTAAAATGCTTTGGTCGCCAAAGCGGCCAATGGTCCATTGTCCCAGGCTAGGTATGTACTCGCCTGTGGTATTACATCCAAAAATGGTAGCGTGCGCGTTCCCCTTATTATGTGACTTGGCCACCGAATTGAATGAATTTTTTTCGCCAAATCCCCTAAAAACCCAATTATCAACCTGTGTATTATCGGCCGGAATACTCCCTGCGCCAAAAATAATGGAAGAAGCCGTTGAATCCATTGCTAATGCGTTACTTGTAAAATTATTGCAATCTCCAAATCGGCCAAATGTCCAATCGCTATTCACCCATTTAGTAGCTCCGACATATCCCCTCCCGAATATGGATCCCGTTGCCACGGAGGTTTTATTATCAACAGGGCTACCATCTTCGGTTTCGGATGTATTTTCAGAAAAAACCCATGATTCAAAAGTTTGATTTGAACCATTGTCCGGATCGATGAAAATATTCACATCCGGAGGGTTTGAGGTGTTGTTACGGACGACAGAAAGTACGGTGGCACTGTTTACGCCAATTGCTTTAGCAAATAACCTGCCATCATAGGCACTGCGCAGGTTAATTCTCACACTGGCGACATCGCTGTTCGCGATTTGCACCAATATTGCATGCGCATTGTATTGATTTGGGCTACCTAAATTGTTGCGCCCAGCGGAGATTGTCGGATCTGATCCTTGTTTGGTATAGGCGTTAATGCTAAAAATTTCGCTATCTGAAGTCACGTTAAATGTAATTGCCGAATTGTCCACCACCGATATGGCGCCTGGTCCCATAAAATAAATATTTTTACGATTAGTGATTGGTGTTGTTGTTTCGGTAAAAATAAAATCTTCTTCATTTCCGATTAAAACACATGGGATTATGGCTAAAATCCCTATTGCCCAGACTCTTACGCGCCTTACCAAGGAAACCATAATAACCCGGGATTTTAGACGGAATTTTTACGAAATCAAAACTTTTTACAAATGCCCGTTGTTTTGTCATGTGAAAAGTTTTTTCATTGGATTTTTCTTTGCGCAAAAGGTACCACTTTATGGGGAAAATCTTTTCGTTGGAATTCGAGAGCCCTTTACGAATGATTGCATCACCGTTTGTTTTATGCCAAGTGGGCGGCGGTGAATTCAGGTGAAGGAGGCAAACCATTTGCTGAAGCTATGGCCCCATGGCGTGAACCGATGGTGGAATATGCATGCCTTTTGGTCGAAAAAAATCAGGTGCTCAACCTGATTTCCCGACGGCAGGAGGCTCGCGCATTGGATGGACATATTTTCCCCTGTATAACCATTGGTCTTTTGCTTCCGTTCGCCGACGGCTCGGAGGTGTTAGACGTTGGCACCGGCGGCGGATTGCCTGGGGTCCCGCTGGCCATCATGTTCCCCCGATGTTATTTCACCCTGCTGGATTCCACCGGAAAGAAAATTCGTGCGGTTGCGGAATTTGCCGAAAAACTTGCCCTGCGAAACATCACCACCTGCCAGGCGCGCATGGAACAGCTGTCTCCGCAAAAAAAATTTGATATCATAACCGGGCGAGCAGTAGCCGCGCTGCCTCAGTTTCTCCGGTGGACCTGGCCGCATCTGCGTAAGCCATGTGCCCCGTCTCCGGGAAATACCGTGTCACCACCTTCGCCACGCGGAGTTATTTACCTCGGTGGCGGTGCGTTGGAAAATCATTGGCCAATACCAAATTTACCGCGGCCTAAAATTTTTTCGCTTGCCACACATTTTCAGGTGCCTCATGTGGAAGGAAAGTGGATCGCATATTTCCCTAAGACATGACATGGATGCAAAAAAGGTATCAAAGAAGACGAGGAGCGGACGGAGCCCGACGGACAAGGGTGGCATGAAGACCCTTATCATCGGCGAAAAGCCAAGTGTGGCCAGGGATATCGCTCGCGTGCTTGAAGCGGATACAAAAGACGGAGATATTTACATCGGCTCCAGCTACGTGGTCACATCCGCCCTCGGCCATCTGGTATCCCTTCCCATGCCGGAAGACATCGACGCATCCCTCCGCCGCTGGTCCCTACAGATATTGCCCATCATCCCCGCAAAATTCAATCTCAAACCCGGGGAAGGATCGGAAAAGCGATTGCAAATGCTCAAAAAGTGGCTTTCCTCGGCGGAAATTGGCGAGGTGATTAATGCCTGTGACGCCGGCCGCGAAGGTGAACTGATCTTTACCTACATCTACGAACTGTGTAAGTGCAAGAAACCATTCCGTCGCCTGTGGATGGTCTCCATGACCACCGAGGGCATCCGCTCCGCCTTTACAAATTTGCGCCCGGCCGAATCCATGCTTCCCCTGCAAAATGCCGCCCGATGTCGCTCGGAGGCGGATTGGCTCCTGGGGATTAACGGAACCCGCGCCGTCACCGCACGAACCTCCGGCCGCGGACGGGACGTTTCCACGGTTGGTCGCGTACAAACCCCCACACTAACGCTTGTCGGGGAACGGGATCGTGCCATAGGTAATTTTGTCCCAGAGCCCTATTGGCGGATCATTGGCCATTTTGCCGTTAAAAACGGCGCCTATGATGGCGTATTTTCCGACGGCAAGGGAGAGCGCATTTTTGATCAGGCGAGGGCCCAGGAAGTTTTTGCGGCAATCGGGCAAATCTCCTCCGGGACCGTGACCGACAAAAAAAAGCGCACCAAGCAATCCCCGCCACGCCTTTACGATCTAACCACCTTGCAGCGGGAGGCCAACACGCGCTTCCATTACTCCGCGGCGTCCACGCTCAAAATCGCCCAGGCTCTATATGAGCAGCATAAATTGATCACTTACCCACGCACGGATTCAAAGGCTCTCCCGGAGGATTATGGAGAAACTTGTCGGAAGACGCTGGAAATGTTGGACGAACCCTATGGGGCTCTCGCGCAAAAGATTTTAAGTGGTGGATGGATACGACCATCGGATAAAAAAATTTTTAATGACAAGGACATAAGTGACCACTTCGCCATTATTCCAACGCCGCAGAAATCCCGCCAGCTGCGCGATGACGAGTCCCGCGTCTATGATATGATTGTGCGCCGCTTCATCGCCGTTTTTTTTCCACAGGCGGAATATGATGTGACCCAGCGGACAACGGAATTGGCCACATATTCGTTTGCTTCCGAGGGAAAGGTTTTGGCGGTCGCTGGGTATTTGGAAGTCTATAACCGAGACACGGAAGATTCCCATGGAATGCTCCCGGCCATTTGCGCCGCCGATGGCGATCCTCCATTGGCGAAAGTGAATGACATTAGCCTTTCGGAGGAGGAAACCCGACCACCAGCCCATTATACGGAAGCTACACTCCTTTCGGCCATGGAGACGGCGGGCAAACTCGTTGAAGATGAAGAACTTGCCGCCGCCATGAAAGATCGAGGCCTTGGCACGCCGGCCACACGGGCGCAAATTATCGAAAACCTCATTGGGACCGGTTATCTCATCCGCAGCGATCAGCGGGATCGGAGCCTTTTGTCTACACCAAAGGCGGAGCGGCTTTTGAATTTTCTTTCCGCCGCGAAAGTCGATGTGCTGAAGGATCCGGCCATGACCGGTGAATGGGAGTTCAAATTGCATGAAATTGAACAGGAGCGGTTCACCCGTGAAAAATTCATGGACGAAATCGTCGAACTAACAAAATCCATGACAGAACGCATTAAAACGTTCGATGAAATGGATGCGTCCTGCAGTACCATCTCAAATCTCCGTTCACCGATAGATGATCGTCCGCTCATTGAAACTTTTCGCGCCTATTGTACCGCCGATCGATCCATGGTAATCGCCAAGGTAATTGGCGGTCGCGAATTGGGTGATGATGAGGTATTGGCGTTGGTTAAAACTGGCCGCATTGGACCATTTGAAGATTTCCGCGCACGGACGGGAAGGCCATTTAAGGCGTCAATTATAATTGAGGGCGGAAAGGCCAAATTGGAATTTGAGCAATCCGAAGGGGAACAGTCGGAACAATTAAAGCAAGCGCTGGAAGATATTACGCACGGCCAGGCGATTTGCGACTGCCCTCTTAGCTGCGGCGGAAAAATTTATGCCACCACCGCAGGCTATCTGTGCGAAAATTTGAAGGATAAAAAATGTTCCTTTCGCCTGGGCAGGATGCTGCTAAGCCATGACTTGACCACCGAAGAGGTTCTAAGCCTCATTCAAACCGGCAAAACGCCACTCATTGAAAATTTTATATCCAAGCGTACGCAAAAGCCATTCTCCGCCTTCCTCGTGCTTGAAAAAAATGGCCGCGTGGGCTTTTCATTCCCGCCTCGGCCGGCCACGGCCGAGCGACCTAAAAAGCGTGGCAATTCTCCAAAGTCTAAATCGTCGGAAAATTAAATCCTGGCAATAGTTTTGTGTTTTTAAGTCTATCCATCGGAAGTCCCGCAAGACCATCGCCAAAGAAAACCGTAGTTGAAAAATCTAAAAATTTCTTTGCTTCGAATTTATCGCGACTTTGATCTCCGTACTCCGCATTTTTTCCTGATTTTCGTTGGCATTTCCAAGGTGGTTGCTACGTTCTAGAGTAGGTTTACATTTGTCAACATACAATCATTGAAGAGGTAAAACCGTGCCTACTTGCTGAAAGAGAGGAGAGGATGCGGCGGATTGAGGATCCGCGAACTCGTGCCAGTGTGCCGCCAGGATTTGATGGCAATGTGCTTAGAACACGGGCAACAAATTAGGAAGTTAGCTCAAGCTGTTGCTGCATGTAATGACACAGGGTTGCAAAGTATATTGACGATTAGGCTTAACAGAGCGGTGTGTGGAAAAGTATTTGTAGCATTCGCTGTTGCAACCACCACTGATGGGAGCGCTGCGTTCGCGACGTTTGGATGGTTTCTGTATGGGTACATGACCGCCATAGATCCAAAAATTGAGCAGATTTTTCTGAACGGAATTACGCAAATTAGGCCTCGATTGTCGAGGAAACTTGCCGTTTTTATCAGGAGATAGACTGCTTACAATCCTTGGCAGCTTTGCAGCCATGCTTAATTGCTAAATTGCATTGTCAAAATGGCTCATGCGTTTGCCAAAAAATGGCCGCTTCAAAAGCTTTGCCAAAGGGTTCCCCGTCGGCTTCTTTGCTCAAATGTATGAGGGAATATGCAATCTTGTCCGCCGATGAAGCCGCGGAAATGATTCAAAATGGGGATACTATTGCCATCGGTGGATTCACGACGGCAGGATCGGTAAAAGTCATCACGAAATCCCTTGCCGACCGGGCCAATGCGATACACGCGGACGGAAGGCCTTTTGCAGTGCGCGTGCTTTCCGGGGCATCCACGGATGAGGCCGTGGATGATACCCTTGCCAGTGCCGGAGCGATTTCCTATAGGACCCCATATCAAACGAGCGGCCCACTGCGCCAGAGTATCAATGCTAGAACGGTTGAATTTGTCGACATGCACCTTTCCTCCATGATGCCCCTTTTGAAGTGCGGCGCACTTGGGGCAATTGACTATGCAATCTTTGAGGCCGCCGCCGTTTATCGGGATGGTTCCATCCTGCTGACCAGCGCCGTCGGCGCCGTGCCTACCTTTGCCCGAATGGCAAAACATATCCTAATTGAACTTAACGAATACCACCCCAATGACCTGGAAGGATTGCATGATATCTATGAGCTGGACCTTCCGCCGCGTACGCGGGAAATTCCAATCTATCGTCCATCGGATCGCATCGGGGCCACGCTGATGCGTGTGAATCCAGCTAAAATTGCCGGAATTGTGCATATAAATGTTCCGGACCATGGAACGGCAATGACGCCGGCAGACGAAACTTCTCGAAAAATCGGAGAAAACATTGCCCAACTGCTCATCGACGAAATGCGCTCCGGACGCATGGGGGAATCCTTTTTCCCAATTCAGGCGGGTGTCGGGAACGTGTCCAACGCCCTCCTAGCGGCACTTTATTCATCGCCGTCCATACCTCAATTTTCCATGTATTCGGAAATTGTGCAGGATACGGTTATCGATGGCATTGATACGGACCGCATTAGATTTGCCAGTTCGGCAGGCCTGTCCGTTTCACCGCCGGTACTCCGTCGCATCTATTCGAATCTACCGCACTATTTGAAGAAGCTTACCCTGCGCCCCCAAGAAATAAGCAATCATCCGGAGGTTATCCGCCGTCTGGGCGTAATTGGGATCAATACGGCTCTGGAGGTCGATATTTGGGGAAATGTAAATAGCACCCATGTTTGCGGCACCCATCTCATGAACGGTATCGGTGGTTCCGGTGATTTTACCCGCAACAGCTGTATTTCCATTTTTGCCACACCGTCCACGGCGAAGGGTGGAAGCATCAGCGCAATCGTTCCCCACTGTTCCCACATCGATCACACGGAACACGATACACAATTCATCGTCACCGAATTCGGTGTTGCCGATTTGCGGGGGAAGGGTCCCATGCAGCGGGCGCGCACACTCATCGATCATTGCGCTCATCCCGATTATCGTAGTCAACTGGATGAATACCTGCATATGCAAGAAACTGGTCGCATCGCCGTTAAGATCCAAAAGGCTTTCACATTTCACGAAAAATATATTGCCACTAAAAGCATGAAATATACATAACGCCCAATTTGATAAGTTTATAAATTTACTATCTTGCGAAAACATGTTTGCATTTTTGCGTTTAGCTGATCAAGCAATCAACGCTTTGGCCATATATTCAAAACGGTTTGCAAATTTTACGAAAAAAAATTTCGCTAGGATTTTTGCCGTTACCGGCTTGCCCTACTGGGGTTGCTGAGATTTTTTTTCAAGCGCCTCCACCCGCCTAAAGAGTTCCGGAATACGCTTGCGAAGGACATAGAAGCGATTTGCTTCGCCTAATGACATGGCAGGCGTTCCGCGGAGAGTGTTTGCGCTGGGAACATTTCCGGAAACGCCACATTGGGCGGCAACTTGCACGCCATCGTCAATGTTCACATGTCCAGCGACACCTGCCTGTCCGGCGAGAATAACTCGATTTCCAAGCGTTGAACTTCCAGCAATACCTGCCTGGGAGACGATAAGGCAATCCCTGCCAACTCGAACATTGTGGGCAATTTGGACGAGATTGTCAATTTTTGTCCCGTCACCGATGCGCGTTTCCGCGAAACGCGCCCGGTCGATGGTGGTGTTGGCGCCGATTTCCACATTGTTTTCGATGATCACACAGCCGATATGGGGAAGTTTATGGTGAATTCCATCCATGGCTTCATATCCAAATCCATCGGAGCCAATAACCGCGCCGCTGTGAATAATAACGTTTTCCCCCAACTGGCAGTTGGCGTATAGGGTTACCCTTGGATTAATGCACGTATTTTTCCCAATGTGGCACCCGCGTCCAATAAAGCAATGGGCACCGACGCGCGCACCGGCGCCGATGACAGAGTCGCCTTCGACAACGGCGAATGGGCCAATGTATGCCTGTGACGCAATTTTTACCGTCTCGTCAACAATGGCACTTGCGTGTATCCCAATTGGGGCCGATCGTGCCTGCTCGCGTTCAATGGCGGCGCATATTTTTGCAAATGCCCACGATGGATTTGTCAGTTTAAAATAAGCCCGTGCGTCCCCTGGAGATCCATCAAAATTTTCCGGGACAAGAACAATGGATGCCTGAGAATTTTCTACAAAGGCGGCATATTTTTTATTACTGAAAAATGTAATATCCCCTTCCCTCGCCACATTGAGTGCGGAAACGCCGCGGATGATACCATCGTAGTTGCCGACAACGGCCAAAGGGCGGAGCAATGCAACCAACGCATCCTGCGTGAAATTCATGCGGTAACGGTGGGAGTCAGTTTGCTAATCGCAATTATAAATGGAGCCCATCGGCAGGCCAACAGCAAACCCCATACCATCCGATGCCGTACACAATTTCAATTAACTCCCTTCCGTCTGCTTTTCTAGAACCGCGATAGCTTCTAGTTTTTTTTTGAGAAAAACTTTAAGAATTTGTACCAGCGCTGCGCTCGCAAAGAATAAGGAACACAAAAGCGGAAAAATCCAATCCATTGCTACACAAAAACTTATAAAAACAGGGATTTCGGCAAAAAAACTTTGGAAAAAGCGATCCATAAGCCATGCGGCTCCAGAGGTCCCAATAAGTGTCGCAATTACAGTGGTAAGTATCCCAAACCCAGTTACTTTTCCGGCGTATGAAACCGCGTCCGATTTCAAATCATCAAGCGTTTGCCTGGTGTTCGCCGCCTCATCTTCTGACAGTCCTGCGACCATGTGCAAAAAATTGAATTCATATTATAAATATATGTCAAGGCATCTCCGGTTCCGCGAAGAGCCAAGTTTTGGAGATAAGAGATTCTGTAACCATTGTAAAAATCATACATTCGTTTTGTGGGATACTTAAATATTCGCTTAAAGCTAGCACGATGAACAAATTTACCATTATAAATTTTTCAAATGGCCATACCTTGACAAAATGATTTTGAAAATGTCCGTCGTAGACGGATAATGGGAACATGGGTTCATTGGCAGATTTTTTCACCGGATACATAAAATTCGACGCGCTAGGATTTTCCTTGGATAGCAGCAAAATATCTATGCTTGAAAATGTTTTGCGGGAATTTGCTAGGCCAACGGCGGAAGCGTTTGAGGCCATGGAACGGTTGGAAAACGGTGCCATTGCTAATGCAACGGAAGGGCGGCAGGTGGGCCACTACTGGTTGCGAGCACCGGAATTCGCACCAAACGAGGCCATAGCCGATGCTATCAAATCCACATTGCGACAAATCACAGCCTTTGCCCGAGACGTCCACCACGGTAAAATCACCGCCGGAGGAAAAAAATTCACCCATTTGCTATGCATCGGCATTGGCGGCTCCGCTCTCGGTCCACAGCTGATCGCGGATGCGCTCATGCCAGAAAATCCACCGCTGAAAATTCTGTTCCTCGATAATACGGATCCGGATGGCTTTGCCAGGTGTTTTAAATTATTAGTTCCCTACCTTGAGACAACGTTGGTCACCATTACCTCCAAATCCGGATCAACGCCGGAGCCAAACAATGCCTTGAATGCAACGGCGGAATTTTTTTTCCGCAGCAAAATTCATTTTCCATCCCACGCCATTGCAATTACATGCGACGAGAGCAAACTTTGCCAGCGGGCGCGGGCGGAAAAATGGTTAGCCGTTTTCCCAATGTGGGATTGGGTCGGCGGGCGAACCAGTATCACATCAGCGGTTGGCTTGTTACCGGCGGCCCTCTATGGCATTGATATTGAATCTTTTTTAAATGGAGCGGCGATGATGGACAAACTTACCCGCACCCGAGAAAAGAACCCGGCCATGCGATTAGCCCAATGTTGGCATGTGGCAACCGAGGGCAAAGGCACAAAAGACATGGTAATCATTCCCTACCGGGATGGCCTCGGGCTTTTGGCGAAATATTTGCAACAGTTGATCATGGAATCCCTTGGAAAACGTTTGGACCGACGAGGAAACGTGGTGCACCAGGGAATCACCGTGTACGGCAATAAGGGTTCCACGGATCAGCATGCCTACGTGCAACAATTGCGGGATGGTCGGGATAATTTTTTCGTCACATTCATCGAAATTCTTCGCAATCAACGGGCAAACAAACAAAATGTGACCAATGCGTCGGAAGCTGCCGATTATTTGGAAGGCTTCCTGCTCGGCACCCGGGAAGCACTGAATGAATGCGGTCGCAAGTCCATAACCATTACCATCCGGGAACTAACCCCGTTTTCCATGGGAATGCTAATTGCCCTGTATGAACGCGCGGTTGGTTTTTACGCGGAGTTAATTGACGTAAATGCTTACGATCAGCCTGGGGTGGAATCCGGAAAGAAGGCTGCCGCGGAAATTTTGGCACTTAAGAAAGAAATTTGTGATTATTTGAGTCAAAATTCCATCTCTCCGGAACATGCGGATGCGGAAGTCATTGCCGAAGCGATTCACCGGGAAGGGCGTATTGAATTGGTTTTCAAACTGCTTGAATTTTTACGCGCCAATTCCTAGATGAGACACCATGCATTTGCGTGTGTTTTGGTTTTTTGCGATCGCGTTTCTAAGCTTCTGTGGAGGATGCCGCTCAAGTCGCCCGCCCGACGAAGCGTCCCTGCCATGGGCCAGACCATCCAGCTGGGAGGGGAGTAATCCACTTTCGGCCGCAATCCAGCGGTAATCAAATGGAGCAGATCGCATCTCCGCTGGTATCGGGATTGTACATCGTTGCCACGCCCATAGGAAATTTGGGCGACATCACCATCCGAGCGACGGAAATTTTAAAATCCGTGGATCTAATTGCGTGCGAAGATACGCGCACGACTGGTAAGTTATTGCAACACTATGGCATAAGGTGTGCGATGATCTCATGCCATGAACACAATGAGCGCGCGCGGGCAGAGGAAATTGCCGAAAAAATTCGAAATGGCCTGCGCGTGGCGCTGGTTTGCGATGCGGGAACGCCAACCATAAGCGATCCGGGATTTCGCCTTGTTCGAGAATGCCATGCGCGGCAACTTTTAGTTACGCCGATACCCGGAGCCAGTGCGTTCACAACGGCACTTTGCGCATCAGGACTGCCGTCCGATGCCTTTTTATTTTTGGGATTCCTCTCCACTAAATCCGCTACGCGCATTCGGGTACTGAAAGGTTATCGGGAATTTCCGCATACACTCATTTTGTACGAGTCCTGCCACCGGGCCAAAAGGCTTTTAGACGAAATTATCCAAGTGTTCGGTTCGGATCGAATTCTTGCCGTTGCACGGGAACTCACAAAGCTGCACGAAACATTTTATCGAGGAAATGCCGGTGAGATACAAAGGTTATTGGATGAGCGTCAGTGCCGCGGCGAATTTGTTTTCCTTATTGCTTCCGAAAATTTTAGCGCTTCCATCGCGGAAGTTTTGGCGTAATCGCAGGATAGCATATTTCATTATGCTTCATAGCGTAAAACTTTCACCGATAGATTCCGTACGATCATTTTCGCCCCTTCCGGCGTGGCTTTTTGGGTAAGGCAAACTCGTCCATATTAAGAGTCGGCTTCCCGGAGAGGTTGCTTTTCTGAAAAAATTTTTCATAGGGATTGCCATTCTCAGATAGGATATCCACAACGCGCGGAGAGATGATGAACAAGCGTTCCATCGTTTCCGTAGCCCGATCGGCCATGCTGAAGAGTCGGCCAACGATGGGTAAATTTTTCAAAACTGGAATCCCGCGTCGCCCATCACTGTGATGTTCATAATAATAGCCACCAACGATGAGGCTTTGTCCCTCGTTAAGAATTGACTGGGTATTAATCTGACTGCTACTGATCATGGGCATTCCAGCGGAGCCACCGGTGTCAGACATGGTCCCATCCTCAATGCTTACGAAGAGTTTAATTTTGCGCTCTACCGATCCATCTTCCCTCGGAATATCGATGATGTGCGGAATGACGCGCAGGGCAACTTTTGCCGAAACGGTGAACAGATCCGTTGCATAGGCACCGGCCACCGGGACATAGGTTTCCCGATTATTGGATATGACGGCCGCAATATTATCCAACGTCAGCACCGATGGCCGAGACAGGGTTTTTGCCGCGCTGGATGATTCCAAGGCTTGCAGGCGAGCGGTGATTCCGCTTGCTGCAAGATTCGGAACTTTTAAATAAAAATTCAGATTCTTATCGTCCAAGGATACATCCCCTCCCTCTGGCCTCCACGTGAGAGAGCGCTCCCCATTAAGGAATTCCAACACATCGATGCCCATTTTGTGACTTTTGCCCACGTTGATATCAACGATGGCCACATCAATTTCGACGGCTTTCATTGGGACGTCGAAACGATCAATCAAGGATTGGTAAAATGGCATGAGATCCTTACGATCACGAATTATTACCGCGTTCTGCCGGGCATCGTAGGTAATAGAGGTAAGCTTCCCGGTCAAATTTCTGGCTTCGGTTTCTTCAACTGAAATTTTAGTTTTTCCATCTTCCGCGGTACGCAAAGATCTAGATGGGAGCTTGGTAATTCCTTTTAGCTGCGACGCCTGAGGCGATTGCTTCTTCGTTTCCTGGTCCTGCTGGGCGACCTGTGCCGCTATTTGTTGCGCTTGGTTTACGGCCGAGGAAATCGCGGACTGCTTCTGCAGTATGCCATCCATTGAATGTGCTCCGCTAGGGGATCCCAGCAGGACGCTTTCCTGCATGGCGGCTGGAATAGTGTTCATCCCGCCCAAGATGCGAGTTAGTAGCGTTGCAACACCTTCGATGCGCACACCGCCACCGGAGCCGACGTCCAAAGTTACGTCATAGGCAAATGCATATTTTAGTGGGAAAATTTGTACAACGGTTTCATCGGCAAAGTTTTGAATGGTATTCGTCTGAATCTTGGAAAGGAATGTGCGCAATATCTCGAGAAATCGTGGCGGACCGCTGGCAACCATCATTCGCGTATCCGGAACGTAACGTAGTACGGTGTTGGATCCGGCGAAATCTAAATCGCTCACAACTTTTCGCAGGGTTACGGCTTCCTGCTGCGTCATTGAGATAACTTCCGTCTTTATTTCCGTCCCCGGGTAGACATAGAGCGCTGTACCGTCGTAGAACCAAATTAGGTTGTAGGCCTTGCAGAGACGATCCCAAAAATCATTTGGGGTAATGTTCTCAAAAATTCCGTTTACATTCCCGGTCAGCGGAGCGCCGATAACCACGTCCACATGCTGAATGGCCGTAAAGTCATGAATTAGCGCATTTAGGTCCTGATTCTGCGCGAAATGGTAATAATGCTCATCCGCCCATGGAATCTCTCCGGCTTGAAGCAATCCATTAAGCAGGTAGGACCCGATTGCCAGCGCCGTGGACGAAAAAAAATGACGAAATAATTTCATTTTACGTGACCTCTATCTGTGTGGGTTAGATGGGAGTATTCCCGGTGTGGGATCGATAAGGTTTTTTACGGCCAGCCGATTACGTTTCACACTGTCCACGAAATCATCCACCATGTCCCCGATGGAATCTTCATTGGCCGATTCAAATGGAATGTTAAACGATAGGGCAAGCTCGTCATATTCCGGGACATAGACAAGAACCCCCAATTCGACAATGGCACGATTGAAATTCATTCGCAGCAGATCCAAACATTTATCTAATTTTGCAAATGCGATAGAGGCCTCTCGCAAAAGCTGCCCCTCCAACAGTAGGTCTTTGCTACTGCTTGCCAGAAGACGGATCTGGGATCCATCGCCGAGCATAACTCCGTAGTTGCCGTTTCCATCGGCCTCCCAGTTGAAAACGCCTAACTCTGCGGCGATAATGGAAACTACTTCCGCCCTTTGCATATAACAGACGCATGAAGTTACCGGGAAGGATTTTGACTGGCAAGGAAAATATTCCAAATCACTCGGTTGTGGAAAACTTATCGCCTGGCGGATGCCTCCCGCGCCTTATCAGACGTCCACCAATCGCGTAGGCGGTATGGGTAAATTGCCAAGTAAAGGCTTTCGAGGATAACGATGTAGACAAATGTCTTTATCATCAGGGCCCACCACTGATAGTGGTCCAAAAGCGCCTGAAGAATAGCGGAAGCCCAAATCAGCTGCAAAATGATGATACCGCGGACAGCCAAGAATCCATAATTTTTCCAAATGGCCCCGGCAGCTAAAAATACCAAAAGGACATGACACACCTTTCGATGTTCGCAAAAATCCGCGTCTCCAAGCATGGAAAATTTCCAAAAAAGACATATTATCGCCGCAAGAAATACGCCGGAATCCATCCGCCGATTGAACAGAATTTTGTGAATGAAGTCATCTTTGCGCGGGTGCCAGACGGTCAGTGTCAAAATACCAACGGGAATAAGTCCGGCAAAAATTAAAAATACCACCCAGTTACACTTTGGAAATTGCGGAAAAATGCCACGAAAAATGCATGTGGCTTCCGGGCACGCCATTGCAAGTGCGTAAAAATTATTCGCATTTAATGAAGCTCACTTCTGTATTCCTCGGAGAATTGCTTGCTGCCGGAGAAGCTCACCTAAGGCCAACCGCACCGTCCGGCGGTCATCGTGGTGAAGCCGATTTGGATCTACGAAAAATATGCCATTATTGTAGTCGATCTCGTGCTGTATGCACCGAGCCAATAACCCATCGGCGCGAATTTGATGGGGAATTCCCTGCGGATCCTGGTATGCAACCGTAATTTCCCGATATCTCCACGTGCGCGCATGAATTCCCGGAATTGATAGGGATCCTTCATAGTCTTCCGATAATTCATCCGATCGGGCAATTTATCTCCGCATTAATGAGAAATAGTGGAAATGGTTGTACAATTTCTTCGGAGTGGAGGAGATCTTTGCCATCCAACTCAACGAGTTTTTGGTTGTCCCATTGGCACGAGGTGTCGACGATACAAATGCGCTCCTTAAGGCCAACTTGTTGCGCGCCAAGCCCAATGCCGTTTCCGCGATCCATGATTCCTAACATGGCCCAGCAAGTGGCCTCCAAATTTTCGCCAAAGGTTTTTACAACTTCTGCGAAAGTGCGTAAGCATGGATTTCCGTAGGTTTTTAAAACAAGCCGATCGAGGATCTGGCGAGTTTGCTCGCATATTTCCGGCGGACAAATTCGCCGTATCATCTTATCGTACACGGCGCCCGAAGAAAATTAGGGGGCACATTTACGCAAATACTTTTTGTCATATGTGAAATTTGCCATAAAATACCCCAATCGCATAATTCAAAATCCAAGGCTTATGGCAACGAGAGCCACCGCGATTATCGCTTTGGCAGAGGCCCAGACGCGAAAACGGGAGAAATCTTTGCCGATTAATTTTTTTAAAAAATGCCAATGCTTAAAGGCTTATTTGGTAAGAAAAGAGCATTTTGCGATCATGGCACTGAAGTGCCTGCAACCCTGATTGCATTTGCCAAATGCCATATGATATTCTAATCAGCAGGAAATGCTTCATGTGGAATCGGATCATGACATAGAGTTTGGGTCACGAGGCAGGCTTGAACAGATATTTTTTGGGAGGGACTCCCTGGTGCATAAATTTATGACAGAAATCTTTCCTCTTGTCCCAACTGTTTCACCGATCGTTGGACTTGGGCTCGTTGTTTGCGGAGCGGCAATCTTTATTCGCACCATGCCCTACGCCAACATAGCCGAATGCCCATATCCTTTGCCAATGAGCCTCGCCTTTTTCGGCGCCGGCATGTTATTTAGTATAGGTGTTCCGATTCTTTCATGGCGTATATCTCTTTTTTACTCCGATATGGCAAGACGGGCAAATGGAATTCACTGGGTCGGGCGCGAGGAGGCCGGCTAGGAAGGCCGGACCCTCATGGCACGGGCAAATCCATTGCCCGTCAAAACCCCGGCAATAAGGCCAAGGCTTCCTCCAATGGCGGCACCACATGGCCCACCGATTGATCCTATCGCCGCGCCCGCGGCGAAGCCTCCGCCCAATTCCGCAACTCCACCACCGGCTCCCCCGGCAATAATATACACTAAATCGTGCTCATTTAATTTGAATTTTTCAAATTCGCCAATGTTACAGCGGTGAACTGGTGCTCACTACGAAGAAGTAGGCCAAACTTATCCGTGGTAATTACACACTTGTTGGGGTTGTGAAAAACTCGTTGCGATATTCAGCCTAAATTTTCACTTCTCCGTCATCTTCGCAGTGGTGGTTATTCCTCCTTTGCAACCAGTTTTGCGAGACCGTATCGGCTCTTCTTGGTGGCCGAAATTTTTAAATTATTTCGTTCGCTGCCTTTGAATGATATGGATGTGCCGCTTTCTTCGGCGGCGAATACATAAACTCCAGGACGGAAACTGTTTACCAAAATCGCCCGCGCAAGCGGATTTTCAACGTGTTCTTCAACCACCCGGCGCAGGGTTCGCGCGCCATATTTTGGGTCAGTCCCTTTTTCAATAAGCCATTGCCGCACGGATTCGCCAATTTGAACGCCAATATTTTGCCCCTTTAGTCGCTGAACTAGCCGCTGAAGCAGCATGTCCAAAATACTTCCAAGGGCAGCCGCGTCTAACGGGCGGAAAATGATGGTAGCATTGAGTCGATTAAGGAATTCCGGCTTAAAGATATTCCGAGCTTCTTCGAGCGCTCGATCACTGGCGGCGGCAAATGCATCGGATACATGATCATTGGAATTAAAGCCAAGAGTGCAGTCCTTTTGGAAATGCTCCGAGCCAATGTTGGACGTCATAAGAATAATAGTATTGCGGAAGTTAATGCTCCGCCCGTGGCCATCGGTTAACTTTCCGTCCTCAAGCACCTGCAACAATACCTGCAACATATCCGGATGAGCCTTTTCGATTTCATCGAATAGCACCACCGAATAGGGCCTACGGCGAACCCGTTCCGTCAGCTGACCTCCATCCTCGTGTCCCACATAGCCAGGTGGCGCACCAATCATCCTGGCAACTGTATGCTTTTCCATGTATTCGGACATGTCCACGCGGATAAGATCTTCCCCGCGGCCAAAGACTGACAGGGCTAACTGTTGTGCTAGGAAGGATTTACCCACGCCAGTTGGCCCAAGGAGAAGAAATGAACCGATGGGCCGCTGCGGATCATTCAATTGCGCAAATGACCGCTGGAGGGCACTGGCAATGGTTGCAATTGCCGCATCCTGTCCGACGATGGTTTGCCGTAGCGTTTTCTCCAATTCTGGCAACCGGGCGGTGTCCTCGGCGAGAACCACATGGGATGGAATTTTAGCCCACTCACTTACAACCCCTGCAATATCATCCTTTCCAACCTCTCGCTTCACTTCCGCGCGTTCTTTTTTCCATTTCTTTAGGCTTTTTTCGTAGCGCTCCTTTAACTTTTTGCCCAGATCGCGCAACTTTGCCGCCTTTTCAAAATCCTGCGTATCCACCGCCACCTGCTTGTTGGCCCGACAGAATTCCATTCGCTTTTCAAGGGAGATGAGCGCCTTTGGCTTTTGAAAACGCTTCAAATGCACGCGTGCACCCGCCTCATCCAAGACATCGATGGCCTTATCTGGAAATTGTCGATCGGGGATATAGCGGCCAGCCAATTTTACGGCACTTTGTACGGCATCTCCGTCGAATTTAACCCCGTGGAAAGTTTCGTAACGCTGGCGAATTCCTTGGAGAATGTGCAATGTGTCACCCTCGGATGGCTCATCGACAATTACCCGTTGAAAGCGCCGTTCCAGGGCTGCGTCCCTTTCAATGTATCTACGGTATTCCGCCAGCGTAGTCGCTCCGATGCACTGAATTTCCCCACGAGACAGGGCTGGCTTTAAAATATTGGATGCGTCCATGGACCCCTCCCCACTACCCGCGCCGACGATGGAGTGCAACTCGTCCAAAAATAGAATAATATTACCGTGGCGTTGCGCCTCGTCCATGACCGCCTTAAGCCGTTCCTCGAATTGCCCGCGAAATTTTGTTCCAGCAACCATCAGAGGCAAATCTAAGGCATAAACAAGTTTCTTCTGCAAAATTTCCGGAACATCATCAGAAATTATGGCCTGCGCTAAACCTTCAACTATTGCCGTTTTTCCTACGCCGGCATCGCCAACAAGCACGGGGTTATTTTTTGTGCGGCGGCAGAGAATTTGAATGCATCGCTTGGTTTCCAGGTCTCGTCCAATCACCGGATCCAAACGCCCGACTCGCGCCATTTCGCTAAGATTGCGCCCAAAGGCATTCAGTGCACCCAAATTGGGATCACCCGCCGGCATTTGCATGGCTGCAGCGGATGCCTCCTCCTCGTAGCCACACATATCATCCTCTTGCATATCCTCAAAAAGCGATAGGATTTCTTCCCTACAGGTAGCATATTCTAGTTTGTAGTGGTGAAGTACCTTACTGGCAAGGCAGTCATCACCATGGAGAAAGGCTAGCAGCAGATGCTCTGAGCTCACGAACTCATGTCCCATGCTCTGGGCTTCGGCGGCGGCCAGCAGAATGATTTTCCGTGCTTCCGGGCACACTTCCGTGGGGACCACCTTGGTTGCGTCACAGGAAAGGAAAAATGGGCGATTTGTGGCTGCAATATTTTCCAGCCAAACCTGCCGCAGGAGTGTTTCCTTAACCTGCTTTGGATCGACATTGAGTGCGGCAAAAATCGTATGCGCTCCACCATCCAATTGTCGCAATAGGGCCAGGAGCAGATGTTCCGCACCAACCGTAGATGCATGGAGTCTTTGTGCCTCCTCCCTCGCCCATTGGAAGATTTGCTGAACCTGCGGCGTAAATCGATGCATTATGTCCATATCCGTTTTCAGGTAGTCTCAGGAAATTGATGACTAAAAGCAAATATTTGTTCCGGAACCGCAGGTTCCATCGATACTTTTTTATTCTACGGCATTAATGGACATTTCTAAGAGGCAGGCAAGATGCCGATTCCGATCGGGAATAGTGCAGGCGGCAACGAATATGCGGAAAGCAATTTTTTTACATTGACAACATTACAATAATTTGCCGCATTCGTCCCGTTATGACAAATTGGATTACGGGTGTTCAACGTTCATTGATACTAGGCGCTAGCGAAAGTAGTGTTTTTACAGAAGCTGACGGACGTGCCGTGAAAGATGTTACTGACGTCTTTGTGCTCAATGCGGGAGTGATCCCAGGCGAGCTAACGCCGATATATGTGTGCAAGACTCCAGAATCTGAGGCATGCCTTACCAAAAAGATACAGCGAGGTCTCGGTAACGGTGTCGAAAAGACGCATATTGGTCTTCTCAATATAGCTACTGATGGGAAGCTTCGGCACGTTACCGTTAAGGCAAGCGCAAATTTGCCTTGGTTTTTGGAGCTGTTGAAAAAAGGCGCAGATGGATTTTTTTCCAGTGGGATAACAACGCTTGCCGGTAGCATCATTGCTCTGCTTGTCGGATCAAATGTGACCATATGGATATTTTTGGCAGCCATTACGTCTACCGCTCTCGGGACTCTCACTTACCTTAGCTATTTGGCTCTTAGCTAATTGGCGAGGCGAGTGGTTGCGGCGGTTTGCCATTGACAATGCAACTCAGGCGCATGGATTTGGACCCCGTTGCTCGGGTGGTGAAATTGGCAGACACGCTGTCTTCAGGCGGCAGTGCCGTGAGGCATAAGGGTTCGAATCCCTTCTCGAGCACCAAGTTTTATCGTTGACCTTTTTGTACCGCCGCCTTGACTAGGCGGTGATGGTGGTTGTAGCTCAGTTGGTTAGAGCACTGGATTGTGGTTCCGGGGGTCACGGGTTCGAGTCCCGTTAGCCACCCCACATAAAAAGTATGGTCTGTGACCAAATTGCAAATTGGATGTTTGCGTAGAATGCCCTCATCGTCTAACGGCTAGGACATCAGATTCTCATTCTGAAAATCGGGGTTCGATTCCCCGTGGGGGTGCCAAAGCCTGGAGTTTGTGTTGAAGCAATTTTTGAAAGTTTAATGGAGTTGGCCTTTGTCCCGTAGATTCGCGAAATTCTACGTGTTGGAGAGCTGCGAATTTTCTTAGTTTGTTGTTTTGACAAGCAATAGTCTTCTCGCTTGAATAAAAAGCGTTAGCCAATAAATGGATTGACTTGCAAATAGGCACGAAATGAGTATAAGAAGATGATGTGGCGGGTTGGAATGTACGTCGCAATTGTGCTGCTTGCTTATGCCCCTTTTCACGACATGCATGCGATGCCGCACATTTCTCAAGATGAAAATTTATCCCACCTTGTGATTACCGGACTTTCATCCGGGCGTGCGGCCCACATAAAACGCACGGTTCGCGAATTGATGGGTAGCAACGATGTCTCCGTGGACGCCTTGGAAAATATACTATGGACGATTTTTCACGAGCTGGAGAGGGATGGTTTTACGAAATCGTGTGTACGAGTGGTTCTCACGGACAGAAATCGAAAAGTTTTTCAGCAGGTTTGTGATAGCAATTCCCATGTGGAAATTCCAAATAAATTTTTCCCGGTGACCATACACATTCATGTCATATCTGGTCCGCAGAATTATATGCAGTGGTTGCGCATCAGCGGAATCAATGCCATTCCCCTGCGAGAGCAGCGGCAAATGTTTTATGTAAACAAGGGCCTTCACGTTTTCCGTAGGGAGCGCTTCTATACACCACAGCGGTTGCAGCTTGGGATTCTAAAGCTTCGCCAGCGGCTCTGGGACGAGGGCTATCGCCATGCGGAATTTCTCGATCAAAGCATGGAACATCTGGACCATCGCTATGGCATACAATTAAATTGGGACCAAGGTTCGCCATTTTTCGTCGGCGAAATTGCCGTCACACTAAAATTTCCAGACGATGCACCCGCTGGCAAAAGTGCTTTTCTCGATGCCGTAGAAAAGGCGGAATCATGTCCCGCGGGCGTGCTTGCCACGACGGAGTGGATCAACGAACAGATGCAATTTTTTCGAAATCTTTTCTATGGGGCCGGATACGCAGATTCGCGCTTGGACTATGAATTACAGCCCATGGGCCAAACCGAAACAGAGCAACAGGTTCGCCTGCTCGTTAAAGCGGAACCGGGCATTCCAAGCATCGTTGGAGAAATTTTTCTCGAGCCTCCCGAATACTTTGATCGTCCATTTTATCGGCGTCGCCTCGCTATGGCACCCGGAGATCCACTCAATCCTGACGATATGGTCACCTCGCGGAATCGGCTGCAATCGTTGGGGGTGTTTGATTCCGTCGAAATCAAGTGTGATCTGCGGGATGCTAATGGGGCGCAAAGTATCCATTTCTCCGGCAGGCAAAAGCGGCACAATGAGGTTTTTTTCCGCATTGGAGCCGGTGATTATGATTTGTTGCGTGTGGGAATCGATTGGGAACAGAGGAACTTGTGGCAGCGTGCACACTCCGGGCAATTGCAAGCCATTCGCTCGGCCAAACGGACCTGCATTTCTTATAGCTATGAGATCCCGGAGGTTCCAAATCCGCAAACATTTGTCTTTTTCAGCGGAGAATATTCACGTCGCGAAGGGTATACATTAACCAGGAAGGATCGATCGGTGGCCGTCGGACTGGAAAGAAGCTTGTCCGAGAACACCCATGGCGTCATGCAATATCGATGGTCTAGCATGGAGGCTTCTTCGTCAGGACAAAGTACGGAATATGGCAAAACGCACGGATGTGCCGGATCTTTCCTGTTTGCATTCGAGCGCAATACGCTCGACAATCCCCTCGTTCCAACGCGTGGACGGCGCTATTCCGTTGAACTGGAAACCGCTGCACCATTTTTCGGTGGAAATTCGGAATATGAGCGGTTGGAGTGCGAATTAGCAAGCCACCACCGCATGGGCGAAATTTCCTTTTCTCGATTTGCTATCCGCTATGGCGTTATCCACTCGTTTGGTAACCCAACACGTCGAATTCCACTCAATAAACGTTTTTTCAACGGAGGGCCAAATTCCATGCGCGGATTTCAGGATAGTCAGGCGTGCCCCGTCGACGAAACCGGACAAAGTTTAGGCGCAGCCACCTACGCACTCATTAACTTTGAATGGGAGCAAAATTTACTCAATCACCTTGCCTATTTTATCTTCTTTGATGGCATCGGAATGCGCGCAGATGTACATAATTACTTGTTTGACACCTTCTTGTCCTCAGTTGGACCCGGTATTTCCTATCGGACATTTATTGGCCCATTGCGCATTGTTTACGCATGGAATTGCAAACGTCGGCCCCGGGATCCGGACCATCAATTTCGATTTTCCATTGGCTTTCCATTTTGAGGGATTGCGTTTGCTAGTGGCAAATTTTTACGAGTCCCCATCATCGCCGATGGCATTCACTGGGCAAGATTCCACCACCTCATCGCAAGCCGCGCGCTCCTCCGCACTATCCGGCTGTTTGGCAACATAGGAATACCCGTTGTTTTCTTCGCGCTTGAAACAATTGGGGCAGCTTCCGCAGCATAGCCCACAGTCGATGCACTGTTCGTCAACGTAAAATTTTCCCGGAACATTTTCCGGCCATCGGCTTTCTTTTTCTGCCATGTCCGTACTTTTGTCGAAATAAAAAAGATGTCAAGGGATGCGCTTAAAAAATTCATTCTTCCCATTTTGCCCGGGTTGTGGCTGCTCACGCATGAAAGATTCAACGAATCTTTACGGGAAAGCTAGCGGTCTTCGCTGCTATAAATCTCGTGAATCATGCAAAAAATGTTGAAGCCGTTGCTCAGGAGACATGTCCAATTCTTCTGGTGGCGCATGCATCGAGTAAGCGGTCGATAGCTCTGCGTCACGTTTTTTTCTAGCCGCTTCTCCCTCTTCGCGCCATACGGATACAAACTCGAGAACCACATTTTCGTATTTCGCAGTTTCTTCTGAAAATGGCATCAAAGAAGCAAGCAATCCTAATCCGCTGCAGCCAAAGAGATAGTTTTCATCATAACAACGCGCGGCAACAGCATGCATAATATGCATCCGTTGATTTTGCGGTAACTCGTCCAGCAAATGTACCATTTCCCATAAATCAATGTTGCCATCCGCCGGAGATCCACATAGCTCACAATGAATGAAGTTGCATATTTCACCATAGTTGCACGGTCCCAGAGTTCCGAAAATCTTCTGGGATATATGACTCTTTTCGATGTTAAGATCTGATAAACAACGAGCCGTGACAGAATCCAACCCCGGCAATTGACTTGGCGCAAAGCTCGCGCAATTAGTATCATGGTGTATGTTGCTGAGTAAACCGTGAGGCCGCAATGCCAGCAGTTTTTCCCAGAAGCCTGTGATGGATTCTACGATAAACCCAATCAAATGCAGAAAACACGTACGCGCTCGCACTAACAGCGAATCGCGTCCATCAACCTCTCTACATGAGGAGATGTTCACAGCGGGTGCTGATATTCTTGAAGTGGCGCAGTTTAACATATTCCAACACATAGCCTATCAGTTTGATTTGTCAAAATAAATCATGAAAATTGAAACAACAACCCTTCATAAGCGTTTCTACGACTTAGTAGCTCCGAAAATAATCCCAACCGTCATACCGATGGCGCCACCTATCACGGCCCCAACAAGCGTGCCACCGGGTCCTGCAAACGATCCTATCGCAGCTTCATAACCAGCGTACCCAGCACTAACGGTTCCGCCAAAAACACCTATGAGAGCTAATCTCTCCTTCCTATCTGCTGCCAGTTGGCGTTCTCTCGCGGCAATAATTCGGTTCCTTTCATCTTCACACAATATAGCTTTTGTCGCAGCCACATGTGGCGCTTCACGCCGTACCACGGCCAATGAAATTGCTGATAATAGATCAAGCATATCTTTGTATTGTCTACATGTCGGATTTCGATATAATGCTGCTATGACGCCTAATAATTCATTGCCTTTCAAAAGGGTGCTCGTAACATGCAAGGCAATGTGCTCCATTGTGATTTCTCGCTCTATGGGACTCATGGCGCGGAATAACTCCAGCCCGTGTCTACACAACTCCCCGTCGTGTAGAGTTTTAACAATCCTATTGTAGTCCAACCTTTCATCAGCCATCACGGCATATCCACGATTTCACTCCAAACGAGCTACGAGTTGATGCACACAAATTTCTTTTTTTTAAAAGAAAAATTTAAATCTGAAATTTATGTGAATTTATTTATATGCCCCAATGGACAAACTCAAAAATTTCCTCGCTTACGAGAAACAGTTCTACTAAAACTGTTTCTGGATTCAAAGTGCATATTCTGACAAATGCCAAAGGGACGCGGATGATAAATTTTTGCTTCTCGAATGGCTCTGCCCATGACGTTTGCTTTTTGGGGATGTTGCTCGAAAACTGCACAGGAAGCTCGATAGGGGATAGCGGTTATATTTCCAAGGAAAAAACTGACAGGCTAATGAAGAAGAATTTAAAATTCATTGCACGGAAGATAAAAAATATGAGAGTGCAGAACGCGGCCGAAGAAAAGCGTTTCCCGAAAAAACGGTTCCGAATCGAAAATTTTAACCAGCGGTTGAAAAAATTAGTTGGCGAAGATTTCTCGCGTTTCCGCGTCTGGGCCTTTGCCAAAGCGGTAATCGCGATCGGAATCCTGGCAATAAATTTAGGTTTTTGAGTTTGTCCATTGGGTATATACTTTTAGCTCAAATAATTCTGTTCCAGCACAGATTGTTATTTTTTACTTGTGTGTGCCGAAATTCCCTATAAACTTATAAGATGTGCGAACCAGCGAACCAGCGAACCAGCGAACCA
>JAIRWT010000014.1 GCA_031268795.1 Puniceicoccales bacterium
TGGTTCGCTGGTTCGCTGGTTCGCTGGTTCGCACATCTTATAAGTTTATAGGGAATTTCGGCACACACAAGTAAAAAATAACAATCTGTGCTGGAACAGAATTATTTGAGCTAAAAGTAAATTCCAATGTAGCTACCTCGAAGTAAACTCTATTTCCAATATTGTTAAAATTTTATGCGGCCGCTTAACAAGTCCCGAATATTCGGGTAGTTTTCCGAAAAGTTCTTCCAAATTTGGACACAGTGGGCCGTGGTAAAATGTCTTGAAATCCTTTATTCCTGCGCATTGCCAGAAGATGAGAATCGTTGAAAAATGCGCAAACAGCTTTGGATATTTTGTCATAATGATGTTAAATTCATTAAAAATGTCAATGCCCAGAGACTTATTTTGCGAAAAAAGCATTTTTGCGATCGGGGTATAAATTCATCACTTTTCGCCGTATTTTTATCTGGTGATCCAACTTGCAAAGTTGTACGCATGGAAATCGTGATGAAAAAGCTATCGTGTATTTTTTCGCTTGGCTTGGCGTTGATTTCTGGCTGCTTTGCAAATCAGGAGCAGGAAGCCATGGAACAGACGGTAATTATTTTTAAGCCAGACGCAATGCGACAGGGGCGTATAGGTGCGATTTTGCAACGTTTTGAGGAAAGGCATTTCCATATCATCGGAATTAAAATGCAGCAATTGGGCGAGGACGTCTTGCGGGAGCATTATAGCCACCTGGTCGATAAGCCATTCTTTGGAGAGATCGTTAATTTTATGAGTTCTTCGCCGGTGATAATCATGGTCCTTGAGGGTGACAATGTCGTTAAGCGGGCACGTGAGATGGCAGGAGAAACGGATTCCCGACTGGCGCTCAAAGGGACCATTCGCGGTGATTTCGGAATGGATAAAAGTCAGAATATGATCCATGCCTCCGATAGCGTCGAAAGTGCGCGAATGGAGGTGATGCGTTTTTTTACCTCTCAGGAATTATTCCGCGCCAATTTCCATTCAACGGAATAAATAAAGATGATTCCCATCGCCGCTTATCCGCTTTTATTTCCGCTGCTTCGAAGGATTACGCCTTTTGCCGGTGGAGGGCGGTCGGCCTGGCCCGTTGCGATCAGTTGTGCCGTATGTGGATTTACACCCAATCGATGCATTTTTATCGGCTCGGCATTTTTGGCGGGAATCTTTTTAACCATTGGTGCAGGGCTGGATCGAAAATACGATCGAATGACCGCTCGATTTTTTGCTTTGGCATTGCAGGGGCTGGCTATCAGCCTTTTAGCCACCGGTCATTTCCGATCCTTTGCTGAAAGAATGCTATTCCTAGGCCATATTGGAATTGCCGGCATATTTCCATTTTGTTTTAGTAGGAACGAATATATCCGCGGGCCCGATGAAACGTTATCCTATGCACTATGTGTCCTCTTGAGCCCGTTCGTAAAATTTTCATCGATTCTCCCAGCGCTGTCCGCGGCAATTCACATCATCGGTGCCGTCAATGAACAATACGTTTGGAAATTTCTTCACCGCCTTTTTGCGGCAACCATTTGCACGTTGCTCTGCTTCGGCGGCATTTTTCACGGTTTCAAGTGGCTATTCATTTTATTGTTTTATCAAATATTGTTCATGTACCTCAGCCTTGGGATTAATCTCAAAAAAATAGAACATTTGACAATGGCAGAAGTAAAGGGCATGGCACATCGAAGGCCCGTTGCGGCCCTAGAACTTTCTTTTGGGGTTTTAGTTCTAAGTTGTGGACCCTTGTCTGCTTTTTTCCCCATCCTGGTTACAACTGCAAATTTATTTTTGCTAACAAAGCACAATGCTATTGCCTTTGGAATTTGCGTGCCGTTATGCCTTGGTACGGCCATTGCCGTCCGCTGGATTATTCAGCTGTCTCTGTATTCGGAGATCGAATGTGTCACACCGAAAATGCCAATGAATCTGTTTGGAAGAAATGCGATTCGTTTCCTTTGGGTTGGACTTTGGGTTATTGGGTTATGTGGATTTTATCGATGCTTTTTGGACGTATGGTGATGCCAAACTGCGAATTGGGCCAATGGCGCGGCATTCACTCTTACCACTTGCTAACTCCGAATATGGAAATATGCTTTGTCCAATGGCGCGAAGAACGGTGGTGCTGGTAATCCGGGACGGATGGGGTGTAAATCATCACGCTGATGGGAGGAAATCGGATGCAACCCATTGTGTTGCGACGCCGCACACGGACGAGCTGCTAGCCAATTGGCCCTCCGTGGAAATTGAGGCAAGCGGATTGGCCGTTGGTCTTCCCGCTGGGATCATGGGAAATAGCGAGGTTGGCCATCAAAATATTGGTGCTGGGCGCGTGGTTGATCAGGAAATCGTTCGTATTAATAAAGCGTTACTGGACGGAAGTTTGGGTCAAAATCCGGTATTGCTAGATGCTTTTGAGAACGCAAAACGGAATGGAGGCAAATTGCATCTGATGGGCCTGCTTTCCGACGGCGGTGTACATTCAGTAATGGCCCATCCAATCGGCATTCTTAAACTAGCCTATGAAGCTCAAGTCACTCGTGTTTGCATGCATGCGTTCATGGATGGGCGAGATACGCCACCCAAAAGCGGAATAAATTACATGCGCCAGTGGGAAGCGATCGCGAAGGAGCTTGGCATCGGCCAGGTGGCAACGATTACTGGTCGATTTTGGGTCATGGATCGGGATTCTCGCTGGGACCGTGTACGAAAGGCCTACCATTGCTTAACCGGTGGGCAAGCTGAAAAAGCCAATTCGGCCGAGGAAGTTATTGGGCGCTACTATGAACATCCGATGGACGATTCACGCAGTGGTGACGAATTTATTCTTCCCACGCAAATCGTGGATGGAAGTGGTATTTTCACCGGCGCAATCGAAGCTGGGGACAGTGTGATTCTCTTTAACTTCCGAGGGGATCGCCCGCGTGAAATAACAAAGGCGCTCATAAATGCCGAATTTGCGGATTTCCCGCGAGAAAAACTGCTACCACTCCACTATGTTACGATGACAGAGTACGAAAAGGGATTATGTGAAAATATTCTTTTCCCAAAGCCGAAGCCGATGGAGAACATTCTCGGATCCTATATTAGTTCACTCGGGCTGAAACAGTTTCGCATTGCGGAAACGGAGAAATATGCTCATATTACATTTTTTTTCAATGATTACCGGGAAGAACCTTTTTCCGGAGAGGATCGCCAGCTGATTCCGAGTCCGAAGGATGTTGCCACCTATGATGAAAAACCGCAAATGAGCGCCGAAATGGTATGTTCCGGCGTTCTTCATGCCATGGAAAAGAAGTCTTATGACCTTATTGTGGTAAATTTTGCAAATCCAGACATGCTGGGGCATACGGGAAACTTTGATGCGGCCAAATCCGCTGTGCAAACCGTGGACGGCTGTCTTGGAAAGCTTATGCAAAAAGCAATGAATTTGGAACAAATAATGCTCATCACCGCTGACCACGGTAATGTTGAATGCATGTGGGATTCTAAAAATAATGTTCCACATACACAGCATACAACTAATCCCGTTCATGTTGTCATTTTTGGCGCCGGTTATGAGCAAGCGCGTCTCCGCACCGGCGGAAAATTGGCGGATATTGCTCCAACGCTTCTGCAACTTATGGGCGTTTCCAAGCCGGCGGAAATGACTGGATCAAGTCTTCTGCGTTTACTTTGATCGTCACTTTCGCGTACTTCCGGCGAAATTTCATTGACCAGCGACACGCTGGTGCCCAAATGGGAGACTATGCCAAGGGAACATGTAATCATAGAGTGCACCGAAGCGAGGGCGGAGGGAAAGCCAGCTTCCCGGTATATAACAAGCCGCAATAAGAAGTTGCAAACGGAGAAGGTGGAAAAGCGGAAATACAATAAATTTTTACGCCGACATACATTGCATCGCGAAATTAAAGAGTAATGCCACAGTCGTATCGATTAAAGTTGGCGTAAGGTTTGAATTTAATTGCGTTAAATACCACAAGATGGATGTTCGTTGTGTCGGTTGGCGTTGATTGCATCTCGGATGAAATACCATAGTGCCACAAGGCCGGTAATTCCGCCTACACCGGCTGTCACAATACCCGAAAATCCTGTTGCAAGAAATGTTGTAATCATAAAGACAAATATCGCCGAATTGTTGATTTCAAAGAAGGAAATAAGCACAACGGTGGCAACAAACAATCCAGTCAGCGCACCGGTAACGACACTCGAATAGCATGCAGCGGTTTTCAACACGTGGAAGAAATTCGTGGTTGTTGGCTTGGCATCCGTTGCTAGATTTTCGGTTTGAGTCCCTACTGGTACTTTGGCAGCGGCTATGTTCGATGCGCCAAGACTCATGTTTTATTTTGTAAAAAATTCAAAAATTTCGCAAATGAATTCTTTAATTTAGAAAAATTTTCATGCCTCCCGCGAACGAATAGTGCGCATCATTGATGCTACATTTTTTCTAATATTTCAATTCCCAAAAGATTTAGCCCGGAGCGAAGGACGGTTAGCGTACGCGCGCAGAGCGATAAACGGCTGAAAAGAATCAGCGGATCCGCACCCAAGACCTTGGTGCTGCTGTAAAACGAAGAAAATATCCCAGCCAATTCGTAGATATAGGTGCATATAAAGTGCGGACGCAAATCGGCCAACGCCTGTCGCAGTACGCACGGATAAAACAAAAGTTTGCGAGCGAGGGCAATTTCCTGCGGCTCCAACAACTTAATTTTATGGAACTTTTCCATCATATTCGGATTAATGTTTGCCCGGCGGAATATGGCGTATATGCGAGCAACGGCGTATTGGAGGTAGGGCGCCGTGTTGCCTTCCAGCGAAAGCATTTTATCCCAAGAAAATATGTAATCACTGGTTCGGTTTTGCAAAAGATCGCCGTATTTAATGGCGCCAACACCGACCGCCTGAGAAATGTGTGCTTGATCAGCCGCTGTTAAACTTGGATCTTTGGAAGCAACGATTCCGGCGGCCCTATGTATTGCTTCCGCAAATAGAGTTTTGAGCCGAATGGGCTCTCCGGAGCGTGTTTTGATGGCTTTGCCGTCTTCACCGCACACGGTCCCAAACCAAATATGTCTTAACCCTGGAAGTGCACAGTTCCTTGCGGCAAACCAACGCTCTACGGTGAGGAAAAGTTGCTGAAAATGATCCCGCTGGCGGCTGTCCGTAACGTAAATAATTTCATCGCAATGCCATTTCTCTTGGCGATAGAGCACGGTTGCCAGGTCCGTTGAAGCGTAATTGGATGCGCCATCGCGCTTACGTATGATGAATGGCTGTCGCTGAAAATGCGGATGGTCCCGGTGAAACACAACGAGTGCCCCATTGTCTTTTTCCGCAATGCCGTATTGACAAAGTTCATCACAGATTCCATTTATTCTATCCCGATAAAATGATTCGCCCAGCACATGGTCGAACTTAACCCCCACGAGGTCATAAATTTCTTGAAATGAGGCATAGGAAACGGTGTTGATCCATTTCCACCGGGAAATGCGCTCCGGGTCCCCATTCTGCAGCGCAACCAATTCTGCACGGGCTTGATTCATTGCGTCTTCTGAAATCTGCGTTTCCTGCACTCCTCGTCGGTAGATACCCTCCAGGCATTCAATGGTTTCGTCGGGAGATAAATTTTCCCATGAAATTTTTTCCTTACGCAGTTGCATTAGGAGAATGCCGAACTGCGTTCCCCAATCACCCAGGTGGTTGTCGCGAATGACCTCGGCTCCAAAAAGTTTAAACAGACGGGCAATGGCATCGCCGATAACCATGGATCGCAAGTGTCCAACGTGCATCTGTTTGGCCGTATTTGGACAAGAATAATCCACGACGATGATTTTTCCGGCCAAGTCTCTGGTGGCCTCGGAAAAATCTTTTTCGGATGCATATTTTTCCAACCAGCCTTCAATGGCTGGAGTAGCTATTTGAAAATTAATAAATCCAGCACCGGCCAATGATAAATCAAATAAATTTGCATTATTTGAAGCCTGGAGTGCTTTTAGAATTTGTTCTCCCAGCTGTCTAGGCGGGATACCGCTTTTCTTGGCATGGGGAAAGATTCCATTGCACTGAAAATCGCCAAACCGGGGCTCGGCGGGAAAAATTTGTGGATCAAAATCGATAACTTCACGGACCCAGCCGTCGATGAATCTTTGAAAATCAAACGGAGATGCTTCCATCTACTATTCCCCTTCGAAAACGCGTAAACAGCGTGGGCAGTAATGATTGTCCTCCTGCGTTATTCCGTCCGTAATCAACCGCCAACAACGCGAGCAGCGTTTCCCCTTTGCCCGTTCAACGGACACTTCCAACGTATTGCCAGAACCTTCGAACAGGTGAACCTGTGATACAATGAAAATCTCAGCCAAATCATTCGCGTGGCGCTTCAGCAGGTCCCAATCCGCATGCTGCTTTGGGATTCGGAGGATAACTGCCGCCTCAAGGGATTTTCCCAGCACCTTATGCTGTCGTGCCAACTCCAGTTCTCCATATACCTTCGTGCGTATATCTAACAATCGATCCACATTCTCGGCTATTTTTTCGTTCCCAGAAAATGGTTCACTTGTTGGCCAGGGGAGCAAATGAGCCGACTGTTGTGCAAAATCGCCGTTTGTTTGCAAATGTGCATATGCCTCATCGGCGGTAAAAGGAATAATGGGCAATAGTAGGGCAATGAGCGCCATAAGAATTTCGTGCATAACCGTTTGTGCCGAACGCCGTTCCTTCCAGGTTGCGCCAAAGGTGTATAAACGATCTTTTAATATATCGTGGTATGTGGCGGAAAGCGTTACGGTACAAAAATTTAAAATCAGGCGGTAAATACGATGAAATTCATATTTCTCATAGCAATCCGTTGCATTTTCAAGTAACTGGCGCATTTTTTCCAATGCCCAGCGGTCAATGGCAGGCATTTCCGCGTGCGTAACCGCATCCTTGGCTGGATTAAAATCATGGAGATTACCGAGCTGATAACGTAATGTGTTTCGAATGGTTGCGTATGCCGCCACCACATGTCGCAGAATGCCGTCGGAGACGGTGATGTCATTGCGAAAATCCTCCGAGGAGATCCAAAGGCGAATTACATCGGTACCATAGAGTTCCACATAGCCATCGGAAGTCTGCGGCTTGCCATCGTTGCTCTTTGAAACTTTTTTCCGGTCCTCACCCACAATAAACCCATGGGTAAGGATTGCTTTGTAGGGTGGTTGCCCGCAGTCAATCATACTGCACCAGAGGGATGATTGGAACCAGCCACGGTGTTGATCGCTACCCTCGACGTAAATATCTGCCGGGAAACGTTGGCCCGGTTGCATTCGCAAAACTGCACGACCACTGGATCCGGAGTCGATCCAAACGTCCAAAGTGTCCGTTCCGGTATGCAGTTTCCGTCCCCGCCATTCGTCTGGCAGGGGAATACCGTCCAGGATCTCTGCCGTAGATTTTTCGAACCAGCAGTCGGAGCCGAATTTGCGAAATTTTTCAGCAACCCCCAGCACCACATCGCAGTCCAAGAGTGCATTTCCTGATTCGTCGAAAAAGACTGGAATGGGTGTCCCCCAACAGCGCTGACGGCTAATACACCAATCCGGCCTGGCTTCAACGGCACCGCGAATGCGATTTTCTCCCCAACCTGGAATCCAGGTCACATGTCCAATGGCATCTAAAACACGTTGTCGCAGGCCATCGTGATCCATGCGGATAAACCATTGATCCATGGCGCGGAAAATAACCGGACTCTTTGAGCGCCAACAGTGCGGATAAGAGTGGCATATCGGTTGCTCGTGGAGCAGGGCCGACCGTTGTCGAAGTATTTCAATGACCGCATCATCCGCGGTACATTTTCCGTTCGCATTGAGTACGGAAACGCCAATTAGTTGCTCCGGCATGCGCCCATCTGCCATGTAACACCCATCATCTCCGATTGGACTATAGACTTCTAGCCCATGCCGTGTGCCCAAAATGTAATCTTCCATGCCATGACCGGGAGCAATATGAACACAACCTGTTCCGGTATCATTGGTTACGAAATCTGCGGCGAGTACAATCCCAATGCGGTCGATAAATGGATGCCGCACACTTGCCCCATCCAATTGGGTTCCTGGAAATTGCGCCACGGGAAAAATGTCATCCAGATGGCAATCGGTCATGAACCGCTGCGCCGAAGATGCTTCTACGATATAGATCTCATTTCTGTGGCGCAAACAAACATAGGAGAATTCCCCATTGATGGCAATGGCGAGATTTGATGGTAGCGTCCATGGCGTGGTTGTCCAAATGATAATAAACGCGGGAAATTGAAGGCCTAATTTTTCCTGATCTGTGTTTGACAGGGCAAATTTTACCCAAATGGATGAATTAGTGATTTCCTTATACTCCACCTCCGCTTCAGCTAGTGCCGTACGGCAAGGAATGGACCAGTAAACCGGCCGCTTGCTGCGGTAGATGAGATTTTGTTCCACGCAGCGGGCAAAAAATTCCATGGTTGATGCTTCATAGGAGGAGTCCATGGTGCGATATTCGTGGGCCCAATCGGCAAGTAACCCTAATCGCTCGAACTGCTTGCGTTGTTTTTGGCTGTATTCTCGGGAAAACTCCGAACACCTCCGCCGCAACTGGGGGATGGTCAATTTTTCGTTTTCCCCATGCATTTGCCGTACCACTTTGTGTTCAATTGGCAGACCATGGCAGTCCCATCCGGGGACGTACGGTGCACGAAATCCACGCATGGTTTTATAGCGGATAATAATATCCTTGAGCACTTTGTTGAGCGCCGTGCCAATGTGCACATCACCGTTTGTAAATGGCGGACCGTCATGTAGGATGAAAAGCGGATCATTGGCGTGTAATTTTTGAATTTGCCCATAGAGATCAATTTGCTGCCAGTGGCGAATGCGTGCTGGTTCGTTGATTGCCGCGGATGCGCGTAGTGGAAATTTTGTCTCCGGTAAATTAACTGCCTTTTTCATCTCTTCCCCGCAATTTAAGTTCTAACCTTAAATAGTTTAAACTCAGCAATGGGCTGCATCCCTGTCAATAGGCAATTTCGTTCGACGCGGCCGGCGGATTGATTTGCGTGAGAAGTTACAGCTCCCGCAAAAAAAATTATGCTGTGGGATTGCGTGACTTCTCGGCTATTTCTTGTGCGAGAATTTCATTGAATCTGACCTTCGTGTCGTCGTCATTTTGGATATCCTCCGATAGAGCGTTCTCCCAGTTGTCAGCACCAAGTTCGCTTTTTTCTTCGGCTAATTTGCAAAAAGCATCCCATATTGTTTGGTTACCGGTAGTTTTATGAGCTTCTGTAGTTATGTGATCCTTTAATGCGTTTGCGATGCCCTCATTCATGGGCTGATTTTCTCTAATAATAGTCACCGGTGTTTCGCCGGAGGTTGGTTGAAATGTCTGTGCAAACTGTTTTGAAGATTGCCAAGCCGGTTGATCTGTGCCAGCGTCCTTCTTTGGAACCAAGGCATTTTTTTCAGCATCTAATACCAATTCGCAAAAGACCAATTTCCCATTTTCCAATTTACTACTGATTATCTTCAGTGATGGATCTTTTTTGGCCATCGCAATGGCCTCATCCATTGTGCACGTTCTGGCGTGGATGTTGCGTTTGGCCAACTTTGCAAGAGTTGCGAACTTTTGAAAACTCTGCAGTGCGTTTTGTGGCCAGCTGGTTACGGCAGCATTGTCGGTAGGCGTAAATCCATCCTTCCCAGATAAAACATTAAGCGCTTCTACGGTGTTCAGGCAGGAATTTGCAAGAGCGGACTTGAAACCTGCATCGGTAATTGCGTTTCCATCTAGAAGTTTACCCTCACTTTCTACAAGTTTACAGGTGGCATCAAACAGTGCAAGTTTTTTCTCAGCATCACCTGGTGTGTTCTTATACGCGGTCAATGCTGTTTGGTAAGTTTGAAATTCAACACTTGCCGGAGTCTGTGTGGATGCCAATTGATACAGCCTAGCAAATGAAGTGGCCTGTGATTCGGATAAATCAGCGGCAATTAAATTTTGTCGAATCGATGATGCATCCTGCCACGTCAAGCCTTCTTTTGCTATTTCCGTCTTTCCCGCGGTTGTAAGCTGATCAATGAAACCCGAATGTTTGAACCCAATTCCGTTCACGAAATTAATTATTGTGTTGGATTTGAATAGTGTCAATGAATATTAACAATTGTCGTGGATACTAAAATTTTTCGGGCAAAGTCTTCTTTTTTGCTGTCCCATAATTGATTTCCGTCTAATGGTATAATGATGGAAGGCAATGCGGCATTTCAGTTAGTGTTCCGCCTGGTTGGATCATGTGTCACTGCCTTCGCGCTGGATAATGCCATATCCCATGGAAGTTTTTTGCTTGGAATGGTTCCACTGTTGCCATTGGTTTTTTTTATAAATTTGCCCTTTGAAAAGGCGTGTGCGGCAACATTCATTGGAGGGCTTTTGGTTGACAGCACATACCTTTCCATCCCCTTTGGAGTTAGTGCCATTGGCGGCATTGCCATGCTTTTGTTGCTTAAAATTTTTCATATATACTTTAATCGCGAAATTGGAAAGCGTTGGCTTGTCATTCTTATCATATACACCGTTTGCTATTACATCCTATTGTCTTGCATCCTGCCTTTTTGTTATGTGCCAGCGCTTACTGCGGCAATGACAAATTCCATAATCTACAATTGTCTATTGTGGATGATTGCTTTTTATGGATGCGAAATTATTTACTCTCCAAATATGCGTATTAGATGCATGTGAAGTGATGCGGGTTTTCGGCGGTACGCCCGATGAAAAATTTCTTGCACGGGAAACAAAAATGCGCGGAGGATCGAGTCCACACTCCCAGGAGTTTTGCCTTCATTGCCATGCGAAAGAAAAATTCAGGTCCCGCACGTTTTCAACCCAAGGTGCTCGTCATTTGGGGCATTCTCATTTTTTCCATCATTCTTGCATGGACGATGATCTCGCCTGCCAAGCCCGCCATGCAGCGAGAGGAATGGACAATTGGCCAAGTCCTGGAGGCAGCCCAAAAGGGTCTTTTGCGCAGTGGAGAAATTCAGGCTATCCCCAGTCGCGGGCTCCAATGGTATCGAATTTCTGGCAAGACGAATGGCAGCGACGGCTCTGGGAACCGGCCCGTCAACTTTACTGCGCAAGGGCGGCTCACCGACGGTCGCTTCAATGACATTATGGCCTCGGTGAAATTCAAGGAAAAGCCCGGCAATTCATTTTTTACGGACCTCATGCTTGGGATAATTCCCTTTTTGGTTATTTTTACCGTTCTCTATTTCTTTTTATTTCGGCAAATACGCAGCACCGGGCGCAGTGCCATGAGTTTCGGCAAAAGTCGGGCGAGACTGCAAATCGTAGGGGAGAAAAAGGTTACCTTCGCCGACGTCGCCGGGTGCGATGAGGCTAAGGAAGAGGTGGCGGAAATCGTGGATTTCTTGAAAAATCCCAAAAAATATAACGATATAGGCGGACGCATTCCGAAGGGTTGTCTCATGGTAGGCCCCCCGGGTACGGGGAAAACCCTTCTTGCCAAGGCTGTTTCCGGGGAAGCCGGTGTGCCATTTTTTAGCATCAGTGGCTCGGATTTTGTGGAGATGTTCGTGGGCGTCGGTGCCGCTCGGGTGCGCGACCTATTTGAACAGGGGCGCAAGAATGCTCCGTGCATCATTTTTATCGACGAAATTGATGCAGTTGGCCGGCAGCGTGGCGCGGGGCTTGGTGGTGGCAACGATGAAAGGGAGCAAACGCTAAATTCCATACTCGTGGAAATGGATGGGTTTGACGGACGTGAGGGAGTTATCCTCATGGCTGCCACCAATCGCCCGGATATTTTGGACAGTGCTTTGTTGCGGCCGGGGCGTTTTGATCGGCAGGTGATTATTGATTTACCTGATTTGTACGGCCGGCAGGAAATTTTACAAATACATGGGAAAAAAGTAAAATTGGCCAAGTGTGTTGACCTCAGTGTTTTTGCCAAGAATACCCCTGGATTTTCCGGTGCTGATTTGGAAAATTTGATCAATGAGGGGGCCCTGCTCGCCGCCCGTTGCGATAAAAAAGAGGTGCAACGGTTGGATTTGGAATCGGCCAGGGAAAAAGTCTGCTACGGACGGGAGCGCAAACGACTTTTGGATGACCAGGACAAAAGAATCACCGCCTACCACGAAGCTGGCCATGCCATTGTGCAGGCGTCCGTCGATGATGGGCTCTTACCGGTCCACAAGGTGACCATTATCCCACGTGGTCGCAGCCTGGGAAGCACTATGTTCATGCCCAGCAAGGACATTTTGAATAAGACCAAGCAAAGTGCCCTCAACGAAATTTGCTGCGCCATGGGCGGTAGAATTGCCGAAGATTTAACCTTTAGCGAAATATCCAGTGGAGCATCCTCGGACATTAAACAGGCAACGAAGCTTGCCAGGCGGATGGTTTGCGACTGGGGCATGAGCTCCCTGGGGACAATCGCCTTTGGCGAAAATCAGGATCATATTTTTCTTGGCCGAGATATTACACGCAATCAAAATTACAGTGAAAGAACTGCGCAACTCATTGATAGCGAGGTTGAATCTATTATTCGCGGCGAATATAAGCGTGCGAATGGAATTTTAGAAAATCATCGCTCGGAGTTAGAAATCGTTGCCGCGGCGCTATTGGAGCATGAAACCATTGATGGCGTGCATGTTTACGAAGTCCTAAAACATGGGCGCATCATTTCGCCGGTACCATACGTGAAGGTGTTGCCAACAGTTGGTGACAAGGAGTTTGAGCCATTATCTACTGCGGGAGCGGTTGAATCCAATTCACGAGAACAGTTAACGCCAATGCCATGAAAATCGACGACCATTGGGTCAATGACTTGGATCCCTACGCCATTAGATTTCCAAACTCGTGGCCAATCGAGGGTGTCCGTTGGTACGGCATTGCATACATTTTGGGATTTTTGTCAGTTTATCTAATTTTCCGCCTTCATCGATTTCGCCGGCGGTTAATGCTTAGCAATGATCAAATTGATTCCCTAATTACTCATCTTGTTATCGGCGCTATCATCGGGGGGCGATTGGGATATATTTTTTTTTACGAAATAGATATGCTCATTTCCGATCCAATTGAAATTTTCCGCATCTGGCACGGCGGAATGTCCAGCCACGGCGGATTTGCCGGTGTGGCTTTATCAATCTACTGGTTTTCCAAAAAGAATCAATTATTCGTGCTTCCAATTGCGGATGCGGTAGTCTCCGTTGCACCGCTTGGCATTTTCTTCGGCCGTTTGGCCAATTTTATCAACGGTGAACTTTATGGCCGGTGTAGCAATATGCCCTGGGCGATTATATTTCCAGGGGCGGCTATAAACGGATATTATTCGCCGCCGCGGCACCCATCCCAAATTTACGAAGCGTTAACCGAGGGATTATTACTACTCGCAAACATGCAGATATGCTTCTGGGCCAAGGTGCAAAAAAAGACGAATGCCGGACATCTGGTCGCAAAATTCTTGATCATCTACTCCCTTTTGCGCATTTTTTGCGAGCATTTCCGTGAACCAGATGCGGCACTGATGTTGGGCGTTACCCGCGGACAATTTTATTCCGTATTTACCCTTTTTTGCGGATGCGGGCTCAAATATTTTTTGCGGCAAAAAAGGTGTAAATGAAATTTTCACAAAGGCATTTAAGAGAAATGAAAGCTTCACAATAATTTACCATTGAAGATGAACCATTATTGGCGGCGTAAATTGGCAAGGGCGCGATCTATTTCGCGAGATTCGGCGCGCTGCTTTAGTTCCCGGCGGCGGTCACGTGTGTCTTTTCCTTTGCATAAGGCGATATCCACCTTAACCAGGCCATGCTTCAAATACATACGCGTCGGAACAATTGACATGCCATCCTTTTCCTGTGCCGAGCGCAACTTATCAATTTCCGACCGATGTAGCAATAAATTGCGAGGCTTGGTTGGCGCATGATTTGCATCGGTTCCATGGGAATATTCTTCAATGTGAGCATTAAGTAACACCGGGATGCTATTGCGGTTAATCCGCACAAACGCATCACCAATCTGTGCGGACCCAGCACGAAAGGCCTTGACTTCTGTCCCTTGAAGCACAATGCCAGCTTCAAAGTGTTGAAGCAGCGTATAGCGATACCCAACCTTACGATTTACGACCTCGCGAAAAAAATCGCCTCTTTTTTTGGCTACCATCGGTGTCCGCCTGCGGTCGAATACTACCATTTCCGGCGTGCAATAAGTCTAAGTTTCAAGTGAAGAATATTGATCAATAACATTCTTCTTGCTTACTTCATAGAGTTCATAGGAAATACGGCCCTCGATAATTTCCCGCAGCGCAATATCCTCCGGCTCCAAACGCTCCAGCGAATTAATGAGTGGTTTGCTCCCGCGATTCAGCTGTTTAACACGTCTGGAAACCAAATTAATTAAAATATTTACATTTGGAATTGCCCGTTGCGCTTGTTTTAGGTATTCTTCTTTCATTGCGACGTCAGGAGAATGGAAAATTTTAGCTAATTTCCAAGAATTTTTTCCAACGTATCCAATGTCCGCGGACCCAAAAATATTTCATTTTTGTCATTTTGCATCAAACTTCCGTGGCTAATGGCTTCGGATCGATGGCGGCTATCCCAATAGATCAATACTGGATTTCGCGGGCTGTGATTTTTGGAAAAATGCGGGCGCCAGCTTTTGGGAATTCCGTTCCAGGTCCATTCCACATCGTAGCCGCAGAGATTTTCCTCGCCAACATTACCATCCTGTAACGCGGGAAAACGCCTTAAAAATTCAGGAATTTTGCAGGCATAGATGCGCGTTACGAAAGCCGTTGTCAGTTCGCGCACATATTTGGCCATATCCGGCGGAAATCCGTTTTGCAAAAGTGGCAATGGGTCGAACGAAATAGCATTAAGTCCATTCCAGATGCCATGTGGATTGGGATCGTCGGCCCCGTATCGATTGTCGTACCAGCGTTGGAAATTTGTCTCACCCCCTAGGCGAAGGCCGATTTCAAAATGCAAATGTGCCCGCTCTGGAGGGATGTCGCAATTATTGGCGGTTTTACCCATGATGCCAAGAAGTTGTCCGCCGGCCACCCTATCACCGATGCGCAATGCGCCATTAATGGCGCAAAGATGAGCGTAGAGCGAGTGAATTGCCAAATTAAAACCATCATGCACAATAATTATGTATTTTCCATAATTGCTGAGATCTTCTTCATCGTTGATGTATGCGACAATTCCATCACCGATGGAAAAAACCGAATCTAATGGCGCGCCGTCATCTGCCAAATGAACCGGTTGGATGTCTATGCCGCCGTGATAGCGTGTGCCGTTCTCGCGCACCATACCAAATCCGCCGTTGGCCAATCCTTCACCGGTGGTTTGCAGGTACGACGATGTAATTCGTGGCGATGAATTAGGTGTCGGTAAAAAAAAATCAGCACCACTACAGGTGGCACTTAAAAACAGCAGCGAAAAAATCTGCGCATATCTGTAAATAATACCCATGGCAATTTTCCTAAGGATTTTTATCCAATACAGTCAAGCATCAATGCGTCGCATGCGTACTACCTCCAAAATGGGAATCAACACCAAATCGTTGCCAAGTGTTTTTGGGACATTTGTTTTGCCGCAGCTATTCTCTTTTGCCGGTCCGGCTTTGTTGCCGATTTTTGTCATTTCGCATGTGACTTTTTCATTTAAGAAGAAGTTATCCCGTTCGCAAATTCCCGATGGAAATTTACAAACGGGGTATGAATTTTAAAAAAGCGTGGCGCATTGGCAGTTGACATTGCCCGCGCGAATGGCACAACCGAAATTTGTATGAAAGTGGCGGCATCATTGAGTTCATTGAAATCCAGACATCCTGCGTGCAAGGTGGTGCGCCGGAAAGGTCGTGTTTACGTAATTAATAAGATTGCCCCGCGGTTTAAGGCCAAGCAGGCGTGATGGGAGGTACCGTGAAAAAAGGAAAGCATCCGATATCGAACCCCGTGTGTTTTGTAGACGTTTCCAGCGGGAAAGAGTTTTTAACGGTTTCGACGGCAAAATTCCGTGAAACAAAGGTGATCGACGGGGTCACCTACGGCGTTATCAACTGTGACATCACTGCTGCTTCTCATCCGGCATATACGGGTATCAAGCGTTTTGTCGATACCGCCGGGCGGGTGGAAAAATTTGAAAAACGCTTTTCCCGCCGGCGAACGGGCGGACAATAGGTCAATTCGCCGTGGATGATTTGCGCCTGGAGCTAGGTGCTATTATTGAGTCCATGCTCGTTGACCGATTTCCGGATGTGGGTGAGTTTTTGGATTCCGGTTCGCATTTTCAACTGCTGGTAGCCGTGGTTCTGTCGGCACGGTGCACGGACATCCAAGTAAATCGCGTGACACCGATGCTCTTTGCCATTGCCCCCGATGCCCGGGGGATGGCAAATCTCCCGCTGGGAGAACTGGAAAAACTTATTCATTGCGGCGGATTTTTTCGCCAGAAGGCACGAGCGCTCTCATCGATGTCGAAAATTTTAATAGATCGGTGGGGCGGCGCCGTTCCGCTAACCTTCGAAGATTTGGAATCCCTGCCAGGCGTTGGACATAAAACGGCTTCGGTAGTACTTGGCGCGTGCACCGATCGGCCAACTTTTCCCGTGGATACCCACGTATACAGGCTTTCCCGACGATGGAAACTTTCCTGCGGAAACACGCCAATTGCCGTGGAGAGGGATCTCAAGCAAATTTTCTTGCCGGAAAAATGGTTTTCGCTTCATCGGCGTATGATCGCCTATGGTCGGACAGACTGCACCGCTCGCAAATGCGATGGCACGCGTTGCGCAATCTGTAAAGCCGTCCACCGGATGATACATCACTGAATATTTTGCCGCATTTTCTATGCCGTCGCAGGAAATTTCGCCACTTTTCCACCAAAAAAACCGTGGAGCACGGTTGGTACGTAAACGGAGCCATCCTCTTGCAAATTGTTTTCCAAAATTGCTGCCAATACCCGCGGAATTGCCAACCCAGAGCCATTGAGCGTGTGTACAAATTGAAGATTTGAACCGTCGGCGGGCCGGAAGCGTATGTTGGCCCGGCGTGCCTGAAAATCCGTAAAGTTGCTGCAGCTTGATACTTCCAGCCAACGCTTTTGCCCGCCGGACCAAACTTCCAGGTCGTACTGCTTAGAATGCGGAAATCCCATGTCTCCGGAACAGATGGCCAGCACGTGGTAGGGAATTTTCAGTTTTTGAAGCAAACCTTCCGCATCCTTTCGCAGGAGTTCCAATTCCTCCAAACTTCGAGATGGGTGTACCCATTTGACCAACTCAACCTTGTCGAACTGATGCAAGCGATTAAGTCCGCGCACATCCTTCCCCCAACTGCCCGCCTCACGGCGAAAGCATGGCGTATGGGCGCAGCGGCGCACGGGCAAGGCGGCTTCATTTAATATTTCATCGCGGAAAAAATTGGTTACTGGAATTTCGGCGGTGGGAACTGCATAGAATTCATCCACGGGCATTTCGTACATCATGCCCTCCTTGTCCGGCAGCTGGCCCGTTGCCATTGCACTTACCGCATTGACCAGGAGTGGGGGCAAAAATTCCACGTATCCGTTGTTTGCAGCCTCGGAGAGAAAAAATTGAATTAATGCCCGCACCAATCTGGCCATATCGCCGATATAAAAAGGAAATCCCGCACCGGTCACCTTTGCCCCGCGAGCAAAATCCAGCCCGTTGGCAAATCCCGGAATATCATAATGCGGAATGGCGTAGGGTGAAACAACATCCAAATCACCCCATGAAAAAATGACCACGTTGTCTCGTTCCGTCTTTCCAGTTGGAACGCTTTCGTGTGGTACATTTGGAATGGATAAATAGAGCCTTTGCCATTCAACATCGAGGGCTTGCACTGCGTCGGACAATTCTTTCGCCCGGGTTGATTGCTCTCTTAACGCGGCACGCAAGTCCGCAACGTCTCTTCCGGATGCGGCGTATTTTGCCAGCTGATCACTTGCTCTTTTCAGCTCCGCCCGCGCCAATTCCGCCCTGGAGATTCGCTCGCGGCGCAGTGCGTCCAGTGCCAGAAATGCGTCAATGTCACAGGAGAATTTCTTCCGCTTGAGGGCAAGTTTGACTTCTTCGCCATGCTCCCGCAGGTATTTTAAGTCTAGCATGCCGATCATAGATCGGTGGCACTGTGGCGACGTCAAGGGGAAATGGCCCATCCACGCGGATAATGACATTTGTGCGCAACCGTTCCCAAAAGAGTTGCGATGTGGCGTTTTTTCCAAACACTTGCCAAAGGAATTGTTCCATGGAAAATAGTATCGTTCTAGACTTTAGCATACGCGCCATGCTTTTGGTGCTCATTTTGTCACTACCATCCATTTTGGTTGCGACGGGCGTGGGACTCATCGTGAGCCTCCTGCAGGCACTCACACAGATTCAGGAACAAACCCTCGGGTTTACCATGAAACTTATTTCCGTGGTCATAGTACTTTTGATCACCGCCCGATGGATTGGATCGGAAATAATGCAATTTACCCGCTATCTATTCGCCTATTTTCCGAGCATGCTCCATTAGGCTTTTGGGACACGCCATGCAGTCATTTCTACTCACCTTTCGCAGTTTTTTCTTCATGATGCTCCTAGGCATTGTGCGTACGGGCGCAATGTTCTCGGTCATTCCATTTTTCGGGAAGAAAAATGTGATGGGCATGGGACGCAATGCATGGATCTTTGGTCTGACAATTTTCACCTATCCAATTTCTCTCCACGAATTACTCAACCCGAACATTGGCATGGGCTTGACTACCATGCTGTGTGTTAAAGAGTTGGTCATCGGACTTGTTCTCGGTTTTTTGGCAAGTTTCATTTTCTTTGTCGTCGAAGGCGTTGGAAATCTTATCGACGTGCAACGGGGTGCTTCATCCGCCTCCCTGTTTAGCGCTTTCAACGAAAGTCAAACGACGGTTATGGCTGATTTTTTTGTGCAAATTGTCCTACTGCTGTTTTTTATTAGCGGTGGATTTCTCTTTTTGTTACAACTTCTCTATGAAAGCTATCTCTTGTGGCCAGTATTTTCGCTGTTTCCCATGTTTGATGGCGGAGTTGCGGCATTTTTCGTGCAATTGACAAGCGATTATGCCAATATCGTTTTTGCTCTTGTCGGGCCAATTTTATTCGCATTATTTCTCGCGGAATTCGGCCTGGGCATGGTCAACCGCTTTGCGCCGCAGCTCAATGTATTTTTCCTATCCATGGGCATTAAAAGCGGTCTCTCATCGCTGTTCCTCATTCTCTATTTGTCATTTCTTATGGGATTTTTTAAATCCTACTTTTTTGGGGAAAATCGTGCCCTGCAGTTCGTGAGGATTTTTTGGAGGTAGTGCATCATGGGAGAGGGGGAGGAAAAAACAGAACAACCGACACCGAAGCGGTTGCGAGACGCAAAGAAGAAGGGGCAGGTTGCCTATAGCAAAGATTTTACATCAACCGTCCTACTCATCGGTGTATTTGCTTATATTGGCCTTAAGTGGTGGGCAGCGGTGGATGAACTACAGGACTTCCTAGTCCTTCCGGTTCCATTCTTTGGTGCCCCATTTCGCCAGGGTTTAAGTGCGGTTATATCCGCATGCTTTGGAGAATTAATCGACTTACTCTTGCCCATACTAGGCATTGTGGCCGCTTTTGCCATCGCCGCCGGATTTATGCAGGTTGGTGCCATTTTCACAACCGAGCCGATCAAGCCGGACATTAAAAAACTCAATCCAATTGAAAAATTTAAGCAGATTTTTTCGAAGAAAAATATTTTTGAATTCCTCAAATCCGTTCTGAAGGTAACTTTCCTTGGCATTCTAATTTATCGACTTATCAAGTCGCAATTGGATGAGATGATCCTATTGCCCTATTCGGGCGTGCAAGGCCTAATGGCGTTCATTGGTCCCGTGATGAAAAAATTCGCTGCCTTGGTCATTTTTGCCTATATGGTGGTTGCTGTTGCGGATATCTTCTTCCAGAGAAGGGACTTCAATAAGAAAATGATGATGTCCAAGAGCGAAATTAAGCGCGAGTATAAGGAAATGGAGGGCTCACCGGAAATTAAAAGCAAGCGCAAGCAAATTCACCAGGAGATGATGAATGAATCTCCCGCCCAACGTACCAAGCGTTCTTCGGCATTGATTACTAATCCGACGCACCTTGCCATTGCCATACTCTACGAGGAGGAATTGACCCCATTGCCTGTAGTTTTGGCCATGGGTGAGGGTATTCTTGCCGCAAACATGATATCAATTGCGCGCAATGAAGGCATTCCAATCATGCGCAATGTACCCCTCGCCCACGCGCTGATGGATTCGGCAAGTTTGATGGAATATGTTCCATCGCAGCTTTTGGAAGCGGTGGCCGAAGTATTACGGTGGGTGGCAGATTTGCAAGAGGCCGGTGAAAGCAATATCGAAGTAGACATGGCCCGCGAGGACCTAGGCATGGACTTAGAAGAGGAGGAGTACGGTGATTAGATTTCGACACAAAATTTTCGGAATGCATCTGGAATATCTTTGATCGGCGGACATTTGCCGCATGCGACGGCATCGTTTCCGCCACCACTGCCCCCTACAATTGCATTCCAAGTTTCAATGAATTTTCGAGCGGATGTACCATCGCCGGGAGGGCACGAAAGAACATAGGCGACATCCGTTTCTTCTTTAGTGAGCAGCAAGACATGCATCCGTGGTGAGTGCGACAGTACTTCCTTGGAAAGGGATCGCAGCATCCCATTGTCCAGTGAGGCATCAAAACATCCCATCACCCAATGGCGTCCGCCAACTTGCACACTTTTTTCAAGAAACGTTGCCAACTGTCGCTGTGACTGTGTTTTGGCCATCGCTTTGATTTGCTTTTCCAATTGATGCTTTTGATTCTGGAGCTTGGAGAGTGTATTCATAAAGGCGTCCACAGGACAGTGGAGCTGCTGTGCGCATTCGCATTGGCTACGGAACATTTGCCTAAAGAGTCGCTGCGCGCCAACACCGGCAACGGCTTCAATGCGGCGCGTCCCGGCGGCAATTCCTTGCTCACTTAGAATTTTAATCATACCAATTTCTCCGGTCGCACGCACGTGGGTTCCGCCGCATAGTTCCGCCATCCGCGTTCCAACGAACTCAACCACGCGTACCAATTCTCCGTAGCGTTCGCCAAAGTGCGCCAAGCAATGGGCCGGCCGATGGGCAAACGGGACTTCCGTCGTACAAACGGTAAAATTTTTACATACAATTTCGTTCGCGCGGTCTTCCACTTTGTCAAGCTGTTCCATGGACAGCTTCTCAAAATGACTAAAATCGAAGCGAAGGGAATTTTCTCCGACCAATGACCCCATCTGCTTAACGTGGGCACCAAGCACCTCACGAAGCACCGCCTGCAAAATGTGGGCCGCCGTGTGATGGCAACAAATGCGCTGCCGCCTGGGTTCATCAACGCTCAAAAAAACCTTCGTTCCGTGCGGAATGGCTCCGATGGCATCGGACATTTCATGCAACAGAGTGCCATCCGAAGAAAGTTGCGTGTCCGCAATTGCATAAATTTGATCGGCAATGTGCGCACATCCACTGTCGCCGATTTGGCCACCCTTTTCGGCATAAAAGGGAGTTTCCGCAAAAACCGCCCAAGATTTTCCATCTTTCGACATCGTTTTTACCAGACACGTTTCTACCGGGCCCGTCGTCGTATACCCCACAAAGACCGTTTGCGCCGTCGCATCATCCAAATTTTTAACAACTATTTTTTCCGCCTGCTTGGCGGCGCGCGCACGCTGCCGCTGTGCAACCATGCATCGCTCAAATCCTTTCTTGTCTAGCGTGCAGGATGACTCCGCGGCGACCAATTCAGCAAGATCCACGGGGAATCCATAGGTATCGTAGAGCTCAAAAACAACATTGCCTGGAACGATGGCGCCATGCTCCTGAATGGCCTTTTGGAGTAGTTGCAATCCACGCTGTAGCGTCTGGGCAAATGTCTCCTGCTCTCGCAGCAGAACTTTTCCAATGGTTTCCGCATTGGTTTTAAGCGATGGGTAGGCGCTAGCCATCCGTTCAACGCAAGTTTTGGATAAAGTAGCCAAAAAGTTGCCTTCCAGTCCAAGGCGCTTTCCAAATAAAATGGCCCGCCGCAGAATGCGGCGTAGTACGTATCCCCGGCCTTCATTACTTGGCAAAATTCCGTCGCCGATGGCAAATGTCAGCGCCCGCACATGGTCTGCAACTACCCGAAAAGAGCAGTCAGCCATCTCCTGGGCCGAAAGTTTTTTTCGATCCGCGGGAACGGTGCCGCCATAGATAACCTTCCGCCCCGTCATTTTTTCCATGTTGGCGAAGAGCGGCACAAATAGATCACTATCATAATTGGATGGATTTTTTGAAAAATCATAAAATTCCTCGGTTGAAGCAATCACCCCGGCAATGCGTTCCAATCCCATACCCGTATCCACATAGCGCGCGGCTAGCGGAACAAAACTGCCATCATCCAGTGCATTGTATTGGATGAATACGAGGTTCCATAATTCCATGCACCTGGGAGATCCAGTATTCACTAAATTTTCACCGGTTCCGGCGGATGTGAGGTCCATGTGAATCTCCGTGCAAGGACCGCAGGGACCAGTTTGTCCCATCATCCAAAAATTGTCCCTCGCATTTCCGAAATGGATGTGTCGTCCAGCAGTAAGACCTTCACTGGTAAATATTTCCGCCCAAATGCCGTATGCCTCCCGGTCTTCCTCGGATGGCGCACCAATTTCCGGACGATACACGGTCGCATGGAGCCGCTCCTTCGGAAACTTCCATCGATTAACCAGTAAATCCCATGCCATGGAAATGGCCTCTCGCTTAAAATAATCGCCGAAGGACCAATTTCCGAGCATCTCAAAGAAAGTATGGTGGTAGGTATCATAGCCCACATCATCCAAGTCGTTGTGCTTCCCGCCGGCACGAATACATTTCTGAGAATCAGCCGCGCGCGCAAATGGGCTTGGTATCTCATTGAGAAAATAAGGCACGAATTGATTCATTCCGGCGTTGGTAAAAAGCAAATTAGGCGAAGCCGGTAGCAGCGATTCGGATGGAACAATTCGATGCCCGTGCTCGGAGAAATATTCAAAAAACTCCCGGCGCAATTCTTCGGTGGTTTTCATGGGATCAAATCAGGCGTCTCCGGAATGGCGAGGCAAGTTTTTACCATCAACGCTAGCGCAAACCCTCCCTAATCATTTTGACGTCCCGCTTCACATCCGGATTCTGCTCGATTGCAATTTCGACGGCTTTGCATGCGTGAATTACGGTCCCATGGTCCTTGCCGCCAAATTCACTGCCAATACGCTGGAGGGAATGCGATGTGAGAAGTCGTGATAGGTACATTGCAACCTGTCGGGGGAAAGCGATGCGCGCCGGACGCTTTTTCCCTAGCATATCGGCAAGGGTGATACGGTAGTGGTCAGCGACACGCCGCTGGATTTGGCCAATACTAGCCGTTCGCTGTTCGTCCGAAAAAAAGTCCTTTAGAAGATCCTGCGCGTCGGCCACGCTAATCCGACAATTTTTCAGCGCCATGTAGCCCGCGACGCGATTAAGTGCACCCTCCAGACGACGCACGTTGCTGGCCACTCCTTTGGCTAAAAGGTGTATGACATCCTCAGCTAGTTCCAAATTCATGGCAGTCGCCTTGCGTTGCAGAATGGCCGTGCGCGTTTCCAGGTCCGGCGCCTGAATATCCGCAATAAACCCCCACTGGAAACGAGACACCAGGCGGCTTTCCAGGCCAGTAATCTCCGACGCCGGGCGATCGCTGCACAGACAAATTTGCCGTTGCGACTCAAAAAGTGCGTTAAACGTGTGAAAAAATTCCTCCTGAATCCGTTCCTTGCCGGCTATGAAATGAATGTCGTCTATAAGCAGGAGATCAACTCCGCGATACATTTCTCTGAATTTTGCAACGCGGTTCTCTTGAATGGACTTAATGAATTCATTGGTGAATTTTTCCGTTGAAATATACACCGCTTTCAAACGCGCCCGCTTCTTAAGTGCCTCATGGGCGATGGCTTGCAATAAATGCGTTTTACCAAGTCCAGTTGCTCCATAGAGAAAAAGTGGGTTATATGCCTTTCCGGGATTTCTCGCCACGGCAATACAAGTTGCTTGCGCAAGTTGGTTTCCTGGGCCAATTACAAAACTTTCAAAAGTATTTTTTGAATTTGCCGAATAAATTTCATCAAATTTCTGCAGAGCATCGGCATGCCGTGCTGTGGCATTCAACCGTTGACTTTGCGCAACGTGGTTAATCGCAGGTTCTGCCCTATTATCGGCGAAATCCAATGCGACGGAAATATTTCGCCCCGTATGCTTGGCAATCTGGCATTCAATGAGTGATTTGTAATTATCGCGGATCCAAATGGCGGCAAATTCATTTGGAGCAAGCAGGGTGAGAGAGTTTTCCGACACTTTCGTTGGACGCAATCCGGCAAACCAAACAAGGTACACGTCCTCCGAAAATAATTGGCGAAAATCCTTCTGCAACTCACTCCAAAGTTCGGTAAACGGAGCCTCTTTTTCACCCACATCTTCAAAGTTATTCACGGCACACGCGCCCATCGCACCCTTCGTCATCCTTAACAATCATACCCAAAATAAAAATCAGCCGCAGCCGGCCATTTTACTCACTCGCACAATCTTACGGAACCATCACTTTAACAGCCACATGCAACAAACGCCCCCACAAGATGTGTGTTAGAGACCGGTCGAACACTTTATTCACAAAGTTATTCACACTCTTTGATCATCCGACACTCCGAAAGACTGTCATCAAACTTTTTGTCACGCACAAGGAGTTTTTTTAGATGACTTTCATCGAGCCTCCGGTAATGGCCAAGGGGGATTTTGTCAAGGTCAAAAAGGCCGATACGAAAGCGAACCAACCGTCCAATGCGGTAACCAAAGCATTCTAACATTCGGCGAATGTGCCGCTTGCGCCCTTCGTGCAAAATAATATGCAATCGTCGCCGGCCATCGGTTATATACGCCACATGCGCCGCTCGCAGAGTATCACCGCTAGATTCAACGCCATTTAGCAAAGCCTTGCGATGGCACTCCTGAAGCGGAATGTGAATTTCAACCATATAATGCTTTGCAATACAACTTGACGGGTGCAGCAACTTTGCCGCCAAATCACCATCATTTGTCAGTAACACCAACCCCTCACTGTCTTTGTCCAGCCTTCCACAGCATATGAGCTTAACTTCTCCGTAGGCGGGTAAAAGTGAATAAATCGTATCCGCGGCGGAGCAATGCGGATCGCAATGGGTGCACACGTAACCCCTCGGTTTATGGAGGGCAAGGAGGATAAATTTTTGATGCGCACGCAGACAGACCATTTCCCCGTCAAAGGCAACGGTATCCACATGGGGATTAATTAGCTGTCCGATTGTGGCGAACTGCCCATTGACTGTGACGCGACCTTCTCGAATGGCTTTTTCGCCACTACGCCGGGAACAAATTCCCCGTGCGGAAAGAAACTTTTGAATCCGCTGAAACTGGCCATTTTCCTCCACGAATTTCGATCCTCTCCATGAAAGCCAGCAAAAGGCAAGTACGACTAAGCGTCTACCGCCGGATGCCAACCAAAAATAAAAAATGCAAGTGCAATTCGATAACAGGCAAATGCGAACAGTAGGCCCATGCTGAATCGTTTGATAAAAAGCCGTATCGCGACAACGGATGCAATGGATGCCGAAATAATTCCCCAGCCAATGATGGAATGCAGCCCTGCCTCCAAAGAAATACCTTTGAAAAAAAACTGGTGAGTTATTGCTGCTCCAATTGTTCCAGCGCCTAGCAAAAAGCTAAATTCAACGGCTTCCGCCATGGGCAATCCAACCCATAAACCAGCAGAAATTGTCATTAGAGAACGACTTACGCCGGGAAATAGTGCGATGCCTTGAAGGACGCCGATAAAGAAACTTTGCTTCCATGAAAGAGCTATCAATTGCCGGCGAGCGTGGCAAAAATGCACCAGGGCAAAAATGTATATTCCTCCAATTGCGAGGGTGGACGCGATAAACTTCAAGTTTTCGCAGCATGCCCTAATACCCGATCCAAAAAAATGCCCCGTAAGTGCCGTTGGAATAAATGCGCACAGTAGATTGAAAAATAGCCGCAATCCCTCCGGTGATCTCCCCACAAGTCCCGCGCAAATTCTTCCGATCCGCCTGCGATAAAAAAGAAGAATCACCCATACGGATCCAAGCTGCAGAAACCCGTTAAATGCATCGAATGTCAGTTGGCACGCCCCGGGAACCATCCATTTTTCCATCAGAAGAAGATGTGCCCCCGATGACACGGGCAAGTATTCCGTTATTCCCTGGATGATTCCGAGGATGATCGCCTGTCCAATGGACAGCGTTGGCCGACAATGAGTATCCAAAAACATTTTCTTTGGAGAAAAAGCCATTATTTTGACTACAGTCAAGGGTACGTGAACCTGGGCCCTCTCCTGAAAAATAATGCGCGCAAGTACATTTCAAATAATGCATATCTCAAAAGTTATCTGGAAACCCCACTGGATAAACCCGAAAATTCAAATTTATCCACTTGGGTTTAAATTTTATTTTTTCGGAAGCCCACAAAAAGGCACACTTAAAAACCAAAGTTTATCAATCGGGGTTTAAAAATTTGCTCTCCCGTGTAACCTCTCCATTCCTGGGACGCCGACTACGGATAGTTAACATCATTTCAATTGACACAATAAGAGGCCTGCAAAAATTAAGATTACAGGCAAAGCTCCTTTTGCCAGGCCGACATTCCTGTAAGGCAGTCAAAAAAAGCAGCGAATACCGATGAATCAGTCTGATGTTCTTTTAATCTCGAAAAAATATTTTGCCGCGTATTATCGCGCGCGGAGAAAACTTCTATGCGCTCCTCGAGCGAAAAATCTTTGAGTCTCGAAAGAAAAGCTTTGATAGTTTCTGATCCTTGATTATCGCATAACAACATTGCTGCTGTTACAGCGGCATTGTTGGCATGTGTTAGCGCGTCATATTCGTCTTCGTGAGATGGATATGATTCCAGGAATTGATTAACTAGCGTCGAATTTCTACGATTGCGCCAAAAGCATGAGGCAATATTATCGCCATAACTATTTATCTTTGCCAGTACTTTGTCGCGCTGCTCTTGTGGTAGTTTTTGCAATATTGCGACTAGCCATTCAACGGTTTCTGGATTTGTGCAATTCGATGCTACCATCATAGTAAATGATGCAGCAGAATTTTCGCAATGTTCGCAATTTAGAATTTTAACCGCTAAATCCGCAGGCATCTTCGATACAAGATGTAAAATTTTAGTCGCATTTTCATTGATTGATGCCCTGCGCTCAGCTACACATAAAGTTTCATTTCGCACCAGGTGAAAGTAAATGCTATTAGCCCACTCGATAATCGGTTCCGTTGCGCCAGTGCTTATAAGATAGTTGACGACTGTTCTGCTGGCGATATTACGCATTCGGCCGTACTCATCACGTTCGAAAAGGTGCATGCAATTCGCGGCTTCGGTACGTTCCCGGTCGTTAAATACATTCGAATTAAGGAACCCAATGATTGATTCCAAAATCCTAGAATCCTGACCGCAGTTAACTCCTGGAATTTGTGCAAAATTTGAAGCCCGGAGGAACTTCGCGAATTCGTCCGGATGATGCTTATTACAATAGTTGCAGAGTTTCCGTATATTATTTTGCGTACATGTGGTATCGCCGAATATTTCTGTTAAGAAAATGATGCTTGTGATGCTACATATAAGTGTATGGGGCATACACAAAGCACAGAATAGAGGAAAAAATCCACTAATCGCCATCGCGGAGACATAAACCGCCGCTATTCCTACTGACACACTAAGAAATACACATCTTTCTTTAAATGTCGGATTATAAAGTTCTCGGAGTTCACTAGCACTGACAGGCTTCTGCGGGGCTTGACCAACGAATTCATGCCGTACGGCAGATATGCTTAAAGACATAAAACATTTTATCAAAAAATACCAGTTCCGTAAAATAAAAAATTATTACCCCGATGGATAAACGAAAAAAATGATAGGGCTTCCAGCGTTGAAATGACCATTTGGCAAATAGTACGCAACCATACGGCTCGTGATCAGGCGGTTGTTTCCGGGGCCACCAGCCGCCGATAAAAGAACTGGCCAACGCATCCGATGAAAAGCCCAACAAGAAACAGTACTAGCGATACTCCCAACGGCGCCCAATTCGTGACTCCGGAAAACGCTGCCGTCGCAAAAAAAGTAATCAGCGCGCCAAACGACATTACGGCGGCGGAAAAACCTCCATCGCTGATTTTGCACAAGATGCGTTGGGCCCACGGCTCCGGAGGAGCCGTAGACTCATGCGTTATAAATTGCATGTTTGGCCCAACAAGGCATTGAAACGCCGATCGATGATTTCCGATCATCTCGCGATTAAGTCTTTCAGCCAGAGGAATGTGCTCTTTCCCCTTAACGAGCCACAACATTGCTGACCCAGTTTGATTCCCGCCCAAATGCACGACAACAGCATCATTTGCGGCCATTTCCACTGCCTTTTTTAGTTCCTCAGTAGCAAGTCCTTCATTAATTGTGCAACGATTCCCGTTACCGTCATAGTAAACAACCGCACCGCTATGTTCACCTGCTCGTAGATCAAATACTGCACGCGGATAACCAACAAGTCGCCAGGCTTCCGCCAATGCCTGAATCCTGTGCGACAACAAAAACTTTGAATCGTGGCCGATGACTGGCATTTGATGCGTTGCGCAGCCTCAATGGCGCTGCAAAAACAAAATTATGATATTTAATTCAAATTTCGGATAAAATTTGCATAAAATAATAACTTTATCGTTGAAAATCATCATTTTTGGTAAACGTCTCCACGTGAACTTTCAAAGTCTAGGATACGTTCTTCCAATCGCTGCCAGCAATCCGGTGCTGAAACCAGAAGCCGCGTCGCGGATTAGTGATGAGTGTTGGTTGTTTGCAAGCGTCTCAACAAAAGTGTTAATTTATCCGTTAATAAGAGTTATTGTTATTGAAAAAAACAAATTTCGTGATTTTACCGAATTTGTGGAGATATTTCGCGTGTTGGGTCATTGGTACGGTGATATTTCTATTTTACCTGAGGATGTCGTCACAGAGGTAAACTTGTATGGGGACTTACGGCCGTCTTGATTTTTGAAATTTCTTGTCGTATTGTACCCATTACGCGCGCGATTTATGATTTTTTAGATTGTTGTGGTCTGCGTGTATTTTGAGTGCCGGATGTTTTATCCAGATGGTTGATTTCCGTGTGGGCGCTTTTCGGATCCGTTCGCTCTATGGCATGGGCGCGGAAGTACGTGTCGATTTTTTCCTGCTGTGATGGGTTTCCGGATGGGTTTTGTTGCGGGCGATGGTTGGAGGATTTTCCACCGTTTATGCATGGCGCCGTATCAAAAATATGGGCGCGAGAGTTATGGTCATTCATATGTGGCATTAGCCGTGGAAGTATTTGCAAGCGCGCAATGTGGGTTAAGGATGTGATAATTGTGTTGTTTACGCAAATGCATCTTGCAAAAGAAATTCATCCATGTGAAGATCTTTTTCGTGCATCGGAAGAAGCTGAAGGTCCTTATGGTTGCCTCAGAAGCCGCTCCTTTTGCAAAAGCTGGCGGTCTTGGCGATGCGGTTTCTTCTTTGGCCAACAGCCTTTCCGCCCTGGGCCATGACGTGCGTGTTTTATTGCCACTTTATTCCATCATTCCCCAGGATCTGCGACAAAGCTTCCAGCCATTATCCGGGGCTTTTTCCATCCATCTGCGGCGGGAGCATTGGGCAAGGTTGTGGGAATTCATTTCTTCGGACAATCTACGATATTACTTTCTTGAATATGATCACTTCTTTTTTCGTGATCGACTTTACGATGGTCCATATGGTGCGTTTGAAGACAACCCACAGCGATTTGCATTTTTATGCCGTGCGGCCATCGATTTGCCAGAATTTCTCCAATGGACACCAGATGTTTACCATGTTCATGATTGGATGGCGGCGCTTGTTCCGGTCTATCTGGAAACTGTGGCCCGGCGTGGGCAGCTGGAGCATGTGGGAAGCGTGCTAACCATACATAATTTACAGCATCAGGGATACGCCCATCGATCTATAATTGATTACGCGGGACTGCCTTGGGATCTCTGGAGACCGGATAAACTGGAGGCTTGCGGTTGTGTAAATTTTCTCAAGGGCGGCATTTATTTCGCCAATAAACTGACTACGGTTAGCCCAACCTATGCTGAAGAAATCCGTACGGCGGCCCTGGGGTGTGGTTTGGCGGATGTCTTTAGTTTCCGCGGTGGAGATTTGGTTGGAATCCTCAACGGCATTGATGATAGCCTCTGGAATCCGGCCACGGATCAAACATTACCGGCGAATTACGATGCGAACGACCTGAACGGTAAAAATCGCTGCAAAGTTGATTTTTGCCGCCAGTGCTTTGGTGATGAAAAAGTAAATGGCCCGCCACTCTTTGTGGCCGTCTCGCGGTTGTATCCGCAAAAGGGCTTGGATGTGCTGGGAGACATTTTGTCATGGGTTGTCGAAACCATGGACGTGCGATTTGCCATCCTCGGCTGTGGCGAATGGCAGTTGGAAGAACAATTGGCTTCAATTGCGCGTCGCTTTCCAGATCGCATTTGGTTTTATCGAGGATATGACGAAATATTGGCCCATCGCATGACCGCCGCCGCGGATTTTTTCGTCATGCCTAGCCGCTTTGAACCCTGTGGGTTGACGCAACTATATTCCATGCGATACGGAACTTTGCCAATCGTACGTGCCACGGGAGGCTTGAAGGATAGCGTTGTTTCCAATGCGCAAGGCGTGGAGCATGCGACTGGATTTGTTTTCTATGATTTAACCCACCAGGCACTCTACGATGCCATTGGTTGGGCCTGTGCTACCTATTATGACCGACCCGGCGATATGCTAACTATGCGGCAAAATGGCATGCGCAGGGATTTCTCTTGGAAACAATCCTCCCAGCGATACTTGGATTGCTACCATTGGGCCATGGAAAAGAAGGCGAATTGACTTTGGGGGGCGGAGGACCTAACACCACCGGCAAATGGGTGGTGAACGTTCCGTGGTTTCCGTTGCCTGGGCGACGGCGTTGTCGCGCGTTGGGGGTCTTTTTAGGGATGTTGTCATATTCGCCATTCTTGGTTTGTCGCCGTGGAACGGAGCTTTTCTTTTTGCATTTACCGTTCCCAGTCTCTTTCGCCGCCTTTTCGGTGAGGGGGCTCTTACATCGGCGATGATTCCAATTTATACAGACATTTTTCAAAAAAGTCCGCCGATGGCCCATCAATTTCTCAATGCCATTCTCGCGCGGCTGGTATTTACGCTTTTAATTGGTATTGGAATTTTCGCCGTTTTCGCGGCCGGTCTGTGGCCGTTTTTGAACACATTCGGAATGCGTGCCATTGGCCTAACCGTTCTACTTTCCCCATATTTGGTTTGTGCGTGTGTTGCGGCAATGCTCTGCGGCGCATTGAACGTGGAAAATTCCTTTGGTTGGCCGGCGCTGACGGCGCTTTTTCTCAATGTGTCCATTTTGATTTTTGGGATGGGTGGCTTTTTCTTTACGAAAGACCAACCACTACAATGCACATTGCTGCTATGCGCCGGTGTACTCGGTGGCGGCTGGTTGCAGATGTTAATTTCCTGGAACATGATGCGTCGGCATGGTTGGCGGTGGCACATTGAGCGGCCGCAGACGGAACCCATGCATCGCCTCTGGAAGCTGTTTCTTCCCGCGGTTTTTGGTGCAGCGGTGGCACAAATTAATACCACGCTTTCCCGTATCTTGGCCTATTGTTTCACCGCCGATGGCATTTCGATGCTCTATCTGTCCAGTCGATTAACGGAACTTCCGCTCGGAATTTTTGTTTTTGCCATTACATCGGTCACATTCCCGCGCATGGCAAAGGCGATGGCCGATGAAAATTTCGACATTTTTTCCGCAAATTATCGCCGTGCGCAGCGGGGAATACTTATGATTACGATCCCGGCGGCTTTGGGGCTTATCTGCCTGGGGAAGCAAATTTTGCAGTTACTTTTCCAGTGGGGAAATTTTTCCGGAAATGATATTTGGCGCGTATTTCCGGTGCTCTGCGGCTCGGCGGTTGGCATTCCATTTTATGCGCTAGGGGCCATCGCCATTCGTGCCTTTCACGCACGGCAAAACATGCAAACGCCTTTGCACATTGGTATTATAAATATGGTGATGAATCTGTTCCTCACCGCATCGTTCCTTATTCATTTTGGCATAACGGGGATGGCCGTTGCTAATTCACTATCGGCACTGCTCCAATGGTATTTGTTGGAGCGTTCGCTGAAAAAATTTTTGCGACCATTATCTGCATGTCGACGGGGGCCATTGCCGGTCATATTTGCATCCGGGGTATTGATGCTGTGGATTTTTGCCATACACTTCCTTTTTGGCCTGCTTCATTGGGCCGACAAAATTGTAGCATTCTTGGAAATTTTCACCGACATCACCATTGGTGGGGCAATTTACGTATTAGTCCTTAGGAAAATGCACTTTACTGAAGTGTCGTTACTAGTGGAATTTTTGGCAATTTTCCAAAGGAAGTATCCGGACAGGTGCACGGATAAGCACATTTGAGTCATTCTGGTTAAAAAAACACAATCGATCTTTACAAGATGATCGCAATTTATGAAAGTAAAACGGGATGAGGCGATTACTTCCGGGGTGCGCACTTGTGGCATTAGCTAGTTTTGCGATTTTTATGCCGGCACAGGCGGAAATTGTGAAATGTGAAAGCGTTGGCGAGGTACTCCAGCAAGTTGGCCGTTTCGGTGTAGATAAGGAAACGCTTACAATTTTTGACGTTAATTCCGTATCGATCATGCCATCGGATCCACTGTTTCACTTCCGCGCCTATACGGAGAAGCAAAAAGCAATTTACAATCAATGCTTTGCTGAGTCGCTAGCGGATCGAGGACTTTTTTTGAGAAATCCGAGCGAGGATAACTACTACACCTACCTTGCTGTTTGGAAATTAATTAAAAAATCCGGCACTCGGTGCGTAAATGAGGGCATTTTGGCACTCAATCATGATTTCTGCAGAAAAAAAATTCCAACAATTTTTATCAGCGAATCTTTTGATGGACGATTGCTCTCCGGAAATGGGACGCCCGGAATTGCCATGTGGCGACGCAAAAATCTAAGGAAAAGGGGTTATCAAATCTATCTTCCAGACGGGGTTAAAGACGGCACAATACGCTATCTTGAAGTCCCAAAAAATGAACTTCCCTATGAAAATTTGATGCCCTGCATCATTGATGAAGGGGTAATTAGTGCGAATCTGGTAAAAAAATCCGTCTGCCTAAAAGCATTTCTTGGCGATAAGAAATTTAAGGTGCGACGAATGGTTTTGATTGATGATAATGAGGAAGCGCTTGCAGACTTTGCAAAATTCTGTGAACGGGAGAATATTGTTTTTTTAGGGATTCATTACACGGAGGGGCTCATTTATACGTACACCCTGTCTAACGGAAAATTCCGGGGTGCATGGATGGCGCTATTTCGAAAAATCCATTTCCCCGAGTAATGTGGTTTACTTACATGTGTTGGATCCACCATACGGTTTTAATCTTTTTCCTCGCCGCTGCTGCTAGCCGGGACTATAAAAATGGCTACATCCCGGATGCCATCAACTACGGAGGTATCGCTGTCGGATTGTTGCTTGCTGGCCTTTCATCGGCCAATGGTCTCGGAAATGCCATTCGAAGCTTGCTATTTGTTTCCGGAGGAATGTTTTGGCTGGCAATGGTCTTCGAATCCCTAACCCGTCGGGATGGAATGGGTTTTGGGGACATTAAACTTTCCGGCATTCTGGGAACATTCCTAGGAGTCAAAGGCAGCATTCGCGTTATCTCCTATGCTGCATGGATAGCCATATTACATGAAATTTTCAAAAAAAAGTCCACCCGTTGCCGCCAAATTCCATTTGCCCCTCATATTTTTTACGGAGCGATAATCCATGAGATTTACTCGATATTTGTGCAATTTGCAAAAATTTCAGGAAATTTTTAAAATTCCGGGGTAGTGAAACACCACAAACATAGTAATTGCCAACACGATGCTCTCCATTTGTGGTGTTTGGCAGAGAGTAAATCTAGCGCATGAATTCTATCGAAAATCATTGCCGCCTTTAATTTTTGGAAATTGCTGGATATGCTGAATGCAATGTTTCTTGATCTCAAAAAAAAATCCACTACCACCAACGTGAGCCGTGGAAAAAAGTAAGCAATTAGACCCGTTCGGAAAATCCGTCTGGACTGCGGCCCTTCTCATCGCCGGCATTGCCATCGGTGCGGGAGAGTTGGGATTGCCGTTGGCACTCGGCGGGGCCGGCTACTATCCGGCCGTTGCTGGAGTTTGTTTGATTTATATATGCACGCTTGTTTCTGGGATGCTCATTGCTCGCTTGGTCGTGGAATCCAGGCACGGGGATCTTCCGGTTCTATTCCTGAAGTACTTGGGCAATGGTTGGGCAACGCTTTTCAATGTAAGTTATTTCACGCTCGCATTTTGCCTGCTGGTTGCCTATTGGAGCGGCCTTTTAAGTTTGCTGGGTGGATACGCGTTGGTGATGTGTGTCCTTGGCATCGGCGTTTACATTGGCCTGTGCTACAATTGTGAACTTCTCAGGAAATTTTGCAGTTTGGGTACAATCGCATTGATTATCTCTTTTTTGTTACTTGTTGCTATTGGCTTTTGCAATTCGAAACACAGCTTCCAATCCGTTTCCCATTGGCGCCTCATGGCGCCTGGACTGCCCATCATATTATGCAGCTTTGGGTATCATCAAATTATTCCGACGATCTGCCGGCAGTTGGATTATCAGCCATCGGCCATTCGCCGGGCATTGCTGCTGGGAACATTTGTACCGCTTGCCGTCACTTTGCTGGTCCTTACCTTGGGATTTCGTATTTTTTCCCAGAATGAACTTATGGAAGCGGCAAAATTGGGATTGCCCATGTTTGCCCTATTTCGAAACCACGGTGCCAACGAGTTGGTTTTTATAATTGGCCGGTGTTTTTCCATTTTGGCCATAGCCACCTCCCTGTTGGGAATTGCCATGGCGATGAATGGCGCGCTGGCGGATATTCGATTTCGGCGGATGAATACAAACAAATTTCGGGAATTGCTAGTCATGGTTCCGCTGCCAATTGCTTTACTATGTCCTCATTTATTTGTAACGGTCCTCGGCATTGCCGGTGGAATTTTTGGTAACATAATCGCTGGAATCATCCCAATCATGCCATTCCTCACGCGACAACGATTTCGCCCGGGATATCTTCTACTATGGTTAATATTTGTTGGAATTCTCTTCACGGAGTTGGCACAAATGCTTAAACTGGTGCCGCCCTTATTTTAGCAAACTCCGTAAATTGCTCTTGGCCCAAGTTCTTCTTCGATTCGTAATAGTTGATTATATTTTGCGATGCGATCCGTACGTGAAAGTGAGCCCGTTTTGATTTGGCCCGCATTGGTGGCAACGGCAATGTCGGCAATGGTAGTATCCTCCGTTTCGCCGGACCGGTGAGAAATAATTGTACCGTAGGAGGAGCGCTTTGCAAGTTCGATGGCATCAAAAGTCTCCGTTAGGGAGCCGATTTGGTTCACCTTAACCAAAATTGCATTGGCCGCATTCGACTCGATGCCCCGCCTGAGATAGACGGGATTTGTAACAAACAGATCATCACCAACGAGTTGGATTTTATTTCCCAGCTGTTCCGTCAGCAACCGCCAACCATCCCAGTCGTTTTCGTCCAGTCCATCTTCAATGGAAACAATTGGATATTCGCTGCATAACTTTTGATAGTATTTTACCAGTTCCGCAGCCGAATGCTGGGACAGGTCTGATTTTTTGAAAACATACACGCGCTTTTGCGCATCGTAAAATTCCGATGCGGCCACATCAAGGGCAAAGAAAATATCTTTGCCAGGTACGTAATTCGCCGCCTTAATGGCTTCTACCATGGCGCTTAAAACCGCTTCATTAGATGGTAGATCTGGCGCAAACCCACCTTCATCGCCGACGGCTGTGGACAGTTTGCGAGCCTTGAGTACGGATTTTAGGGAATGGAAAACTTCGGCGCCCATCCGGAGTGCTTCACGGAAGCTTTTGGCGCCCTGGGGAACAATCATAAATTCTTGAAAATCAATTGGTGCGTCCGAATGCGCCCCACCGTTTAGAATGTTCATCATGGGGACAGGGAGCGTTTTTGCGTTAGTACCGCCCAAGTAACGATAAAGTGGTACTTGCAAAGAATTTGCAGCAGCCTTTGCAACGGCCAGTGATGTGCCCAAAATGGCGTTAGCGCCTAAGTTTTGCTTCGTATTCGAGCCATCCGCGGCAATCATAATAGCGTCGATTTCACACTGGCTTCGCGCATCCACGCCACGGAGGATGGGTGCGATGACCTCGTTTACATTGTGTACGGCGGCGAGAACTCCCTTCCCGCCGTAACGCTTACGATCCCTATCGCCGTTAGCGAGCAATTTTCCGGCCGCTGCGCCATCGCGCAGCTCCAACGCTTCGTGTTCACCGGTGCTTGCACCCGATGGGACCGACGCGCGCCCATGCGCCCCATTTGACAAAATAACATCCACCTCCACCGTTGGGTTTCCGCGAGAATCAATAATTTCCCGCCCAATTACCTGCGCAATGGCCGCACTCCCACACATATCAGATCTATTTTCACAATCTTGCGCTCAAAGTCAAAGATTTTTGCCCATACTCCAAAGACGGCACGAAATCGATGGCCAACCACTCGAACTCAAGATGCACAAAATAATCCACTTCCATACGGAAGGTTAAAAAAAATCAAAGAGCGTTTGAAACCCTTTGATATGTCTTGCACCACATTTTACGATTACCGAGGAAATCCCCGGAAAAAATCATCATCACCCTCTTGCCCGAAAAATTGTTTAAATATATCCGCCGGCGCCCACCCGCCCATATTGTGTTGGGCGCGCGGCTTGGCGTCGCTTCTCCGTTCGTTGTCGTATCCAGTGCGGGTTTGTTGATTTGACAACACCCTATAGGCTTCATTTAATTTTTGAAATTTTTCGGTCGACTCTGGACTATTATTGTTTTTATCAGGGTGCAACAACATTGCACGTTGACGGTAAGCCGCTTTAATTTCGGCCGATGTGGCAGTTGGGCTTACTCCGAGAATTGCATAGAGATCTTCCCCATTATGTTCATTCGGAGTGTCAACGGACGCAAATCCATTATTATACGCGTTAGAATAAACCCGCTGAGAATAAGCATGTCCAAAAACACATCTTAGAATATCCGCTAAATTATTGGGTATCCCGTTAAAGGGGCGTGGGCCTGGCCCGGCGCCATTTTGACTGCATGCTTCCGGATTAGGATTAGGGACAGCACTACCACGTGGCGACCCGTACGCGCTTCCTGGCATTTCATTCGGATTCGCATGAGAAGGACGATTGCCATTCGTCCGTTGTTCCCGATATTGGTGCTCGGCGGACCTGCCAGCTTGTCGTTCCGGCTCCGCCCGTGTTTGTGGTTCTGGTTGCGCATCCGATGCCGGCAGATCTACTGGTACCTCAGGGTTTTGATCAGCAGAATTGTCTGAAGGTGTTATTCGTGTTCTCAAGTAACAATAAAGCATGAATACCAACGCGCAAATTGCAGAGGCAACAGCGGTTGCTACCTTAATAATCGATGCCAATGATGGCGCAATTTGCGTTTGCACTCTATCACCGGGATGCGCGGTTACGCCCGCACCCGATCCAGGCATAGACTCTCCATCCGGCTCACGAACATCACCCACGCCAGCAGCTCCCTTTGGGACTCTTTGACTGTGAAATCTCATTGAACGCCATGTCGTCTAAAAAAGTCAGGAAGTCAAGAACTTTATGTTAATTTATTTATATCTAGCTCGTAAAAATGCCTTACCATTCGTAAAATAAATCCTCAAATCCAACCATGGTGTGGAATTGCAAGGTTGAGTCCATTTGCGCATTTTGCAAAAAAGCTTGGGAAAATTCAAAGGGGAAAAAGGGGCCAACTATTTCTTACAATTATATAATTCGTAGAGACGAAAATCGTAAAAAAACGAATGGCGATCCTGAAGAAATTACCACCCATCGATTAAGTTGTCGAAATTTTCTTGGCAAATCCCTTTCGAAAATCACTCCGGGAAAAATTAGAAAGATCGTCATATTCAAAAATATCACGATCTAGAATATATTCAAAAATATCCTCGATTGTTAAAACTCCGATCGGCTTACCGTCCTTCCCTCGAATGAGGGAAATTTGCTGAAACCGTTGCAGAAGGATCTCTAGGGCGCCGGAAATTTTCGTATCCCAGGAGATGGTAATCATTTCTCGCACAAATTCTGAGACTATCGCCTGGTGCTTGTCTGCGGCGAGGGCTTGGAGTAAATCTCGACGGCGAACGATGCCAATAAAATTGAATGGCTCCTTCTCGTAGACGGGGATGCGCCCGTACGGAATCTCCGGGTATTGGTGAAAAATTTCAGCAACGGTCTTTGCGGCATCCAAAGAAAAAATTGGCTTTTGTGCAATGGTTTCCACGGCTACATCATCCAAGGTGAGCGTTTGTTCCAACATGGTCCCTTCCACGGACGTCAAAACTCCATCGGCAACCCCGCGCTTAGCCGTTAGAATAAGCGCCTCATCGGAAAAGTCTTCATTCCCATGGGTCCGCGGAATAAATAATCGAACAATTAAAGAACATGCCCAGGAAATCGGAAACATGATCCAAACAATGACCCGCATTGGATAGACCGCCCAGCGTAACAATCGGCGCCGGTGGTAAATACCTAGCATCTTGGCAAGTATGTCAGTAAAAACAAACTCAATGCTAGTAATGATGATAGAACCAGGTAAGACGGAAGCTTCGCCGCAGGCCTTGATGAGCATTGCGCCCAAAAAAATGGATATGGTTGATGTGGTTGCCGTGTCGATTCCCAAAAATGCTGCCAACGCGCGTTCGGAATGCTCCCAATAATAGGCGAAAATTTTTCCAAGATGGGGGTGCTTTTGTTTAAAAATTTCAAGCTCAGATACGGTTGTGCTCACCAGAATACCTTCAAGGAGAGACGCCAGAAAAGAAACGGCCAGCATCACACCACAGGCAAAAAAAATTGTCCCCATAGATTTTCTATTATCCTCCGGAATAAAGGGGGCCATCTTGCGGCAAACGGTGAATTGTCAATTCGATTTCTATACTAAAGCTTGCCGTCAAATCAAGTTTATGGCCTTTATGAAATTACCAGGAAACTTGACCGTTTGCCATGAAATTCGTGAACTCGTGGATCATGCGAGGTAAGCGTTCGGATGGCTTTGCGCTGTTGCTTGTATTGGGCATACTAGCCGTGCTTGGAGCTCTGATGCTGACCGCAGAACGGTTTGTTCGCATACAAACTTTGAGAACACAAAATCAACTGCATGATGGCATAGCCAGGCAAAATGCATGGACGGCTCTCCGTGCCGCAATGGCCGAATTGAATGAAACCTATGACGGAGGTTGCTGCGTCACAGCACGGGCAAACATCAATGGCGAAACAATCCCCGAAGAACATTCCCTTTGGACGGGCGTTTGGAGCGTTATCGATGGCAAACCGGTTTTTAACCGCTGGTTGATTTCCCTCGCTGGCGATGCGCGTTTTCAAAGCACTGCCCCATGGGACGCCAATGCGGATGAAGTTGCCATTTTCAAAGATCTCGGCTTCGCCGATGCCTGCCCGCGGTTACCAATAATTTCAAACGAGAAGATTTCAGGACATTTTGCATATTGGGTTGAAGATGAATGCGATAAATTACGCATCAATTTGCCAACGCCTACCTTGGCATGGGACCACATCTTACAACAATTTTGCCCAAATATACTTGATCTCACTTCCGAAACGGCGCAAGCGTTGGTAAATTGCGTTTCCTTTTCGTCGATGCAGCGGTGTATGAGCGGGGAAATTAATGCCCTGTTCCATAATATAACATTGTGCAGCCGCGGGCTGTTGAAGAACACCGCCGGCGAATGGCTAGAGGACCTGACGCTGAAATTGCAAAAATTACCACACGGCACCGGCGAGTACATTTTTTCCGGAGATCCATCCTATCCGGAGCCTCCACCCACATTCGGACAGCTGGCGTCATTTTTCAATGCCACGAAGAATGTACATTCCTTAGGTATTCATCCCAGCGCCGCGGGTCCAAATTATCGCATTGTTTATCCGGCAACCAATGCGCTTAGCCACGGACTTGGAGATCTGCCGCAATCGGACCTTGGACTCAATATTCCAATTCAATGCGGTATTTATCCAATTCCCGTTGCTATGTTTGTGGCTGTTTCCGCAGAAGCCAATGCCAATCAGGCGAATATCCATTTGGAGCCAACAATCTTCATTTGGAATCCCTACAACGCCAATTTTGCAGCAAGCGCATATGTATTCCAATTACTTTCCGCCACTCCCAGCAACAAGGCTGGAACATTACCGGGCTTTTTAGTAGAAACCGCCGCAGGCAACACCACACTCGTCCGCCTGGGAATCAACGACGCTGGCCTCATTTTCCAGGGGGAGATTAAGACTGCATTGAATGCTGGCGAAGTGCGCGCCTTTGCCATCGATGATCAGCTCTCGCCCATAGCCATTCCGCTTAATCTACCGATGGATGTATCTACAATCACCATTCAACGGGCCAATTCAATGATTGGCGCCGTTTCCTGGTTCAACCTTTCCATGCGCCTCTTGGACGGTAATGGAAATTTACTACAGGAAATCAGTGATTTTGTTGATGGTGACGAGACTACAACCTACGTAATTCCACGGGATGGCGAACGCCATGGGCTGTTTTGTTTTTGCGCCTGGGCAAATCTTGGGACCGGAGCGAATCAATGGCTAGCCCATTATGATCCGCGGGCGCCACAAATCCGACGCAACACATTTGAACATGCACCATTGTTTGGATTATCGGAACCTTTCCATCGCCATTTTGAGCCGTGGACGGTATATTTCTGCGATTCACCGAAAACTGGACAATTCCCAGGATTCTTCGGGGATGGCTCCACATCGGCCATTCTATTCGATCTGCCAAGTGAATTATTTTCCATTGGCTTCCTGCAACATGTGCCTTTAACACCATTTTCCTACCATCCGGCGCAGGCGGTCGGTAATAGTCTTGCCTGTCCATTTATGTCCACGGATGTGCTACGATGGCATTTTATTTCACCACTGGATCCCTGGAATAAACACGCCTATTTTCGTCAATCTATGCTCTTTGATTATTCATATTTGCTCAATGAGGCGCTTTACGACCATTATTTTGTCAGTGGTTTTAGCGGATTCCATGCCGACGAACCTCAATTTTTTACCACATGTCGACCAAGTGGGATAGGAAATAATTTTTACGACTCCACCCAAATTGCCCATAACCTTCTCCTTGAAGGAGCCTTCAATGTTAACTGCACCTCTGCGAAAACATGGAAACTGCTACTCCGGTGCATGCCCTTCGATCCAGGAACCAGGGCTTACTATTTGCCACATTTTGTGGGCCAGAGCTCCCTCGGGCCTAAATTCCAACGGCAACATCAATTGCTCGAAGATGACTTGGACCGGCTTGCCGAATGCATTGTTTCGGAAATTCAAAAATATGGGCCTTTTCCAACGTTAGGTGCATTTATTAATCGGGAATTATCCAACGGCGAACAAGCACGGGCAGGGTTGATCCAACGGGCCATCAATATGTCCCGCATTAATTTAAATTTGGAAAGCCTTTCCCCATTGTCGGAGGACCGGCGCGAAGGATCATGGTTTAATGAGTCACTTGCCGGAGGGGCAACCAATGCGCACGCGCCCGCCTTTGTAACGCAGGCGGATTTCTTACAGTTTTTTGGCAATCAGTTAATCGTCCGCTCGGATACCTTTTCCATCCGTGGCTATGGAGATTCCGTAAGTCCAATTGACGGCACGGTATTCGCCAGAGCCATTTGTGAAGCGATTGTCCAGCGTATGGCCGATGGGCAACTGCAAATGCGATGTTTCCGGTGGATTCAATAGATCTATTGAAATCGCAAATTTGATTTCTGCGCAACTGGATGCTTTTTCATTGAAGCCAAAGGTCACATCCATCATAATTGCCCCATGTCGGTTAGTATGCATCCGGGCGGGCCGCGTCCTGAGAGCCATCAGGCCTTCCCAGAGCCTGCCCAATCGGGAAAGCGGGCGGATACTTCGGCTGCGCAAAAAGATACCTCGTTCAAAACTTCACCGGAAGATTTCCAGGAAAATTTGGAAGATTCGACCGATGCGGGCGATACGGCCAGTGAACCAACCGCTACCGACACTTCCGGCGAAAGCGCTAAAGCCACATCAGTTTCCGAAGCTGACAAGATAGTGGAAGAAAATGTGGAGACGTCTGACGGCGTGGATGCAGAAAATCTGGTTGCCGCGGAAAAATCCCATGTCAGCACTTCGGTTGCGGGAGAGGTCGCGGAAGTCGACGTCAATTCGGAATATGATACCGAAGAAGAAGAGAACGAAGGTGGCGACGAAGTGGCTGACGAAGAGATGCGCATGGAAGAAAATTGCTGTGCGCCGGAGGAAGTTCCGCAGGAATTGGTTGGTGAGTACAACGATGGAAATCTTATCTTTAAAGTTTAATGGAGGGAAAATGACAACAAAAGGTTTGGCGTCGGTCCGCACGACGCAGTGCAAAAATCCGCTTATTCCAGGACATCTTTCCTGGAGGGTTGATCAGGCGAAGGAACGCATCGTCAAGCACTTGGAAAGTAGGCTTGCCCGGGAGCCGCAAAGTGCCGTAACTCATGACTGGTTTCTGGCGAATGCCTACGCATTGCGCGATCGCATACTGGAGCGATTCATTAAAACGCAGTCGGCGCAGCATACGGCCAATTGTCGGCGCGTATACTATATGTCCATGGAATATCTGATGGGTAGATTGCTGCGGGACAATCTCAATAATTGCCAGATGTTTGAGCTCAATGAAAAAGCGGTGCGCGAACTTGGTCTTAAATTTGATACCATTGAGGAACAGGAGGCTGATATGGGTCTTGGTAATGGTGGCCTTGGTCGACTTGCCGCTTGTATCATGGATTCGCTATCCACATTAAATTATCCGGCGGTAGGGTATGGCATACATTATGAATTTGGTATGTTTCGCCAGGAATTTGATCAGTGCCAGCAAAAGGAATTGGCTGATAATTGGTTACTCCACGGAAATCCATGGCAAATCAGCCGGCCGGAAAATATGCAAACCATCCCCATTTATGGGCATTTGGAAGATCACGTGGACGAGTCCGGTACCCATCGGGAAAAATGGGCCGGCTATTCCACATTGCGCGGTATTCCATGGGATATTCCCGTCGTTGGCTATGGGGCGCAAACGGTTAATTTTTTACGCCTCTGGGAGGCGCGTGCATCGGACGAATTTGATCTTAATCAGTTCAATGCTGGTAATTTTTTAGAGGCGGTGGAAAAAAAGGCGGAAAGCGAAACCGTTTCCCGCGTTCTCTATCCAAATGACTCCAGTGATTCCGGAAAAAAATTGCGCCTAGTGCAGCAGTATTTTTTTGCCGCCTGCTCCCTGTTGGATATCATTCGCCGCCACTTCAATGGGAATAACACCTGGGACAATTTTAGTGAAAAAGTATGCATTCAACTCAATGACACCCATCCAACCATTGCCGTCGCCGAATTGATGCGCATTCTTTTGGATGATAACGGTCTTCCCTGGGAAAAGGCGTGGGACATCACATCCCATGTTTTCAATTATACGAATCATACGCTGCTGCCTGAGGCACTTGAAAAATGGAGTGTGCCATTGTTTGAATTTGTTCTTCCTCGCCATCTGCGCATTATTTACGAGATCAATGAGCATTTTTTGAAAACGGAGGTCCAGGAACGTTATCCCAATGATGCGGAAAAGCTCAAAGCGCTTTCCATCATTGAGGAGGGTCCGACAAAATTTGTGCGTATGGCAAATCTAGCTGTTATCGGCAGTGAATCGGTCAATGGGGTCGCCGAAATGCATTCCCAGCTCGTGAAAAGCTCTTTGTTTCCGCATTTTGCCCAGCTTTTCCCGCAAAAATTCAAAAATGTGACAAATGGCGTTACCCCGCGCCGATGGATCAATTCTGCCAATCCGCGCCTTGCTGAGTTGCTTAACAAAACCATCGGTCCCGAGTGGATTATCGACCTCAGTCGTTTGCGAAGCCTGGAACCGTATGCCAATGATCTTGCCTTCCGTAATGAATTTGCTCGCATTAAACTCCAAAATAAAAATGCCCTGGCTGCGTATATTAAAATCAGGTGTGGCATTGATATTAGTTCTGAGGCCATCTTCGATTCGCAAGTTAAACGCATTCACGAATACAAACGTCAGCACCTTAAATTACTACATATTTTGTCCCTTTACCACCGCCTGCTAAATGACCCGAAATTGGAATTTCCACCGCGTGTTTTTATCTTCGCCGGAAAGGCTGCGCCCGGTTATTTTATGGCCAAAACCATCATTCATGCCATTAATCTGGTGGCCAACCACATTAACAATGATTCGCGTATCGGGAATCGTATCAAGGTAGCTTTTATTCCAAATTACGATGTCAGCTCGGCTATGAAAATTATTCCCGCTACGGACCTTTCGGAGCAGATTTCAACGGCTGGAACGGAGGCTTCTGGAACGGGCAATATGAAGTTTGCCATGAATGGCGCATTGACCATTGGCACTTTGGACGGTGCCAATGTGGAAATTCTCGAGCAAGTTGGAGATGGTAATATTTTTATTTTTGGACACACCGCTTCCCAACTGGACCAGCTCCGGCCAATCTATGATCCACGCGATTTTTATCAAAAAGATGATGAATTGAGGCACATTTTGGACTGGATGCGATCGGATTTATTCGAACAAAACAATGGACTCAACCCCCTGCGGAGGATCGCAGAAAGTCTTTTAAACGAAGGAGATCGTTTCTTCATCCTTGCGGACTATCGCAAGTACATGGCCGCACAGGATCTAGTTTCCGAAGCATACCTCAATCAGGAATTGTGGTACTCCATGGCGATTTTAAATGTGGCACGCATGGGTAAATTTTCCAGTGACCGTACCGTGCAGGAATACGCCACCAACATATGGCAACTTAATGGAATTACCATAGACTAATTTATGCTTGTGGCGAATAGAAATATGCCGCTATGCGGAAGCCTTTGGTACTGCGTCAGAATCGGTATCCAACTCTTCAAGCCTAGCAATCCCAGCCCTTGTGTGTCGCATGAATGTTGTAAAATCATCTTTCGCGATAGAGGCTGCTTTCCCAAACCAATCAACTGCTCCTTTAAAATCATCAAATTTTGCAACACTCTCCGTTGCGTCATCGGATGCCATAGTAAATTGAATGAGGGGTTCCTCTGATTTGGGATTTATTGCATCGGGGGGCGGTTCGGACGCTTTTTCGACGCACAGCTGAAGAAGTGGCAAGAAATTGCTGCCATCTTTTCTTAACTCCTGAACTATGCGCCTTTTTATATATCCAAGCTCACTACGCTGTAAAAATGGTATGGCCAATAATTCGTCAAAAGCTGAGTCTCGAACGCTGAAAATTAGTGGAAATCCACCGAGAACGACAACAAGCATCCAGGCGAGGAGTGCTTGCGTTTTCCTAAAAAAGCTAAATGACGCCTGCAATGAGGCAATTGTCGCGTTACGTGTAGCAACTTCTGCGGAAATGCGCTCATAATCCCTATTGAACAAACTTTCAAGTGCGACATATGCATGATTTAAGATTTGCGAAACATTCTCATTTTCGCAAGTCCGTTTGCATTTTTCAGTTGCGCGCATCAACGCACCGTGAACCATATCTTGCAAGCCATCAAGACGCACGTCATTAGGATTGAAATCAACGCCACGAATTTCCTTTTCGAAGTATGCAATAAGCTCATCTTGCGCCTCCGCACGCTCTGGGGGTGTCAAGTCGTAACTATCACTTTTCGCATAGGCAAATATTCTTATCGCGTCCGCAACGCAGAGGATTACGTTGTCAAGAAACGCTGTTGCATTCATCTTTAGTTGCGTTTCCATTGCTTTAATTATCTGCGACGCTATTGATCCAGCTGCATCATCTTTTTCCATTGCCTCAAGGGAAAGGAATGTCTCAGCGGCGAGATGTATTTTATCACAAAATCGATCTATTTCTTCTGGATTGAATGGGCGACCCGAAATTATCATCTCATAGATTAAAATTTGTTTTGTTTCAAGCTGCGACAATTCGATATCATCAGGGTAATATGCACAAAATCTCACAAAAACATCGCCCGGCAAACTATTCAATACGGGCCCAGGAATTTTCCTTACAGTGTCTCGAGGCATTTTATCGAGACAATCTGACTGTACCATAATGGATACAAGTGAAGCGACATCATTTGGATTCGGTGTCGTACTAACGGTTGCTACACATGTTTCGGCAAATGACAGCTTAGCCATTCCGCTTGGTCCGGATGTGGATTCATCTTCCGTAAAGAGGCGACAGATCGCAGTTTCTTCGGATTCATCCAACTCTGGCAAGCCGTTCCTGCGTCGAAGCTGATTTGCTGCTGCAATCAAATATACGTAAGCCGATATTGCCGCTGGAGTGAATTCGCCGGGTTTTGCGTCTTTCATAAACCTATCCCTATACCATTTCGCAGGAATGCGATCATAATATCCAAAGAAAAAATAGGCGTCAAAAAGTTCCTCTCCCTTGTGCGGTAATGAACCTGGATTACCAAATAACACCGTACCGGTGCTGCTAAAAAGTACAGGCATTCCAGGCTTCCACGAATGCGCATTTTTCATGTAAGAGGAAGCCTCCATACTATCTACTACGCAAGCATTTCCATTGCAATCAACTGCAACATATTTCGGCAATCCAACATGGTCAAATGGAAATATTTCACATCTTTGCATGAAAGGTTGGATGTAATTTTTAGATACGTATAAGTTTATGAGATCAAATGGATTTGGGTTGCCCCCATCATCGCTTGAAAATTTGATCATGTGACTGCCGACGCGAATCATATGCTCGCGATTAGCGATAAATCCTTCCGCCAAATCATAGTTAACCTTTTGTCGCGTTTCGAAACCCTCGCATGAGGTTTGAGTTGTGTTCACTTGACACATGGTAGACTGTTGTTGCATTTGGTTCTGATTTTGGTTTTGCTGTGTGACTTGTAGAACTTCGGTCTCTACAAAATTCTCCACCGTTTGCTCTAGCTGCGCACCGGAACCTTCAGGGCCATTAGCCCCCGCAGCGAATGAAACATCTGAAAATCTTTCACATACTTCTTTTGCGTATATATGATACTTGCCTCCCTTATCGGAGGCGTTGGCTGGTGGGCGCATTACCGCTTCGTAGGCTTTCTTTATTTCGGCAAGGCATGGTAGATCAACGTTATCATCCAAGGCTCGTTGGAAAAGTTCTCTCTGTCTATTCAAACTAGCGAGGAGGATTTCACTTCCGCGAACAAGATGGGCTCTAAATTCATTTTCAACAACCGGATCAATTCCCATTTGTGTAGTAAAAAGATGATCAAAAATTTGTCTTACATCCATTGCCTCTTCAAAAGACAGGTGCAATATGCCATCGGCAATTATCCCTTTAAATATATCTTTTTGTTCATTAATGGCTGCTTGAAACCTTAAGGCTTTATTATTTTCCCCCTCATTTCTGGCCGAAAGTTTGAGAACTCCAACAAATTTGTCTGCAGGAGACGCATCAGCAAGCGCAAAAATAGCTTTTGCCTGTGGACAGTTCGTTACGGCGATGGATGCCGTTTGGCCGACAAGGAACTGACGCAGCCGCATCACTGCCTGTGCTAATTCCTCGGGTGTATTCGTACCAGTATTTAGCGTCACAATTGCGCCGGCATTTGGAATAAATTGAGCATCAGTTCCCGTGGAAAGCCTCTCGGAATAATATGCCGCACATGCATCCGGAACAAGTCCTGCGGCGCGCAAATCATCCGAAGTGATACCTTGAAGCGGTTTATTGTTTGCACCGTGACCGCGAATATCATACGCCATAAATCCGCCTCCACCTGGATCCTCATAGGTTATCCAGTCGATTATATTGACTCCGTTGTCGGACAACGCCTCGGCGTATTGATCTAAAATTTCATTTATTTTTTTTACCTTAAAAACGCCACCCCTATCTACTATAATACGAACGAATTTGCGTTGTGCCGGTGGAACAGACGCAAAAAGATCTTTCACGTCGGGCTCTTTGCCGGAATCCGGAAGAATGTCGATCCCGGCCACACCACGCGTTAAATCATCGAGTTCTTTTAAGAAGATTTGTCCCTCAACGCCGGCCTGTTGTTTGACGCCAGTGTCGTCACGCGCGCCACGAGGAAGTCCATGGACATCGGATATTGTTCCGCTACAGAACATCGTGTGTTCACCGAATAATCTAACAGCGCTGTTACACCCATCCGTATGCATCGATTTGTGGTAGCGATTGCTGCGTCCGCTAAATGCCTGCCATAGCGCTATCCGCGCGTCGGGATTTTCTTCTAAATGCTTGTTTATTCCAGCCAAACAAGATTGATATTCGGAAGGGCGTGAGTCACGTTCCCTTAAACATTTTGTGACCTCATGGTATTGACGACCAATAATACTCCTATATACTTTGCTTGGAGACCCTTCTTCATCAGATGGACCTTTTGACATTGTTTCTTTCACGATTGGCGTCCTCATCCGTTCGGTGAATGCTTCAATCATTTTCTCTGTGAACGGCGTGAAATATTCTTCCATGTCAATGAGTGCTTGTATGTAGTAATTGACTAATTTTTCCTGCAAACTTGCGAAGTCATTAGTCGATGGTGTCATGGAGGCAATATAAGGAACCATTACTGGATCGTCGCCGAGTGCACGTACGTGAAGTCCCATCTTACGATTTACTTCATCATGGCGGGCCGATTCAAATCGTCTTGTTACCGCAACCCACGTACAAATGCGCCTAAGAGCGGCGCGATCATCATCGTTGCCACTTTCCCCTACGGCTACGATGAGCGGGTGGGCATCACTTTCTCCGATTAGGATATCAATAAATGTTCCAAGGTTAACATTGAACTTATTGAGAAAAACGTGCACGGGCATACCTGGCATTATTTCGCATGTCGCAAGGTATTGTGCCAAAGTTCGCCGATCGCGCACAAAATCCTCGTCCGAACGCTGGGCTTGTGAGTTATTGGCAAATCCGAAGAGCCCACCGGTAGCTGACGGATTTGCGCGATTATATGCCGCTATTGCCTTGAAAATACTGGCCACATCGCCATTCAGTTCCTCTGGAACTGCTAGTTGGATACCTGAAGGATAATTAACTTCTTGTCTTGCGCTTAAGTTTATGTGTGCCTCGTCAAAAATTCCATATCCATGCTCTTGGAAAAATTTTTTTATCCTAACTAAATAATCAAATCTCTCCTTAAGTGTTTCCACGTCTTTGTATTCTTCCAGTTTCTCTTCTATGCGTTCGAGTCTTTTGCGCTTTTCTGCAAGCTTCTGCCTAAGATTGTGAGTAAGTTCGGCTTGAAATCCCGCCTCCTGTTCGGAGGCTTGCCAAATCGCATCCATTTGTCTGACGATTTCATTTATCTCATTCGCGGTTGTAGCTGCTTCTGCAAGCAACTCGGCAGTTGCAGTTCTGGCCGCGATTGCGTCCATTATCTCTAATTCAAGCTTAGAAAAAAAGTTCGTTTCGCAACAAAGTATTCCGCCATTAGTCATAGCGTCAATCAGGGAACTCAACATATTGCTTAGGTACCCAACACTTTGAAGTTCCACCCGTGTGGGATTAATTGTCATGACGGGTTGTCCAAATTTTTTCTCGGATGCATTCCAGAATGCTTGTGCCTGGAGAAATTGGGTACTATCGCAAGCGATAGTCGGTAAATATCCCTGTAAGCTACACCAAAACGTGAGAACAAGAGAGATTACCGATGATTTTCCACCTCCCATCATTAGTTTGAAGCAACGGTAATCTCCGTCCATCAAACAGCGCAGTATTCGTGCCTGTATTTTACTAATAATGAAGCCCTGGGCCATGGCAAAACACAACATGCAATCCTCGGAAATATGTTTTCCTAAACAATCCTCGATATATCCACCACTGTCGGAACAAAACTCACACATTTCACTGGTGAGCCGATGTATATTTTCAAAAGCCGAAGTTCTTTCGGACTCACAACTGTCCGGATTCGTCAAAACTTTAGCATGTTTTTCTATGTCAAAACATCTACGTTCTGTCACGCACGCTACGGCATACATTCGAATGAGGTTAGTCGTATAGTGATAACTTGCTTCGGATAGCAGGAATTGCGGGCAAAACTTTGTCGGCCCAATGCGATACATGCCGTTCACTATATTTGGTTGTACTACAAGAATTGCCCTTGCCACTGCCTGCATATCGAGGTCTCCGTGGTTAGTTTCCCCGATTTTTAATGCCGTTTCTCGCAAAAGATCACGTTTTCTCCTGGTAACCTCATCGCGTAACTCTCGCACAGCTTTGAAATAATTCAAATGTTCACTTGTAACTTCGAGAGTTGGCGGAACAAAAACTTCTCTGTCGGCAAAACACCTGGCTCCGGCGCGCATTTCTTCAGTCATTCGATCATGAGCACATTGGATGGCCGGATCGGCATCTGTTGCGATAATTTCAACTGATCTTACCGAGTGTGTGCGCCCGAATCGCGTAGAGATTTGCGCGAAAGGTCTCCCAACAAAATGCACAAATGCAGTGAATTGATCAGATTTTGGAACTTTCGGCCCAACTGCAGGGTTGCCAGCGCGCTCTGCCCGGACTGACGGCCATTCAGCAGTGCGGGCAGTATTCAACACTTTACCCCAACTGTTTAACCCCTTCCATTCGAGCTTAATTTTTCCTGCGAACATTAGGGTTGCGGCAGGAGAGCCTTGCATCTCCGGGTACTCCACAAGCAAAGCGGGAACCTTCTCGAGCATGGAAATAGCTTGCTCCTTCGAGAGAGATAAATTCGCTACAAGCCTCCATTGAAATCTACTATCTCCGACGCAAACTGAAAGGCTTGTTAAGCATGAATGCACGCAATGCGCAATAGCTGGCATGTCGCCCGCGGCTGCTTTTACACCTTGAAAATTCACACGGGGTAATTCTTCGAATATATATTTCCTAATGGTTGATTCGTCTTTTTCTATAGATCTCCATAAATCAAGTGCAAAAAACTTTATTGCCGTAGCGTCTGGACTTCGGTCGCGGATACTAAATACGAGTTCAGCAAAGCATCGACGAACATAATCTCCAGCTGCATTATTTGGCAAAAAAACTCCCTTTCGTACTTCGTTTAACGCAATTGCCGCCTGGTCATATTTTCGCAATAAAAGTAGCGAATGTGCTACAGTTATACGTTGTAAAATCCGGCTAATCGCATCATTTGCATCAACAAGATGAAGATTTCCTTCTTGACAGGAAACCGTGAAAAGTTCCTGCACTCCATCCCGAAGCGGCGCAGCTCTCAACCCGTAGGCGGTAAATGCGGACAAATCACGCATACTCCTTTTTTTGGGTAGAAAATCAAGTGCGTCTTTAGCGGGATAGGTATGAGTATTTGCGGTTTGTTCATGAACTGGCGACAATAAACATAGCACCGGAAGGCTCCCCGTACTTGGCGGGTTAATCGGGATGAGCGTAATGACGGCCGTAGACGCCAAAGGATATGTTTCACGGGCAAATCCACCATCGCCTGCGTGTGTCGTTTGGGCCAGACTCATTATATCTTTGGTTGTTGCGATGCGATAATTATCAATTCCAATAATTTCCCACTCGTCATTAGCATTTTTCCTCATTCGCAGCGGGTGCCCATTCAAAACAACATCCGGGAGCATAACTTCCCGAATTTTAACTTCTGCGTCTTCGGCGGGCACCTCATCGAAGATGCAGATGCAATCTTTATTTTCTAGTCCCGGCAATGCAATGCCCATGCTTCTCGCCTTTGCAATATGCGCCGGGAGGCGACGGTCACTTCCTTCAAGAAAAAATGCCTGAGTTTTCCCTTGGTTGCTAACTTCCACTTCGAAACTTGCGCATTTGGATGACTCGCGCCCTGTATAAAGTTTATAGACGCTGGACCCTCCGATACTTTTCTTTCCCCAGGCAATACCACGTTTTAAGAGTTTGCACCTAGCATCATGCTCGGAAATGTCTTTGTAGAGCTTATCAAGCCTATAAAAAATCTCTCCTTCTCCGTTCGTGGCACGAACAACCCCTTCGGAATCACGAATGAGGTGGATATCCTCTCCCGCATATGTCCCGTCCGCAGGCGTGAATATTGTTTGTCCATTAAATTCCTGGACCGCAACCTGGGATCGCTCATTAAGTTTTAGAAAAGCCATAAGGGCATTTGCATCATCTGGAGGCATTGCTGCAAGAACTTCAGGTAGCATTTTTTTTGCATTGTTACAGATAACCCCTGCACCCTCGTTCCATCCTCTGGAAAAAGAAAAAATTTCAGTACCATCGCGGCCGAAAATACTGGCCGCCGACGGATCAACCGTATATTGTCCCCTGTCATCCTTGGGGTACTCATACGGGCCCTCTTTCTGCCTTTCTTGAAATTTTCTAACATCCGTCGTGGCTGGCTGTCGTACTCTTGCACTAAAATCAATTGCTCCGGTAATAAGGCGAGCGACCAGTGGATCTGTTGGATGTTGCGTAATTATTTGACGCAAATGATCAATGGCATAATCGGCACATTCCCAACCATACACGCGATCACTACTAGCTATGAATGATCGACGCTGCAAATTTCCATCGGGAGTTTTTTCAAACAGCATTATCGCAGAAAGACCATCGGTGACTACTTCCTGATATTCATACAAACATTCTTGTTTGCTGCGTATATCATTCTCGGTTAGACCGAATCGTACGGCAACTTCGGAAATTTGCGCCGTCGCCTCCGCAAGGATCGAATTTCCCCTTTTGGTGGTAACATCTGTATTATCTTTATTTACAAGAAGAGCCCGCCGTATCTGCCGCGATAAGAGGAGGGCGCCTTGCAGCACGCATTCTCTGCCATCGATGGATTCAACTGCCTTGGCCCCAACCATATGCATGACTGCGCTAATAACAGTGGCAATATTACTAAATACCTCGACGTCTGCATCGCTATACGTTCGTACGAGCGGATTATCCTCGTTTGCAATAAGTACTTTTCCGAGCGTATCAGTAACAAGCGAGTTGCACTGATTCAAAATACGGGCATAATCAGCGAGAGTTGCATTACCTAGCGCTTTTTGCCTGAATGAATCATTGGCAATAAATGATAAAAGTGCATTGGTTGTAGTTCTGCCGCGATCTTTCATTTTTTTGAAAAGATGAGTGCTATCAGCAATTTTCGCCAAGATTGCAGTTATCGATTCGGGAGGATGTTGAGTGTTTATCATATGTTCGGCACTAAAATATTCCATGAACCCACTGGAAGCGGACTGGGTTCTGAGTTTTTCATTGGCGGTTGTTCTCCCGGCAATCGTATCAGGATTTTGCAGAAAAAGATCTGTGCTTCTATCCGCTGAAGCATATGTTGCAGTATGGTCTATTTTTGGTGTTTGGGACATTGCGGTCGACGGAGTATCGACGTAGCTCTTCGGAGAAAGTCCTTCGCCATGTTGGCCTGGAGTATCTCTTTCTTGTGGCTGCGCATGATGCTTTGAAGCACCAGAGGATCTTTGATTTATTTCGGCGAATATAGAGACTATCTGTGGAAAATCGCCAAGTCCGCACGCATCCATTGGAGTTACATTTGCAACAAATCTTTTTCGAAATTCGGTATCGAGCATATGTAACCTATGGCCAATACTATCGGGGGTGCCCAGGATAGCACCAAGCCCACGCGTAAAGTCCACGCGAGCCTTCTCCGTGATCTGTCCGATTTTTGGGGCGATATCGGATAAATGTGTGTCGCGTCCAACTAAATCTTCAAGTCCTGCCCTTTGATCAAAAACACCCTGCAAAATTCGAAGATTTAAATCTCGTGGCGCGGCAGAGTCGGATGCGACTATTTGACGAATTTCTGCATCCAATGTAGCGAAATCCGTTCCTGCAATTTTGCTTTTCCTGTCCTCAATTGTAAAATCAAAATTGCCAGTCTTCGAAAAATCATCATCGGGCCAAAACGACATATTGCTAGTATATCGAAGGTTTGCAACGTTTATCAACGCTGATGCGCCGTTGCCGAGTCCGGCAAGTTCGGGAAGAGGAATCCCTTGGCGTATTTCCTCTTGCAGAGCCTGTATCTCGGCTGAAAATTCATTTTTGGTAGGGTTGAGCCTTATATTATCAGGCGTTCGAACCTGTGCTTCTAATGCGGAAACATACATATCAGCGACGTTAGTTAAGGCATTAATTGTCGTGTTCGAATTAGTGCAGTTAATAAGCTTGCACTGAATGTCGGCAGCTGCCTTTCGGCGAAGTGCAAATACCATATAAGTCTCGACCCAACGTTGCAGCTTTTTCTGAAGAGCCTGCCCGCTTGCCGAGGTCACATCCTCCCATTTGTCAACCGTATCTTTAACAGCGCTAAGCCTCTTCAGAAGGCTTTCCAAATATTGCTTTCTTTTATCAAGGGCTAGGATAAAGGCTTCCATGTTAGTCACACTATTTTGAGCGGCCGTATGGGCATTTCGACGGGCGGTTTCGTCATCTATTAACTTGCAATATATTGCATTAATTCTATCGTATTCGGCATTCGCGGAAGCAGCAGCCGTCTTCAATGGGTTGCGCTTTTTGTCGATTTCAGTGTCTGAAGCGGTTTCAGGAAGCGAGCCTCCCGTTAACCCAAGCTGGTGCTTTATTTCGCCTACTTCTTGTTTGATGGCGGCTACCTTCTTTTGCAAGGAGTCAATTCCGTCTTTGGCGGTAGTTTCTTTATTTCGCAAATCTGCAAGCTCGCTAGTCTTTTTGGTTAAAGCGTTTTCCGCTTTGGCAGCTTTGTTGAGCGCAGCTGTAGCGGAAGTAGCTGCTTTTGTCTCCGCTGCCAGACAAGCCTCATATTCCTGCCGCGCCGCGGGATTGGCTGATTTCGCTGCCGCGCTCAACTTTCTGTATGCTTCAGCAGTTTTCTTTTTTGCCGCATCCGCTTCTCTATTCGCGATATCAGCCTTGGCTTTTGCTTGGTTGAACGTCGATTGCAATACGGCAATCTCGGCAAGCAATGTAGGCTGACGATCTTTCACGGCTTTTAATTCAGCAGTGTAATCCTTAATGCGCGCATCGCACCTACCAAACTCCTGCTCCCGTGCCCTTAAGCGGGAAATGGCATTTTCAAACTCCTGCAAGTTTTGGGCTGCCCTTTCCTTGTTCGTTATCGCCGGATAATATTCATCTTTTTCACATCTGCTTCTAGCCTCAATGGCATCTTCTAACTCTTTTTTAGCCTTCCCTACAACTTTCTTAAGCCTTGCAAATTCTCCTTCTCTATTGGCTTTTTCGGTCTCGATATTTGCAAGCTCACGTTTAATCGCTTCAATGGCATCGTTCAATTCTCGCTGTTTTCCTTTTTTTACATCTGCACGACTAAGCGTTTCTTTTATTTTCTTTATCTCATCCAATGCGGTCCGCATGCCATCGGCGGAGGCTTTGATACTTTGCAAAACTTCATTGCACGCAGCTTTATATGCAGTATAACTCTGATTGGGGCCATTCAGTATGGAGGCGAAGCTTGCTTCTACGGGGGCGAAAGCTTCGCGAGAAACCTTCGGAGCATTTAACAGAATTCCAGGCTTCTCAGAACTCGCACTCAAGGCGGCCAATTTTTGCCTCCGCACACTATTCTGTTCCGAAGTGTTGTGGTCAGATCCAGGGTTTATTGGCGGAATTTCTAAGCCAAAAATATTCGGATTAACCTCAACGTAATATACAAGATCGCGCTTTATGGCAGTCTGGCGCATTTGGCACAAGTGCCGAAACGCAAGCATGGATATAACTTCAAGGGTCAAAAAAACATTTTGATCCTCAACCGATTGCCTCAATTGAGGTGCTGGATAATGGGAGGATAAGAAAATGCTTACATTTTTAAGCTGCTGAAGCAAACGGATCGAATCTTTCTCGCTATAGGTCTCAAGGTGGGTAGGGAGCTCGTCCAATGGCAAATTTGGATGCTGTATGAGGAACTTAATGGCATCGGCAACGATTTCGTTCTGCCCCTTATCGCTAAAATCAGGGACGACATCAAATTTTTCAAATACTGCCTTAATTTTCTGCAAGGCCGCCTTGTCATTAACTGGGCACTCCCGCAGCGCAGCTGCCGCAGCATCAATGGAATCGCAAGAATCGCTAAGCGGACTACTTCCGGGTGGACGTGGCGCTTGATCTCCTGAATCTAAGTCTGGAGTTGGAGGCAAAAATAACGATAGATCGAGCGGCTTGCCTCTATCAGGCTCAAAAGCACCTTCGCCTTTGGCGAAAACGGTATTTTGAAGCGCCTCCATAACAATTCTTCGCATTTCCCGCAACTCGAAATCAATTCTACGTACTGTTTCATCGGAGTGAATGAGGTGTCGCAAATTTGCAAAATCTTGCGCAAGCACATTCAGTTGCGCGGCAATTGCATTTACCTCAGCAAAAGTCGATGCTGCTCCGCCGTCGACCAAAAGACTAGAAATTAAATCCCTGAGCATCCGTAGGGATACGTAAAAATGCAGCAAGTTAATTTGTATTTCCAAATCATCCGCTCTATCGCCAATGCCTGCATTGGATAAAATAAGATCACGAACCAATGCTTCCAATGACCGCCCCGTACAATTTCCGGTTGTTTGCATTTCGTCAAGAACCGTTGCGCCGCACACAGTGCCTAGCCTTCCGATAATGAAGCCATCTTTCCTCCCGTTCACAACGTCGACGTCGGTAATGTTTTCTGGCGAAAGGGCAGCCGGCAGCCCGTCTTCGCTGCCAACTCCTGCGATTTCGGTGGGTACCGTCGCCTCGGTGTCATCAGTACACAAGCAGGGGATTTTGCCGGTAGAGCATCCCTCCAGGAATTGATTTGCACATGCCTTGCTAACTACCCCCTTTCCGAGAATATAAAAAGATTGCAACAGCCTTTGCGTGTCCTCGGAGGATATGTTTAGCATCACTTTGCATGTAGCTTTGTTGCCTTCTTGATACTCCGGAGAGCAGCCCATTCCAAGATTATATATGTGTGCAGTATAGAGTTCACTATGTGGAGATTGCGTAATTCGACCATAGACGGCGTGTCCACCGTCTGAACCATGCCATGTGCCATTAAATATGCATCCATCGCTGTTTTGCCGCACTTCCCGCTGCCAGGCATAAACTCCGTCTATTTTGCCCAACATGTCCGATGTAACGCTTGCATGAGTTGTATTTAGTGCGGCGCCAACCCTAGTGGCCGGCGAATTCTCAAATCCCGCATCCAACAAAAAAGCATTTACGTCTTTCCTGTCGCCAAAGGCCGCAATAAATTGCTTGCGCACGCCATCGGTGTCAGCACCTTCCAAGGCATCAGCTACCACAGTCGGGTAAAATTGCGCAGAATTTCTAATTAAATCAATGCGATCACTCATAAAGTATCCTTCAAAGAAATTATGGAATAAAAAATAAAGAAAGGCAACACTTTTCGCGCCGTCGTACTACACACTAAACACCTGTCCCATTAGTGAAATAATTGGCGATAAAAGATATAATCCTACGATTAAGCATAGCTGCCACGGCACGGCCTTTTCGGCGGCTTTGCAAAATTTTTCTCGCTGCCACCCGGATCATTGGCAATAAATCGTCCATGACCATAAGTTACCTGCATTTCAAGAATAAATTCATTTGGCCGTGGCGTAATCATGCTTTGAATTTCACCGGATGTGGCGCTTGGTACAACGTTAATGCCTTCGGTAACGGAATTCATAAATGAACGTTGAGTTAAAGAATAATTGACTTTGAGTCAAGGGCAATTTTCCCGCAAAATCACACTTTTCTCATTCAATGGACCACACCGCGTAGACTAGTATCGTAAAAGTCCAATACCGGACGCTTAATCCTTTCGGATACCTTGGTTTCGCAATCAATGGCTTTTATTGCATCGGAAACATTTAAATTATTCTCGTATAAAATTCTGAATAGGTGCCGCACTTGGGCAATTTCATCTTCTGTAAATCCATTGCGCTGTAGTCCAATTTTATTGTACGCCCGTATGCGCGCTCGATTTCCTTCGGCGATCATGTATGGCGGCAAATCTTGCACAAGAGCAGAGCCACCAGCGAGCATGGCGTGGGCGCCAATCTTGCAAAATTGATGGACCGCCGAAGCTCCGCCGATGTTCGCATGGGAATTAATTTGCACGTGCCCGCCCAGAACCGCTTGGCTGCTGATAATAATATGGTTTCCGAGCGTGCATTCGTGGGCAACGTGCGCATAGGCAAAAATATGATTATCATTTCCAATGGTCGTTGCCACCTCTTCGAAAGTTGCACAATGAACGCTGACGAATTCCCGAAATGTGTTGCGATCGCCAATGCACAGGGGCGGATCTCCGCCACGATATTTAAGGTCTTGCGTTTTTCCTCCTATCATTGCAAAGGGGAAAATTTCATTTTCCGCACCAAGTACCGCATTACCTTGGACCGTCCCATGGTGATGCACGAGGCATCCATCACCCAAGACCACACGGGAACCGACAAAGGCGTAAGCCCCAACCTCTACGCCATCACCAAGCTGTGCTCCGGGTTCTACGATCGCCGTCGGATGGACTTTCCTTGCCATGGGGATTTCTACACTGGTGTAAATAATGTATGGCTCAAGTCCAGTTCAGAGCAACCAGCGCACCAGAGCAGTTGCACAGGTCATTCCTCCCCCAAAGGTAATAAACGATAGGGTGTCCCCCGCGGCAAATCTTCCGTTCCTATAACCATCATCGAAGGCAATCCCAACGGATCCGGCGGATGTATTACCGGTCCGATGGAGGACGATGAGAAATTTTTCCAATGAAATCTGAAAAGTTTCCGCGACGGCTTCGATTATACGCATATTTGCCTGGTGGGGAAGAAAATGCTGCACATCGGTCGGCTCGATTTGATTGCGCAAAAAAATATCTTTCAGAATAGCTCCCATTCCGCGAACGGCACTTTTAAAGACCTCGCGCCCATTCATCCGTAAATAATGCATGCGTTTTTCGACGGTTTCCGCGGATGCCGGATGGCGACATCCGCCGCCCGGCTGCATTAAGCTGTAACAATCCTTACCATACGCTCGCAGAAGAGTATCAACGAGCATTGCCCGTGCTCCATATGCTTCCGTAGTGAGTACCACCGCGCTGGCACCATCTCCAAAGAGTACGCACGTTGTGCGATCCTCCCAATCGGTGATAGAAGTTAGCTTATCGGATGCGATGATAAGGATGTTTTTATAGCACCCAAGTTGGAGCAAGCCGGCGGCAACTTCCATGGAATAGACAAACGCAGAACACCCAGCCTCAAGATCCATGCATGGACATTCGGAAATTCCCAAATTTTTCTGAACAATGCATGCCGTCGCCGGGAAAGCCATATCAAAGGTAACACTGCACACGATAATGCAGTCGATTTCCCGTGGTTGTATTTTCGCATCCTCTATTGCCCGTAGTGCCGCTTGTGTCGCCATGTCCGATGTAAATTCATCATCCGCTGCGATATGCCGCTCTCGGATTCCCGTGCGCGAAACAATCCATTCATCGCTTGTTTCGACAATGGCTTCTAAGTCCTTATTTGTCAAAATGCGCTTTGGCAAATAGGAGCCAATTCCGCGAATAAAAATCTCTTTTTTAGCACCCATTAAATTCTCTCCGATCGTGTTAATATTTCTTCCGCACGTGCAATATCCATTTCCAAGTGATGGGAAATTTCGCCACCGGCGAGACGGGCGGCAATCATAATGGCATGCTCGATGGCCACGCGATCACTGGAGCCGTGTGCTTTAAATACGGGCCTACTCAATCCGAGGAGTGGAGCTCCGCCGTATTGCCGCGTATTCAGCTTGCCGCTAATATTTCGAATGGCTCGGCTGAGGAAGAAACACCCAAGGATTCTCAGGAAATTTTTAAGCATTTCCTTTTTTAGATAAATTTTCAACTTGCAGGCAATTCCCTCGATGGCCTTTAACAAGACATTTCCGACAAATCCGTCGCAAATGACCACATCCACCTCACCGGAAAAAAGCTGAAATCCCTCGATTAGGCCAATGTATCGGATGATGCCATCCAATGCTTTTAAACTTTCATGAGCCCCTTGCACCAACTCGTTTCCCTTGCCTTCCTCCGTGCCAATGGAAAGCAGCCCCACCCGCGGCACGTGAAGTCCCATGGCGGTGCGGCAGTAGTGCGACCCGAGTAGGGCATTTTGCACCAATTGGCGGACCGTTGGCGACGGATTAGCGCCCACATCAAGAAGGACAAATTGGCTATCCAACGCTGGGATTACGGCACCTAAAGCCGGACGTTCCAAATGGGTCATGGGCCGCAGGCGAATTGTTCCCAGCGATACCAATGCCCCAGTATTTCCGCAGCTCAAAACCGCATCCGCCTCACCCTTTTGCACGAGTTCAATGGCTCGCACCATGGAAGCATCCTTTTTTTGGCGAATTGCCTTTGTCGGAGACTCATCCATGGCAATTACTTCACTCGCATGAAATATCGTCAGCAGATGGCGAAACTTGGCAAATCTACGCCCATTGACAATGGGGTCCAAAATTTCTCGATCCCCGATGGCGATGATTCGAATCGAACAACATCGTAAGTGCTTGAAAAAGCAGTAAATGCCTTCAAGCACTTCAACCGCCCCCCGGTCCGACCCCATCACATCAACGGCAAGAACGACCTGCCCGGCAGCGTGCATTGCAATTTTAAGGTTCGTTATTCCACTTCAACGACCTGTCGCCCTCGGTACATCCCGGTGGCCGGATTGACGTGGTGTGGCATAAAAAATGTGCCATCCTTCTCCTTTGACAACTGTGGCGCTGCAAAGCGGTTGGCCCCGCGCCGTTTATGACTGCGTTGCTTTGAGTTTTTACGTTTCGGCTGGGCCATGGCAATTTCCTTAAAATTGTTAAAGGTTCGACCGCATTCGAATTCTGGGCAAGCAAATTCACAAAAAATTTTTCCAACCAGTCGGAACAATGCTCTAACCAGATAAAATTTATTCACCTCGCTCGCATAATTCAAAATTCGAGGTTTATGGCAACGAGAGCCACCGCGATTACCGCTTTGGCAAAGGCTCAGACGTGGAAACGGAAGAAATCTTCGCCGACTAAATTTTTCAACCGCTGATTAAAAAACGCGATTTTCAAAAGTTGTTTAAAAATTGCGTTATAGAACTGCAAATTTTGCAATCTGTGAAGGAGTATAATTTTCTGTAAATTTCGCCAACGCATCAATAATTTCTTTCGCTGTGCAAATTTCATAAAATGAGATTGCCCTAAAAATTTGGACTTTTCTTGACAAAAACCATCGGCCGGGTACCTACGACCCGAGAAGGGGCTGGTCGGGCAGATGAGTCAACAAATTTTGGCCGTGTTGGAATATTTAGAAAAGGAGAAAGGGATTCCTCGTGCGGAGATGATTCGCACGATTTCCGACGCAATCGTTCTTGCCGCCCAGCGCGGGGTAAATGCGGGGCAGAAGTTGGAGGTTGAGATAAATCCAAGAACCGGCGCCCTTAATGCCTATTCCGTTTTAGATGTGGTGGATTCTGTTGGCGACACGCGGCGTGAAATACACGTTAGCAAGGCGCGCACGTTGGACTCGCGAGCACAAGTCGGCGGTGTAATCCGACAGGCCATTGATCCCTCATTTTTAGGGCGCATTGCGGCGCATGCGGCGAGGCAAGCAATCAATGATGGTGTTCGCGATTTCGAGCGTACGCGCGTTTGCAGCGAATTCGAAAGCCATGTGGGTAAAATCGTCAGTGGTATCGTCCGTCGTAAGGAAGTATACGAGGCCAAGGTCGCCAATGGTCGCCCCATTGTGGATTACATCCTTGAAATTGGCAAAGTGGAGGGCCTGCTGGCGCAGCGCGAAATGATTCCCGGGGAGGAATTTAGGATTGGCGATTCCGTGCGCGCGCTACTTTTGAATCTCGGGGAACGTGCCGATGACCCGGCACTGATTCTTTCCAGATCCATTCCACGCTTTGTTACCGCATTGCTGCAGCTGGAAATTTCGGAGCTTGGCGATGGCAGTGTGGAAATCGTGCGCATGGTCCGGGAGGCGGGATATCGAACAAAGATCGCCGTGGCCAGCAGGGATCAGCACATCGATCCGGTGGGAGCATGCGTGGGTTCCCGCGGAATGCGAATCAAGGCTATTATTAAAGAACTATCCGGCGAAAAGTTGGATGTCATCCGGTACAGTGAGAACTTAACGAAATTTTTAACGGAAGCCCTTCGCCCGGTTATTCCGCAAAATGTTGAAATTAGCGAAAAGGAGCAACGTATCCGCTTTGCTGTTTCAGAGCCAGATTTGCCCCTGGTTATCGGCAAGCGCGGAATGAATGCACGGCTCACTTCGCGGCTACTTAATTGGCGCCTCGACATCGGCACACTCAATGATTCGCAGGCCAAATTTGACGCGGGCATACAGCAGGCAACGGCGGATCTTGGCATACTTGCAGGCGTTAGTGCCAGTGTCATAAATCAGCTCATAGGCATTGGCATAACCTCCGCGGAAGCGTTAGGGGGAGTTACGGTTGGCGATTTGGTCGATGCTGGCTTGACCATGGAAGATGCCGTTGTGGCCATCGATGCCTTCAAGTGTCTGAATAAAACGAATGGGGCAAGCGAACTGCAACGGTGAGTTTGCATCGGAAAAAATACATCTATGAGCATGCGCATTTATCAACTATCGAAAAAACTTGGTATATCAAATCGGGAATTGGTGGATCTCCTTAAATCCAGAGGTTTTGACGTGGGCGGCGCATCTAGTAACGTTGCAGACATATATGTGGAGGAGCTCATCCGTGAGTATGGTGGCCCCGCGCCGTCGGCTCCATCGGCACCTGAAAATTTTAAGGCGGTGCCTGCGCATGGCGCCACAGTTAGGTCCGCGAGAAATGAGACAATGTCGGCCGATGGGTCGGTTAAAAATTTCATGGCCGTCGCAAATGAACGGCCGCCGGAGAGAGTTGATATTTCCGAGGAAGAAACTTTTCCGAACAAAGGAGACGTTGGAAAAGAGGGCGAAGGCGCGTTGGACATTGTTCCTAAAACTCGCACGAGAAACTCCGCCGTTGCCGGTGTGATTAAAAAAAAGACCGTAACGGAGGCACCCGCTGATGGCCATGGGGAAAAAAGCATTACCCAAATAAGCCAAAGCGAATTTCCGGTGAATGGCGCAACGGGTACTTTCGCGGAGTCATCGTCCGCGGGAATGATGGCCAATGAAAAAATGGAAATTTTTGAAAATCGTGAATTGGCCATTGGAAAAATGCCACTGAATAATTTCCCGGCTGGACGGGCCGCCATTCAATCGTCGGATAAAGAATTGGGTGGCGACCGCATGGACCGGCACATGCGGACGGGTCGTACCACTGGGCCACGCATGCAAGTGTTGCAGCCGGGTTACGGGCGGCGTCCAGGGCCTTCCGCTTCTTTTACCGAACCACAACACGAGGCGCCAAAGCAATCACTCCTGAAATCAGTGGATGGGCCATCCGCGGAACGGCCACGGATGGTCCCATTGGAGCGGCTACAGGGGGCGCTGCAAGGGCAAAAGCGTCGCTGGGGCAGCTATCGTCCGGGTGGCGGTCCATCCACCGGTTCTGGATCTGGCGATCGGTGGCACGGTGGCGCCCCATTTGGCCAACGCGGCAGCCGTCCTGGAGATGGTGCCCAATCCGGTAATGGCGCCTTTGGTGATCGTGGGAGGGGACGTGATTTTCGCGGGGATAGGCCCGGTGGAACGTTTGCGGCAAGCAATAGTGCGCCTGGTAATGGGCCGCGGCGACAAAACGACGGTTTCCGTGGGGATCGTGGAAATTTTGGCGCCCGCACGGGTGGTAATTCTCGTCCGGAACGGGGACGATGGGCCGGGCCGAATGTGCGCGGATTTCCGCAAAAAGCAGCACCATCCATTCCGGCGACGGCACGTCGACCATCGAAATCCCAACCAAATGCTGGCACAAGCGGCGGGGCTCAAGGAAATGTTCTGTCATTGAAACTGCCACGGAGTGTCCGCGAATTAGCTCCGGATGTTGGCTTAAAACCTTTTCAAATCATTTCCGAGCTCATGCGTATGGGGATTTTTGCATCGATGAACTACGTGATCGATGAATCACTGGCAAGGCGTCTTGGAGAGCGTTTCGAATTCCAATTCGAAGTGCAGAAGACGACGGCGGCATCAAAGGCAATTTCAATTCAGCCTAAAGCCAATGCGGAAGTGCGCAATGCCGTTTTGGCAACAAGACCTCCCGTTGTATGCGTGTTAGGGCACGTTGATCACGGAAAAACCACATTGTTGGATAACATTAGAAAAACAAATGTGGTTTCCGGTGAGGCAGGAGGAATTACCCAGCACATTGGCGCCTATGAAATTATTCTCGGCGACAAATCAATTACTTTCATCGACACACCAGGCCATGCGGCATTTTCCAAGATGCGCGAGCGCGGTGCTAACATAACAGATATCGCCATTTTAACCGTTGCCGCCGACGATGGTTTTATGCCGCAAACCGATGAGGCATTAAATTTTGTCCAGCGAGCCGGGGTTCCAATCATCGTGGCCATCAATAAAATTGATGCCAAAGGGGCGAATGTGGATCGTGTGAAGCAGCAGATGCAACAGCGCGGCATCGCCCCGGAGGATTGGGGTGGGGCAACGCTATGTCAGGGGGTGTCTGCCATAAAAGGCGACGGACTAAAAGAATTGCTGGAATTAGTATTAGTACAGGCGGAAATGCTCGAGTTAAATGCAGACTATGGAGCACCGGCGCAAGGTGTGGTCATCGAATCACAAATGGAGATTGGGCGGGGGCCAACGGCCTCAGTGATCATCCAAGACGGAACGCTAAGGGTGGGCGATGCCGTCGTTTGCGGCGAGGAGTATTGCAAGGTGCGGGCTATGTTGGATGACAATGGGAAGACCCTAACGACGGCATCGCCGGCGAAGCCTTGCAAAATTATCGGCTGGTCAGGTGCGGTGGATGCGGGCTCCATCTTTGCCCAGGTGCGTGACGAAAAAGAGGCACGCCAGCTGGCGGATGAAAGCCGCGCGGATGCCGTTCGGGAGGGATCAGAGTGTACCCCCAGTGGCTATCGGCGATCTTCCCGCCGCCTTGTCAATCGAAGTGAGGACGGCGTGGAGGCACTGTTTGCTGCAATCAATGCTAAGCAAAAGTGCACCCTCCCGATTGTCATTAAAGGCGACGTGCAAGGGAGCGTGGAAGCACTGGAGGCTTGTTTGCGAGAATTGCCACAAGATAAAATCGGCTTAGATGTGGTACGCGCGGAGATTGGGTCGGTTGTCAAAAATGACGTTGAATTTGCCCAGTCCGCCGGCGCCACAATTGTTGCTTTTAACGTGAAGGCGGAAAACGGCGTCCAGGCGCTGCTCAAACAGCACGGAATTCATCTCATTCAACACAACATCATCTATGAGCTCATCGGGCGTGTGCGTGATGCCATGGCGGAGTTGTTGGAGCCGGAGATTCGCGAAGAAAAGTTTGGAGCGGCCCAGGTGCGACAGGTATTTCGCCTGTCCAAATACGCAGTAGCAGGTTGCATGGTCACCGAAGGTAAAATTGTCCGCGAAAGTGATGCCTTATTCCGCGTTCACCGGGGGGGGAAGATTCTCTTTGATGGCAAGATATCATCCCTGCGCCGGGCCAAGGAGGACGTTACCGAGGTGCGCGCCGGATTCGAATGCGGCATTGCCTTGGCTGGCTTCGAAGGCCACCAATCCGGCGATATTATAGAGTGTTACAAAGTGCAAAAAATTCGCCCAAGTCTCTAGGCCATGTCTGATCGAATAACACGTCGCAACGAGGTAATGCTGAAGGAGTTAAGTTCTCTGCTGCACAAGCATTTTCGCGATGAATCCACGCTGCTAACCATAACGCGTGTTGCGATTGATGATGATTTGCAGCATGGCCGGGTGTTTTTTTCCACGCCGGACGAATATTCCCGAGACAAGGCGGAGCAATTCTTTAGAGCTCGAGGTACCCGTCTTAAGTATCTACTATCAAAACGCGTGCCCATCCGGAAGTTTCCAGAACTGCATTTTTACTACGATTCATCCTTGGGCAATGAGCTCCGCATCAACGAAATTTTAGACTCTCTATAAAATTTTTTGCAATTAACATGTGGTGATTATATCGGTTGCCTACTTTGGTAGTAATTTCGGCGCCGGTTATGCCGCTATTGCTGAATTTGGTCGATGTGGGTGGCTGGGGCCATGGAATCTGAATGTGCAGAATTAAAAAGCCAGGAGTGGCAGGCGATACTGGCGAAAAACCACTTGAGTTCCAGCGAATTTCCCCATAGGCATGGGGGAATTAGAGTTGGCACGCCGCATCCGTAAATAGGCATCGGAAACAAACGATAAGAAATATATGAGTGAGGAAGATGTTGTTCAGCGGGTAGCGGAAGAAGCAATCGAGAGTAGTGCCAATGATCGCAGCATAGTGGAGATCATGGAGGGTGCTTATTTGGACTATTCCATGTCGGTGATTGTTTCTAGGGCCTTGCCAGACGTTCGGGATGGCCTCAAACCGGTACAGCGCAGAATTTTATACGCCATGCTGCGGGAGGGATTAATTCACAATCGCCCATTCGATAAATGCGCCGGAGTGATCGGTGAAGTTTTAAAAAATTACCACCCACATGGGGATTCTTCCGTATATGATGCCCTGGTTCGCCTGGCGCAGCCGTGGGTCATGAGGTATCCATTGCTTCAATCGCAAGGAAATTTTGGCTCCATCGATGGGGATCCACCGGCTGCATACCGCTACACGGAGTGCAAACTTGATCGCATGGCTGAGGATCTATTGCGGGATTTGGACGAGGATACCGTTGATTACATGCCCAATTACAAGGAAAGCACCCAGGAGCCAACGGTGTTACCCGGTGCCTTACCTAATCTTTTACTTAATGGGTCAACGGGTATTGCCGTTGGAATGACCACTAATATTCCACCTCATAATTTATTGGAAATTATTGATGCTCTACTGGTCCTAATTGACGCACCGCATACAAGTCTTGACGGGATTGTAAAAATAATCCAGGGCCCGGATTTTCCAACCGGCGGAGAAATCGTTGGCGTTGAAGGTATTCGCAAGTACTTGCGCACCGGCCGTGGAATCATCCGCGTGCGCGGGAAGGTTCATTGCGAAGAAATGAAATCCGGGCGTGAGCAGATTGTCATCGATGAAATTCCATATAATGTTAACCGTGCAACACTTGTAGAAAAAATTGCCGAATTAGTCACCGCCAAGGAGTTGGATGAGGTTTCCGATATCCGCGATGAATCAACGGAAAATACACGTATCGTACTAGAGCTCAAGCGCGGTGAGCCATCACGTGTCGTAACCAATAAATTATTTCGGCATACCACGCTGGAGAATTCTTTCGGGGTTATTCTTCTGGCATTGGACCGCAAGCGGCCGAAGCAGATGAACATCAAGGAAATACTTGAGCTTTATTTGGAGCATAGGCGAGACGTGGTATCCCGGCGCACGCAATTTCGTTTGCGAAAGGCGTCCCAGCGCGCGCATGTGCTGGAGGGATTCCGCGTGGCCCTCAACCATTTGGATGACTTCGTGCGGATTATTCGGGGGGCAAACGATCGGGATAGCGCCAAGCGTGCGCTAATGGAAAAGTATAATGTCACGGAAGTGCAGGCGGATGCGGTCTTAGAATTGCGCCTCTATCAACTAACCGGACTGGAACGGGCAAAGGTAGAAGATGAGTTGGGGGAATTGCGGAGGCGAATCCAAGAGTATGAGGGCATTTTAGCCAGCCAGTCACAGCTAATGACCCTCATCCGGAAGGAATTGGTTGATATACGTGCGACATATGGCGATCAGCGGCATACGAAGATTGTTCCAGCGGAGGGGGAGTTTTCCATCGAGGACGTTATTTCGAATGAAGGTTGCGTTATTACCATTTCCAACAAGGGATTCATCAAACGCACGGCTGTGGATTCATACCACACGCAGCGGCGTGGTGGCAAAGGCGTCATGGGGGCAAAGCAGCACGAGGATGATTTCATCGAACACATTTTCTCGGCTAACACACATAGCTACATTTTGTTTTTCATGAATAATGGAAGACTTTATGTACAAAAGGTCTATGATATTCCCGAGGCCGCACGCACGGCGAAGGGGCGTTCACTGGTAAACCTTCTCAATATGCATGAGGGGGAACGCATTGCAGCCATGATATGCGCAAAGGATTTTGCATCCGAGCAGAATGTGGTCATGTGCACTCGCAAAGGAGTGATAAAAAAAACAGCCCTTAGCAACTATCGCAATTTTCGCCGGGACGGCATCATCGGTATCAATATTGACGAGGATGATGTGCTCATTGCCGCGCACCTCACGGCCGGCGAAGATGAAATTGTTATCGTCACACGAAACGGTATGTCTGTGAAATTTAATGAGTCTGATTTGCGCGTGCAAGGACGTGCCACTCGCGGTGTTCGTGGAATCTCCCTGCGCAAGGGTGATGCGGTGAAAATGATGACCGTGGTTGAACCGGAGACCACCATGCTTTTAGCCACGGAAAATGGGTTGGGGAAGCGATCACATTTTGAAGATTACCGTCTCCAGCGGCGCGGAGGGTTAGGCATCATTGCCATGCGCGCCCACGCACCAATTTGTTCCGCCGTAAGTGTTCGCGAGGATGAGCAAATTATGATGGTTACCAGGCAAGGGCAGGCTGTTCGCAGCAAGGTTTCCGATATTCGCGTAATTGGTCGTACGACCCAGGGGGTAAGACTCATCAACTTGGCCCCTGGTGACGTGCTCATTGGCGTTAGCCGGGTGGTAGAAATTGAAGGTGGTGAAGAATAATATTCATATGAACCTCAAAGCCATTTGGAAATCCCAGAATCGTAAAATTTTTTCGCGGAAAAGGTTCGACATGGTTATTTTCTCAACTTGACTCATATTAAAGATAATTGGGCGGTTGATCCCGTTTGGGAGCGACAGCGTTTATTTTATTGATGGCGGCGATACCTGCAACTGGGTCGCAATTTTGAGGTAGCAGTTACGAATGAAGTTTACGGATTTGAACCCGAAAAGGGAGATTGGTGCACACAGTCTACACATTGAGCTTGGTGCGTTTCATATACTTATTGACGGAGGCATGAGCCCAAAGGATGTTGGCTTGGCTTGTTTGCCGGATTATACGCGCATACCAAAGGATTCCGTCGATCTTATTTTGCTCACACATTGCCACCTGGATCACATCGGTTCACTCCCTTGCGTCCATCGGCAGCAGCCGGCGGCACGACTCCTGATGACGCGCGCATCCGCGGAAATTCTTCCGGTGATGCTTCAGAATTCCCACTCGGTGATGCTGCGACAGCGGGATGAAATGGATGTGAAGGAGTATCCATTGTTCACGCGCCAGGAGGTGGATGCGGTGAGTGATGATACATTTATCATGGGCTTTGGCCACACTAGAGAATTCATCAAGGATGGCGAACGACTGAAAATTACCTTCTATCCGGCCGGGCATGTCATGGGTGCGGCATCGATTTTGTTGGAGCACCAGGGCGTCCGCTATTTTTTCACCGGTGACATTCTCTTTCGTCATCAAAACACCCTGCATGGGGCACAAATTCCACAAATGCAAGTGGACGTGCTCATCACGGAAACCACACGCGGGCTTGCGGAACTGCCTGCTGGATTTTCCTATGAAGGCGAAATTTTACGCCTTTTGGAATCCGTGGCACAAACACTCAATGGTGGCGGCTCATGCCTACTTCCAGTTTTTGCCCTGGGGCGCTTGCAAGAAATGGTAACGCTAATTTACATGGCCAGGCGGCATAAAATCCTTCCCAGGAAGTTTCCGATCTATTGCTCCGGGCTCGGGCTAGCAATCGTGGACGTTTTCGAAAAAATTTATCGCAACCGTCGCTACTATGGCGTCGACTATAATGCAGAAAATTCAATCGTAGCGCCCGGAGCGGCTCATGGATCCGAGCATCCCATGGCGCCAAGGGATAAGTGTTTGTTTCGTAAACATTTTCTCCGCGACCTTGGAGTACGCCCACTCATTGGTCGCCGATTAAAGGCAGGTCTCGATATCCGCGTTCCCAGCCTATTCATCATGAGCAGTGGCATGCTCGCGGAGCACACGCCATCTTACCAAATTGCCTCGTCTTTGCTGCCGTTTGAACATAATTTGATTGCCTTCACCGGATACTGCGATGCGGATACGCCAGGCGGAAAACTTTTAACTATGTCGCCGGGGGAGACATTTTCATTTGATGTGCTCAAGTTTGAAACACCCATCCGTGCGAGCATCCGGCGCTATGATTTTACCGGACATGCCGATCGGGAGGATTTGATTCACTTGGCGCAATGCTTAAGGCCTAAGACAATTATTCTTTCTCACGGAGAACAGGATTCCCGCCTTTGGTTTACGGATGAATTAGCGAAGCGAATGCCAAAGGCAAAGGTCGTTAATCCTGAGCCGCAAATAACTTATGACATTTAAGCAGAGATATCCGATTGCATTTTGTCGAAACCCGTGTAACAATTAGCAAATAAAGTCTTGTGCATCTAAGTTAATTAATTCATATGCTAATACCTAATGCGTGAATCATCGGGTGTCGCAATTTTTCGACCAGCTGCGCCCTGTCTTTGCGCCTTTATCCTGGGCGCGCTCTTGCAAATTGACAAAAATTTATATGTAATTTTTTCATTGATATTTTTAGTTGTCTATCAATGCCGGCGACGTGGTTTTCGCGTGGGACTTTTTGTCCTGGCATGCATTTTTTGCATGACGGCATGGACACATTTTCGCCTTTCTACGCAAATTCCGCCCATGCCAGAAAATCGTCCAATAAGGGGTCAACTTTTTTTGCAGCGCTGTACCGGACGTCCGCATGCGAATTACATGCGAATTTATGGATTTGCCATAATGTTCCCAGGAAAAGTTCCCATATATTTTAATCTCAAACTGCCACAAAAATTGGTCGTTCCACACCGTGGACAGGTGGTTCACGCGGTATTTCGCCTCCAAAATACACAATCGGCGGAACGTGATTTTGAAAAATATTTGGCCGGCGTCGGCATTCGCTACCGGGCCTACGATGGTAGAATTTTAAGCATCGCCGGGGAAAGTACATTCAATCGAGGCATTACCCTTTTAGCGGAAAGAGCGTCCAGGGCATTGGCATGCGGCATGGATGCCTCGGGTTCGCTGGCGCATGTCTACCACGGCATGTTACTGGGCGATCGATCGGCCATGACCGCCTACGAAAAAAGTGTATATTCGCGCACGGGGATCGCGCACCTTTTTGCCATTAGCGGACTTCACATTGGGATCATTGGTTGGGTGATGTATTCTCTTACACGGGGAATTGCCCGCTGGCCAATCGGAATATTTTTTCTCCGCGTTTTTTCGCTGTATATTTTTGTGCAAATGACCGGAGGCAGTCCCTCCTCCTGGCGTGCATTTTCCACGGTGACTATTTTCTGGCTGGCACCATTAATTTTTCGCAGGGCGGATGCCTTATCTTCCCTGCTTTTTTCGGCATTACTATCGCTAATTGCCAACCCGTTGAACATCCTAAATACTTCCTTTCAACTATCGTATGGCGTCGTTTTTTCGCTGTTGTGCTATGGAATGCCATTGGCCCGGTATTTGCGACGGCGTGTGGTTTTTTTTCGACGGCCATTACTTTTTGAAAAAAGGCCCTTGTGGGTTCGCTTCATACACCGCCTGTCCATGCGTGCCATGGATGCCATCGCCCTTTCCGTGGCAGCCACACTTCCCACAATTCCCATTTCCATATATCACTTTCAAACGTTTTCCGTGGGTGGAATTTTGCTTAATCCCTTCGTCATGCCTTTGGCATCGATCGCCATTGTTGCAGGATTTATTTCCCTCTGCCTGGGCCTTTTGAGCATTTGGCCATTGTGCTTTCTAATTAATCGAATTGCCTCCATTCCCCTTTGGATTATCCATGTGTGCGCAAAGTACGTTGATCATTGGCAGTGGATCGAGTCCTGGCGAATCACCATTTCCCAGGCCTTCACATTTGGGTGGTTTGCCGTTATTTGCATCAGCATGTATGCTCCGCCCTGTCGGCGCTTTCGTTTAAGTCTGCCATTGTTATTGTCCATTTTGCCGCTTTTATGGTTGGGTTGACGGGGAAAATCACGATTTGTATATTTGCCATTGACTTGCCGGCGAAGGGAAAAGATTTACGAGTCGTGGGGAGGTATTCGCTCGGGGAAAAATATTCCGAGAGGAAAGTCCGGACACCATAGGGTAGAATTCCAGATGAAAATCTGGGCGGCGCGGGTCAAGCCGCGTTGACGGAAAGTACAACAGAAAGCATACCGCCCGCGCAGGTGGGTAAGGGTGAAAGGGTGCGGTAAGAGCGCACCGCGGAGAGAGTAATCTTGCCGGCATGGCAAACCCAATTCGGTGCAAGACAAATAGGGGGCGGAGTTACCCGCTCGCACGCCCCGGGTATGGTCGCACCCGCTTCGGCGGGAGTGTTCGAAAGGGCGCTAGATAAATGAATACCACGGCAACGTGTGTGCCGTACGGAATCCGGCTTATACCCCACATTTTTTCGGCGGGTTTCATAAAAAGGTTCACCGGCAACATGACGGTGCATACTGCCGCAGGAGCCAATACCATTCCAGTTGCACTAGCGAAATCGCAAGTTCAGTGATTAAGTGGATAGTGCTGCATAGGGAGGCTGTGCCACAAAGGGGGAAAGAACGATATTCCGCTTGTGAAAACTGGAAAATTTTAGCCCAATGAATGGAGTATGTTCGAAAAACTTTCGGAAAAACTCCAAAATGCCATGCGCACCTTGCGCGGACTCAACCACATCACGGAGCGTAATATTAAAGACGCGCTGGCCGAGGTTCGAGATGCGCTTTTGGATGCGGACGTTTCCTTCGATATCATTAAATCATTTTTAAAGACGATTTTACAGAAAGCCACCGGCGAAAAGGTCTTTAAGTCCATTGCTCCAGGGCAACAACTCATTAAAATTATCAATGACTCCATCATCGAGCTTTTCAGCCACACGCAAAAATTTTCCGAAGAAAAGCCCCTGCGTATCCTAATGGTCGGGCTTCATGGATCAGGGAAAACTACATCCACCATCAAACTTGCCTACCATCTTCACAACAAAGGTTATCATCCGGCGGTGGTGGCTTGTGATGTTTACAGGCCGGCGGCCATCGATCAACTGGAGCAACTTGCCCAAAGTGAGTCCATTGCCGTTTATAGCGACCGGAACGAAAAAAAACCCTTACACATTGCCAAAGATGCCATGGAAAAAATTAAGGGGGATGCATTCATTTTTGATACCGCAGGACGCTTGCAAATTGCCGAAGATTTGATCGATGAATTAAAAGAGCTTAAAAAAGTAATTCAACCGCAGGAAATCCTTCTTGTCGTTGACAGTGCACTTGGCCAGGAGGCGGTCGCCGTGGCGCAGACATTTCACGAAGCCGTTGGGCTTACGGGAATTTTTTTAACGAAGCTCGACGGCGATACACGCGGTGGTGCGGCACTGTCCATGAAATACGCCACCGGTGTGCCCATCCAATTCATAGGAACTGGTGAACATGTGACGGACATGGACGCCTTCCGAGCCGAAGGAATGGCTCAGCGAATTCTAGGCATGGGCGACGTGATATCCCTGGTGGAGCGCGCCAAGGAGCGCATCGACAAAGGTGAGGCGGACCGTCTAGCTAAGCGCTTTAGAAAAGCGGAATTTGATTTCGAAGACTATCTTTCTCAGATTGAGCAAATTGAAAAAATGGGATCCATGACTTCGCTCATGCAACTTCTTCCCGGCGTCGGTGGTCAGGCCGTATCGCCACGGGAGCTTTCCCAAATTGAACAGACTAAAGCCATTATTCGTGCCATGACTTCACAAGAACGGCGAAAACCATCTATTATCGCCGGATCGCGCAAACTGCGCATCGCTAAAGGCTCCGGTGTTCAACTGAAGGATGTTAATCACCTGCTAAAACAGTTTGAGATGGTTAAGAAATCTATGAAAAAGATGAAACCAACACAGGGGCAAAAAACATCGCAGCGGATGTCCGGCGCCTGTGCCGTGCAGCAGCTTTCTAAGCTATTTGGCAACAAATAATTATGCCAGCACATAAATTCAAAAAATGTATCATTGCGCGCGGTCTAAAAGAGCTTATCTACCGCAACATAAATTTCATGTCGTCGAAACTCGTTCACCTTGATCTCAGGCGGGGCACGCTAATTTCACGTCCAAATCGGTTCGTATTTGAAGGAATAATCAATGGCCGACGGCAGCTGTGGCACTGTCCGGTTACCGGAAGAGTTGGTAATGTTAGCAACTTTGATGGTATTCCGTGCCTGCTCACTCCGGCTTTGCCGACGGCTCGGCGATCGACGGCTGGGACCGTTGAGGCCATACATCTCACCGAGAGAACCGGTTGGATTGGCATTAATCAGACCCGCATTAACGGTTGGATGGAGGAATTTTTTCGAAAAAATGCCCTTCCGGATTTGGTTAACACGAAGGGTTGCATCATTCGCCGTGAAGTCATGGCAGGTGGCTCACGGTTAGATTTAGTTATCGAAAATGGCGGTTCGCGCACATTCGTGGAATTCAAAACGCCAACCCACGACCTATTATTGACCGATGCTTCCCGATTCACAACGCCAAGTTCCGGTGCTGTATTTTTTGAACGGCTTATTCGGCACTATGAAAGCCTTTGTTGCCTGGCGTTGGCCGGAAATCGCACGATTTTGGCCCTTTGCTTTATGTATGATGCACCACCGTTCACACCTCCGCCGATGGACAAGTGGAATGAACCAACCATGCGGGCGGCCAAATATGCCCAGGAATGTGGCGTTGAAAATTGGCAAATTAATTTGCGCATTAGCCCCAAGTCCTTAAGAATCGTACAATATATTCCCGTTAGCAGGCAATATGAATTATCGCTATTACAGTAGGCATCCGACGGCACGCCTTTGCCGTTGACTTTGTGGCGCAACATGTGGGTTAGTCGGTGCCGGAGGGTTCATGCAATGCGCGTTGGCCATTAGCGATTTACATTTGAGGATTGCCGAAAAGGCAATTTTGCGTGGGGTATCACTGTCTATTCCCGCCGGACAAATACATGTGCTCATGGGTCGAAATGGGTCCGGAAAAAGCTCGCTTTTACATGCCATCGTGGGGCAAAATTCAATTTCTTCTGGAGTGGTTACACTTGACGGAGAGTCCCTGCTAGGATTGCCACCGGAAGTCATCGCTAGGAAAGGGCTCTTTCTAGCATTTCAAGTGCCCGTGTCGCTTCCAGGGGTAACCATCACCCAGTTGCTCCGATCTGCATTACAGGCGCGGCTGGAAAAGGGAAAACTTTTTGACCATATGCGTTTTCACGACGACCTCGAAGCCGCAATGAAACTCATGGGAATGGATTCGAGTTGGGCCAGTCGCCACGTGAATGATGGATTTTCCGGCGGTGAGCGAAAACGTTGCGAAATGCTACAGGCACTCGTGCTGAATCCCAAATATGTCTTATTTGATGAAATTGATAGCGGGCTGGACGTGGACGCAATGGTGATTATGGTGGAAGCCATTCGCTTGCTGCAACAACGGGGGGTAGGTGCATTGATTGTGACTCACCACAGCCGATGGCTGGAGACGCTCAATCCCAATGGCATTCATTTTCTGGTGGATGGAATTATTCATCGCTCGGGCGGCATGAACCTGGCACATGCAATCGAGGCGGATGGATTTCAGGCGGTACAATGAGCAAAAAATTACCGATGGATGAGGAATTCGCTACGCCCGGCAATTTCTCCTATGCGACGGAATACGCCCATGATGCCGGACAGGGTCTTAGCGAAGAAACGGTGCACTACATTTCTAAGGTTAAGGGCGAGCCAAAATGGTTATTAAATTTTCGCCTGCGGGCGTTGAGGATATTTAATGCGATGCCTATTCCATCATGGATTCCAGTCGATCTCTCGCCATTACAATTCGACAAAATTCGCTACTATTTGGCTAAGGGCCAAGAGCCGAAGCGGAAATGGGAGGATGTGCCCGCGGAAGTAAAAGCCACCTTTGATCGACTGGGCGTTCCGGAACATGAGCGAAAATTTTTAGCCGGCGTGGAAGCGCAATTCGACAGCGAAATGGCCTATGCCAATTTGCGACAATCCCTCGCGGAGAAAGGCGTGATATTTGTCGATTCGACCGAAGGCCTTTTGCGGTATGAATCTGTTTTCCGTCCGCATTTTGGGAAAATTGTTGCCGCGGCGGATAATAAGTTCAGCGCCCTAAATGGCGCCGTTTTTAGCGGGGGTAGTTTTATTTATATTCCAAAAGGCGCAAAGCTTGATCAGCCGCTTCAGGCTTATTTTCGCATTAATGCCGAACGATTCGGACAGTTTGAACGCACGCTCATTGTCGTTGATGAAGGTGCCGATGTAACCTATTTGGAGGGGTGTACGGCGCCGCGCTTCGAATCTGCCACGCTGCATGCGGCGGTGGTAGAGCTGATTGCCATGCCTGGGGCAAAAATTCAGTATATCACCGTGCAAAATTGGTCCAGCAACGTCTATAATCTGGTAACAAAACGAGGCATGGCCCACGAATTAGCAGGGATTCGTTGGATTGACTGCAACATTGGATCACGCATAACCATGAAATACCCATGTGTTATATTGGCCGGATCTCACGCTAGCGGAGAAATGGTCTCCATATCCGTTGCCCACCATGGCCAATATCAGGATACGGGGGCAAAAATGATACATCGAGCAAATCATACCACATCCCACATTGTGGCCAAATCAATCTCCATTCAAGATGGTGTAGCCGCCTACCGAGGAATGATAAAGGTTGCGAAAGCTGCAAAGAATTGCAAAAATTATACCCGTTGCGATGCCATGTTGCTGAACCGGGGAAGTATTTCCAAGACGAGCCCAACTTTGGATGTATCAGGCAATCTTTCCCAAGTGCAACACGAGGCAACCGTATCCCGCGTTTCAGACGAACAGGTATTTTACCTGCAGCAGCGAGGTCTTGGGGAGACACAAGCCATGGGCTTGCTTGTGAACGGCTTTCTGAATGAGCTGATGAGGGAATTTCCCATGGAATACGGCGTGGAACTCAAGCGCCTCATCGAGATGGAAATGGAGCGGCGATGATGGAGTTCAGAATGCTTAGCGCCATGTTGCCAGCGAACGGAGTTTTGTCAGTGCCAACGGGGGTCTGCCTTATCGATGATCTTCCAGCTGAAGCTGATTATGAATTGCGGCTTGGTAGCGGTGTGCGTTGTAAATTTATTCTTCATCTTGGACCGCAGAGCCAACGAATTAGACGAAATGTAGTCTTCTCCCTTCTCGGTGAAAATTCACATCTAGACGCCAGCGTACTCATCCAAGCGAAACAAAATCAATGCATCGAATGGCGAGGCATACAGCGACATTTGATTCGTGGTGCACATTCAAATTTACTTATCAAGTCCACCGTCTGCAATTGCGCAAAAATTTCAGTTTTTTCCAAAATTATCATTGATCCACTTGCCGCAGAGTCGTGCGCTAATTTCCAAAATAAAAATCTCGTTCTCTCCGATCGCGCGCATGCGGTTGCAAGACCAGAATTGGAGATTTTTTCCGATGATGTGCATTGCTCGCACGGGGCAACCATCGGCGGAATAAATCCCGCCGAGGAATTTTACCTGCGATCCCGTGGAATTTCTTCCCGCATTGCCAAAATCATTATTCGGTGCGCATTTGCAGAAGAAATTTTATATCAAATGCCGAACGGAAACGCGTCATTTCATTGACATTGGACTGGCGCGTGTAGAGCTCAGCACGGATCGTTAGTTTGCCGTAAGGCAAAAAATGGTTGCATTATTTGCAAAAAATTTCCTGGAATTATTCCTACGCGAGATTCTATTTTTGCCTTCGCGGCCGGGGGATTTATGACGAGACATTCTAGTTTGAAAAAAATCGGTGGGGGATCCACTGAGAAGCGCACGGTTTTGACTCGCTATGAGCGCATTGAGCTCCTGAGAAAGAGGGGGCAATGGAGCGATGGCAGGCGGGTTACGGCACTGCCAAAAACGAAGCCAGAGGATTAATGCCCCCAAATGGTGGATTCGAGTTCTCCCGGACGCATTGCTGATATCTGGAGTTCATTTTTGCATAAAAAGGCCGTGATTGTTGTGCCGGATGAAAATGGCCTCATAGCGGTCAATAAGCCAGCCGGTGTAATTTCCCATCCAAATTTCGGTGATGAAGGCTGCAACTCATTGATTCGGGCGTCTTACGATCTTCGCCGGCGCGCATATTTGGTAAACGGTGGAGAAATTTTTTTGCTCAATCGCCTGGATGCGCCAACGGAGGGCTTGGTGTTACTAACGTCATCGGAACAGGTTGCGTTGGCGGTGCGCAAGTGTTTCCAACAATGTTCCATCAGGAAAATATATTACGCATTTACCAAATGCGGACCCGTGCCTTCGAGCCCATGGCATGATTGCGCCGATGAGCGTAGTAATGGGAAATCGGTCCACCTGCACCATGGCAGCGGTACGGAACTACGTACCAAGGCAAAAGTTATTGAGAAAATTCAGTGGGAAAATTTATCCTGCTTTTTGCTTAAGTTACAACCACTAACGGGACGTACCCATCAATTGCGCTTCCAATGTTCGCGCCATGGTGTTCACATAGCTGGTGATCGCATCTACGGTGACTTTGGGTACAATAAGGCATTTCATGCGACCACAAGAAGTCATAAGCTGCAACTGCTTGCCGCAGAAATTGAAATTGACTACACGCTAAAGGATAAGGTTTTTCATTTTTCCGCACGAACACCATCTTTGGATGGGTTTCTATCTTTACCTGGGTGCGGCAAACGGTCTACTGACCTTTCCTAGCGGACAAATGTCCGTCCCGTGCGATGCGCGCCCGGACAAATTTGTTTCGCTTGTGCGGCAATGGGTTCCCAGAAGGCGCGGAATTCATCCGCGGAAATTATTTTTACCGATTCCGGCGGGGTCATGGCGCCCGTATATTCAAAGGCAATAAAGCCGATCTGCGGATAGCGTGCGCGGAGAGCCCTTCTCGTTTCTTTCAGGTTATGCCGGCGGTCGTCCACCATGACGATTATCTTTGGTGCAACTTTGATTTCATCCATGAATGCACAAAGTACCGCGCCCTTCGGTTTCTCATTGGCGCAGATTACGCCTCGGTGGTACGTTGGGAAATTGCTTTCGCCGTCGGGAAATTTCCGTAAAAATAGCGTTTCAAAGGGGAATGCTTCTTCAAAGTGAATACCAAGTGCATTGAGTTCTCGCGGGCGGATTTCATAAATGGGCTTCTGTTCTCTGAGGAATGTAATGATTCCGCTCTTTGCCGCCGTTAGCGCAAAGGAGGTAACCCCTAACTTTTGCAGTTCCTTGATGTGTTTCGCCGTTTTCTTTTCCGCGGTTTTGCACGGATATAGCCCGACGGCGAGGTATTTGGCTAACTCCCGTTGTTCGTGGGTCGTATCCGCAAAAATTTCTCCTAATATCGGATGGTGGCGCTGTAAATTGGCGAGTTCAACCGCTGGATTTTCCGGCTTTGTTAGGGTCATATCTATGTCATAGATAACCCAAATGTCTTTGGGTAAAACAGTCTTAGCAAGTTCGGCAACCTTTGCATTTACCTCGGATATCTGTGGCGTGACCGTTATGGCCGCGGAAACGCCAAACGGGGCCAAACACGCCAGAACTGCCAAAATCCAAGGCTTCATAGGCTTAGTTAATTGTCAGTGGCTCTAAGATCAATACAAGAAATTAGCCTGGCGGAGCATTCCTTCGCCGTTGTTATTCATGTTTCAAAAACCGGGAAATATTTTGCCCCCATAAACATCTCTCCATTCACAGCTCCATTCAGCTTCCATTGCGCAAGCATGTTTTCCATCTTTTCATTTGCGACTACGGTAACATTGGCATCATCAAATTTGCGCCATTGTCCATTGCTGCATTTGATGTAAGTAAACCAGTGGCCCGCCATCTCGGTGCCTGTATGGCAAGAAATTTGCCCAAGTTCATAATATTCCGCCACCGGATTAACTACCGCATTTGCCGGTAAATGTATACGCTTCTCGATTTGAACACCATATGCATTTAGCCTTCCGGCAGCATTGACCGATGTACGCTCAGCGGTAAATGTGATACATGCTGGATGAATTAACTTGCGGAATAGATCATATGGAATATATGCACTTCTGTCGTCATTGTAATATGATGAATCGTCTGCAATTACATGGTGCGGTGCCAAGAATCGCTCTAAAGTTTCCTGGCAACTACAATTACTACTCGCAAAATTAAGATGTATCCCATGTGTATATATTTCGCAAGGTGCGCTATGAAGCGTTTTCCCATCTTCTCTTCTGTCTTCGCATGTGATATATGGAAGAAAAATAAAAAAACTTTTCTCAATTCGCGCAAACCAGTCCCCCAAATTTTGCCCATTCTCGGGTGGAATATGCAAACATTCTAAGGTCGCTGATTCCGCTTCCGAGAGCGGTCTTTCTGCGTCACTGATACGCTTTACAAAAGGCACAAAAGTATCATCTCGGTAAAAATCATTTGATAGTTCATCAAGAAAGTAAAACGTGAAATCTCGCGAATCATGCAGCGCACCAGCAAAAATAATGTCGCATCTTCCATCAATTAATTTCAATAATGCATAAACTCTTTCAGGTACAGAGGCCGGCGGGCCTAATTGCATACAGCGCATTATTTCAAATGTCGCAAATATTACCGGATGGACTTGCTCGACATCGGGAGTTAACTTCACGATCAGGTAAATTAGGGTTCTAAAATGTGGCATTTGAAAAAGCGACTGCAATGCAGTGCTTGCAAAGCAAAATGAACTAGGATTCGGAATGCCGATATTTATCCATGGAACAGTTGTCACGTCAATGTCTTTAAATTTCGTTCCAAAGGCTTCACCAAGTGCCGCTGGAACTGAGGATGCAGACGCTAATCCAGATGAAATTAATGGTGCCGATTCCGGCTGCTCACCTTTCGCAACAACCTTTCCCGGCGATATTTTTTTCTCAGGAACCCGTGCAAAAATATGATAAATGATCATTCCCGCGCCACAGGCAAAACAAACACCAAAACAAGCCAAAATAGGCAGTGCCAACGGGATCAACACCGGCATCGTAATAATTTCAAGCGCAACCAATCCACTAAAAATTATACCTGCAGTGCTACCCGCGCAAAAGATACAGCCCAAAATTACATGGTCCAAAAGCATCTGCAATGTAACCCTGGTGCCAATCCTGCCCAACGGTTGATGATTTGTGGCGCCCAAACTAGTTGTGCGACGACTTTCTTCACTCGCCGCCCGTGCCGGAATACCCATACCTATCCTTTGGAGGCGCGAGACGGAATCGAACCGACGAATAGAAGTTTTGCAGACTCCTGCCTTACCACTTGGCTACCGCGCCATCCACCACTCAGGAGAAAACAATCTCCGCGATTACCGCAAGCCATTTCCAGCAATACTCACATCCTGCGCATCACAGCCAACAACTTATTTGCCAAAATGCCTTGTTCTGGAATACAAAGAACCTCGTTACGTAGATAATCCTTTGACCAACGGATTTCGTGGTTTTTCTCCTCGATTTCTGCTTTTTCTTGTAAAATTGCCAACAGTGTCTTCAATAGTAGACACGAGTTTTCGTAAACTTTACCCGATTGTACCACAAATGAACAAAGAGGCTTTAGGTTGCGCCCACGGTAGGGATACGCCGGAATACATGGTGGTATATTGTTTCCTTGGTTATTCAATGGTAGTGAAATTTCGTCGGCATCCTCTAGTTCCCGCGAACCATTATTTGTTATCGGCTTATACATAACTAATAATAACTCCTTTCAAAACGCGGCGAGTCCAATCATTTTTTCGAAAAAGGCAAGCATAAATGGTGTTGCGCTGCAAATTGCATTTTTTTAACATTCCCAGGCAAATGCATACATTTGAAGGGGCGCTAGAGCTGGGAAAATTTCGGTATGTGCTATGCGGACTTTGCGAAAAGGTTGCGCATGAGCCGGAAAGCATTGAATTATTCTTTCGAGCACTGACTGAATTACGTCGGCTGCCCGAGGAAAAAATTTCACAAAATCTCTGGCGGCTTTATATTTCTGAGTTGCTGGCACGAAATTCCGAAGGACGACTTTTGTGGGCGCTTAAGAGCCTTTGCGTGTGTCCAGCGTGTGATTTTTACCTGCGTGTAATTTTAGCCGAGGCATTCAGCGCGGAGGCTTTTTTGCTGGTTGTCGGCGCGGCAAAAATTCTTGGCATAGGCGCATTGACGCCGGGCGAAAGACAAAAGCTGTGCTTGGCACTGAAACGGCTGAATGAAGGCGGCGCCGTCCAGGAAATGGCCCATAAAATGCTCCAGGGACAGTGGGAGGACGGCGAATTGCGGCAGGAACTTTGGAAATCGGCAGTTGGAAAGAAAAATTTCTAGTATTTTTATCCGTTGAGCGTAGAGTCGTGCTGTGAATTTGGCAAATGCCATTACGCTTTCACGCTTTCCGATTTTGTTCGTCATCGTGTTGCTTCTTTATGCACCTTTTCCCGGTTCGCGGATGACTGCGTTCCTCTTATACTTGGTCAGCGGATTTTCCGATTGGCTGGACGGATATGTCGCCCGGCGAAGTGGATCGGTTTCCAATTTCGGAAAATTCATGGATGCGCTTTCGGATAAGATTTTGGTACTGGGACTCTTTGCTGCACTTCTAACGCTTAAAATTGTTCCATCCTATTACCTTTTCCCGGTGTTGCTTATCCTTGGGCGAGAATTTTTTGTTACCGGCATACGCTTGGTAGCCATAAGCCGTAACATTGTCATTGCCGCCGAAAAGTCCGGTAAAATTAAAACCATTTTTCAAATGGTTTCCGTGGGTTCATTTATTTGCTCCGAAGCTATTACCTTTGATTTCAAGCTGATCTGTCCGAACACTTGGCTTGTTTGTGCGCCATACCTATCGGCAGCGTTTTATTATTTTGGCTACACGCTGTTTGTCATTGCCACCGTATGTGCCGTCGAATCGGGAATCCGCTATACGATCAAGTACCGCTGGCTGTTTTCCGTGTCATGATGCAGCGCATTAATGCCATTCTTGCGTCCATGGATCACCCTCAAGAATTCTTGATGATCATTTTTATCTTTACACAAAGCAAATTGTTCTCACAATTCCTTGGTATGAGTGTTTCAAGCTCAGTAACAACGAGCCGTGAAAAATTTGACACATTTACGCAAGGCGATAGTGTCGAGAGTAAAGCATATAAGGTTTTTGAGAAAAGGCTTACGGAAGAAACCGGTATTCCGAAGAACGCCGCACAGTACTTGTATAGACTTTACACTGATACTAATGCGCTGAAAGGACAATTAAACTTTTCCGGCGAAGACATCACGCAAATTGATATGTTTATTGCCCTTATGAACAATACATTCAGCGCTGACAATCCGCGCATACAACGCGATGCGTGTATGCAAATAGTGCAGTCTGCCATGGATGCACTTGGCATAATTTTGAAACGGCTAGATGATCAAAATTCACAAGTCGACACCGAAGATCGCGTGCGGTTATACTCTTCAGCTATAAAACTTACATGCGGCACGTTGAAGGCAACATCCAAACAAAATTCTCAACTTGGAATGCACACTTCAATTTCACCGGATATATGCAAGCAGTTTGGAGATAAAATTTGGCCAAAATATGCCGCTGCAAAATTACTGTTAAATGGCATTCGTACGTACCAATCCGGAGAAAAAGAAGCATTAAAAAAAATACAAGGAGGAGGCCAGGCAATAGCATTTTATGGGAATGAAGATACGGGAAAAATTATTTTCAGTGTGCTGGAAACACGAAATTCACTCTTTGGTTTCGGTGGCCGGGTGGCGCCAAAATGCACAGATGGCCCAGAACCACGCTGGACGTCTGTATCGGTTTTTACAAAAACATGGCAAAACCTTACGGGGCAACCACCGGCCCTAGTTCCGTTGGCCGCACCATTTCCTGAGTTTAGTAAATTGCCTGCCACAATTACAAGATTTCAAGGTGTTATGGAACTAGCCCAGCATCAGCAACAGTCATTCGTGGATGAACTTAATAGCGCGTGGGGCAAATGGATTAACGAGTATAAGGACGCGCATCCCGATTCATCGCCAGACGACAATGATGCAATTGCGCAGTGGATTATCGACACCGAAAATACCAAACAAACACTAACGAAATTAGTTACTAGTGCTAGTGAACTAGCACTCCCGGCAGCCGCAGAATAGCACATTTAATTCATTTGCGCCATTTCCCCTCGCGGTTCGACTGCGTACCATTAGCGTTTGTTCATGCGGCGAATACATAGCGAAAAGGTCCGTGGCACCTTTTATAGCTCCGATGCCACCGACGTTGAACGTCAACTGCGTCAATGGTCGGAAGATTTGCCATGCTACTTGGACGGTGTGCATATGCTCTTCGTTCCCCATGCGGGATATGTCTATTCCGGGAAAGTGGCCACCCATGCCTATAGGCAATTGGCCAATAGGTGCTTCCGTCGGATTTTTATACTTGCAGACAATCATCGGCGTGAATGGACGGATCGTGGCGTCGCGATTCCAAATTTTGACGATTTTCAAATTTTTGATCGTCGCATCCCCATTGACCAAACTTTTTGTGAGGACCTATTGGACAAATTTCCAAATGTTTTTTCCCCAACGGAGGAAGCTTACAACGGACATACAATCGAGGCGCAATTACCTGTGTTGCTGCATTTTGCTGACATTTCCGATTCGATCATGGTCCCACTCATTTTCCAAGGAACAAGTGAAGAAGAGCGACGGATGTTGGCAAAATACCTGCATTCCCGGTGCGGTGATGAAGATCTAATTGTTATCAGCAGTGATTTGTCGCATTATCTTCCGGCGCAGGCAGCCGAAATAAAGGATCGCGAAACTTTAGCCGTATTGTTGCGTGGGCAGTTTCCGATCGGGGAAAACTGCCTCTGCGGCATGGAAGCGCTATCATGCGCCTGCCACATTGCCGTCAGCCGCCACTGGATTTGCCATTTTGTTGATTATGCCCACTCGGGCATGGCCGTTGGCGAAATGTCCCGCGTGGTTGGCTATGGCGCCCTTGCTTGGACACAAAAGGCAATTTATTTTTCCAGCGATGTATTTATCGCGCTGGAAACGCTGGTTTTGCAATGCATTGAATACTCTCTCGCGCGATTGCCGCCACCAAATGTAGATATCCTATTGGCGCAGTTTCCGCAACTTTGTGCACACCAAAGTGTTTTCGTCACGTTGATGAAAAATGAACGGCTGCGCGGCTGCATCGGCGGATTGGGAGATTTTTCGCGAACGATTCTTGATGGAGTCCAGCAGCGCGCAACTGATGCGGCTTTTCGAGATTTCCGGTTTCACCCGGTCACACCCGAAGAATTGCCCCAATTGAAAGCACATGTTTCCATTTTATCATTTCCAACGGAGCTGCATCTCCCCGGCGACCAATGGATTGGATATCTATGCGACACTCATCCAAAACCCGGTGTTATTTTGGAGTTTAATGGCCGCACATCCACATTTCTGCCGGAAGTATGGGAACAAGTACCAAATCCACGGGACTTTCTTGCAGCCCTCTGCAATAAACAAGGCGCACCGGGAGATGCTTGGAAAAGCCCCACGGCCAAACTGCTAACCTACACAACTCAGACGTGGCGAGCACCATGAATTTATTCATGCAATTTTTGCAGGTGGAGAAGGGCAACTATGCACGAAAGCAGCACAATAGCATTCGCGGGCTGGCGCATCAATACTCACGCAACTGCACAAGTCGCTCCGGTATCCTGCCCTGCCCGACGCCGTACTACATTGGCATTTGCGCTGGCTTGGCGTTCCCTCTCTCGGGTGATTGCATGATCTCGATCGCAAAATGCTTTTTTTCGCCAAAATCGCGATCGGAATTCTGGCAATAAACTTGGGTTTTTGAGTGGTTATTCCCCTTGTAATGCGAGTAGCAAATTCGCATTGCCATCCGGCACATTTCACTCAGACATAAACTTCGCGCGGAAAAGCTCGTTTAGGTTTTCTCTTTCTTCTTCGTCATCTGGAAAATATGCGTTCCAGTGTGTTCCGCCTCCATGTTCCCCGGCATCACTGGCAAGATGTACTGTCGCCTTTGCCCCACCTCCAAACCTAATGTGCGCACCGCCTAATGTGTGCACAACAATAGTTATCCGCAAGCAATAGGCGATTATTGCCAAATCCGGCAATTCCCCCCACCGCCCGTCACGGCCTGTTACGGAAATAGCATATATCCATAGCAGTGGTTCAACATGAACGCACGGATCCGCACCAATACCAAGCCATATTGTCACATATTCCACAGCCTGTGCCATAATCTGTTGCTTGTTTTTGCCAGCTGTTGCCTGTAGAAATCTTTGAATTTCCATAGGAGGCGCAATCTCGAACTTGGTAGCCGTTCCGGCGAAATCCAAAAGCCATTCTTTGTATGGTTGCACGCCTGGTGATACAATCGCAGCGATAAAATAAGTTTGAATTTCTGCGAAACCTCTTCTCGCAAGCGCCAATGCGGCACAGTGCATACACGAGCGAACGGTCCGGTAATGTAGTTCTTCGCCTAAAAAAATAACAGAAATTGAGCGATACAGACAATTTCCGTCTCCATCAACGTCTATCAGTGTGTGCTTTTGTACTAGATTTGCCAATGATGACCATTGAGATTTTATTAGCAATACTGATAACTTCTTCGCGACCAGCTGTACCGCTACCGGCGGCGATAAAACCGTGGCCATGGGCTCAGCTGGTTGTACAGTCACGGCCAACGCCTGGCATGCGATTTCATGCGATGGTTGCGATCCGCATAAAACATTAATACCATCCCGTAAATTATCTTCAAGGTCTAATATGTCATATCGTATTTCTTCTGATTCCACGGCTTGCGATGTGTGCCGCCAGTCATTCTTATTAATATAATCGATGCATGAGGGTAGCGCTTCTTGTATTTCCAAAGGGACAGACTTGCCAGACAATGCGCGCAATTCCGCTACGATCCTATCAATATTCGTTGGCGAAATACTGTTGATGATCATTTCTATAAACATTTTCCCTGTATTAAGGTGTCGCTGTACGCATATATTATGGCAAAGCGTAAAAGTACGAGCGGCTATTCCGCTGGCACCCGGAGTGCCGTAGGCGATGCTACGCATAGAAAAACGAAATGCAATATCCAACAAATCGCGAGTCACCGACTCTTGCTTTTCAAGTGTTGTGATATGGGTTGCGCGTAAAAAACAATCTAGCAATACGCTCGTGACGCCATCGCAATTCATGGCAATGGAATTGTTTTCGAAAATACCAAGCAAGAGTCTTAATAATTCGATTTCTGCAGAAATAGTTCTTTCAACTCCATTCTCCTGTCTGCATTCCCAAAACGCATCGTATGTGGTCTTAGAAAAAAAATTACGACAGAGGATCTCAATCGAACATGTAAAAAATACACGCGCAACACCATCCCTGAACTGCGCCGGAGTCGTTCTCCGCGCCAGATCAAGTTCGCCGATGTTGCGCGCACGCATCATGAGACATATTGCCGCAAAAAACCCTGCATCGTACGGGCAAAATCCAATTTCGCACCCAAGTAAGGCATAAATACAGAGCATATAACCAAGAATGTGCATGGAAGAATTGCCGCACGGTGCAGGAATGTCGGTTTGACCTATAGTTTCACAAATGTGCAAAATCAAGCCTGGGCCAACATCGCTTGCGGCGAATGTTCGCAAGAATTGAAGATCTTCGCGCAAAATTATTTTAATGGCTCCCAACATATCAGGTTCGCCAGATACCGTCATGGGAAATCGCGCACGGGTTGCCTTAAAAATGGATGAAAGTTTCTTTACGAAAAAGTCTTTTTTCTCATCGAAATAAGGAAGTGTGTTACGTAAGACTTGGCTAGCTTCGGATATTCTAGCTGATGACAGCTGAAGTTGATATTGAAACATGTCGAAAACATATTCGCCCCAATCCGTTAGGGCATCATCCATCGTGCGAAGGGCCTCAAATCCTTCAGAATCCGAACTGGAAAGGGCTGCTATTAACAAGCGAACAAGTGACACATTCAAGGTAACAACATCGTCCCGTGGATTATTCTCACACATTGTGCGCATGCATATAAGCCACAACCGTATACAAAGCTTCCATTTTTCCAAATCTATCCCTTCCGGCAATCCCATCCAATAGTTGACGGCATTGGATACTCGCGTGAAAGGTTTCTCTTCGAGCGACTCCACACCGGAAATAATGCGCCAGGGATCGGTAACCAACGTCCTCATATTGCCCGCTCCTTCAGGAAACACTGCATTAAGCATTAAAACTGTTCTATTCGGCAAATATGGGAAATGTTCAAACAAATTATCGTACACCTTGTAAGTGCCAATTGGAAATCTTCGCTGGCCTACCATTTGGGGCACGATGGCATTCGATGGCGGCGATGTCGGGTTCGTATTTGCAAACTTGTGTGCACCAGATGATCCCGCATCCACGTCAGCGCCAACGGCATGCTGCCATCTAAGCCTAATTGTGCCCATATTGTCGGCGACGGTGTTTGATTCTATGGCCGAAGTGCAAGTATTTTTTGCGACGTTCTTTAGGTGCGCAAATCGCGAAAACGCAACTCTTAAAAATCTTTACCCCGTCCGCAAAATTTCCGATGAAAATTTGCGAACGGGGCAGTTGTTGATTGCATAAATAACGAGTGCGTCTGGCATGTGGGCATGTAAGCGGACCAACTCTTGTGAGTAGTGTTATTGACAAAGGCTTCACATTTTTTCAGAAACTTTGCGTAAATCAGGGCTATTTTGCATTTGCCTAAAAACTCCATTGGGAAAATTCGTCTTATCAAATACATGAGCAAAGGGGTCCAATTTTATAATCGCTATACCGGCAGAATTGAAACGGAGCCCGTATGCGGTGAGTGGTTCATCCGCATGGCCTATGGGACAGTTTTGGGCCGTCTGCTACAGCGACTCATCTTCAGTCGCCCCATTTTTTCGAACATTGCCGGCTGGTACGCCAATCGCCCAATAAGCGCCAAAAAGATTAGTCCATTCATCGAACGCTACGTGATTCCGCGTGAGGAAATCCAGTCAGAAATTATCCAATTTGAATCATTTAATGAATTTTTCTGCCGTCGGCTTAAATCGGAAGCTCGTCCCGTTAGCAAAGGAAGAAACATTGTTACAGCTCCATGCGACGGTCGTTACTTTTTTATCCCCAATCTGGAAGCACGGCGGAAAATTTGCATAAAAGGGCGGCAAATTCGTTTTGAAAAACTTATTGGCGGCGAAAAACTTGTCCAAAAATTTCAGGGTGGCAGCGCTCTCATTGCACGCCTATGCCCGATGGATTATCATCGTTTTCATTTCCCCTGCGATGGAATTCCAAGTAAGCCGCAGCACATGGGCAAACGGTTGTATTCGGTGCATCCATTTGCGCTGAGGCACATGTCGATTTTTGCAAAAAATAGGCGCATGCTAACGCGTATAATAACTTCCGCTGGAGAAATGCTTATGCTCGAAGTGGGTGCCATGTTCGTCGGAAGCATTTACCAAACCCATGTCCCATACCGATATGTAAAAAAAGGTACCGAAAAGGGTTTTTTTTCCTTTGGTGGATCAACGGTCATTCTTATTTTTACACCTGGCACATTTACACCGTGTATGGATATTCAACGGACAAGCGAAAAGAATTTAGAAACCTATATCCGCATGGGCGACCGTATCGGAAATTTTCATGTATCAAATACGTTATCCGCAAATATTCAGTGAATTCAAAAGCGTTAATACGTTACTCGGCGAATATGTGCTGTCGCAATGTGATACGTAACTCTGGCGAAAATCCAGCTTTACAGCTCCGTGGGTACCGGTAGATTTTCTCAGAGGATGGTAATTGAAAGCCGAAAGGGAACTTTTGCTCGCATTGTTGCTTATGTAATGGACGTGGTACTGGCCAGCATGTGCGCCATGGCATTGCTGAAGCTTTGGATTTTGCCGCGCTATCACGGCGCGGGGCTGCAGGTGCTGCAAGCGGCACAAGCTCCGGGATTACGGCTATCTACCGATGTGTTAGTCAATTTGTCGGAGGATCAACGTCTTGCACTGCTTAAGCTGATCGGATCCTTTCAATGGGTGATCATGGCATCGATTTTTCTTTATTTCTTTCTCTCGGAAACCCTGACTCGCGGCTCATCCCTGGGGAAGTTGATTTTCCGCATGCGTATCGTAAATGCCCAATCCGCCGAACCAATTGGCATCTTTCGCTTATGCACAAGGACGGCCGTTTCGACGACATGCCTAACGCTTTTTTTTCCGTTTCTATTTATTAATTTTCTAATTGGGCTTCTCCGACGGGATCGGCGCTGTTTGCATGACCTTATGGCCCATAGTTGGGTAATTCGCTATTAGCCGTAAAAGTCGAATCAATCCGCTTGCACTGGAAAATGGTTTGACGGGGTCGCGGTGCTCATTCAAAAACGAACAGCTTTATAAACGAGGGCAGGACGGTGAATGAGAAAATTAGAAAAATTTTGCAGGATTCAATCCGCGGGGAGCGAATCTATGGATTTAAAATCGGCGACAGCGTGAAGGTGCATGTACGCATCAGAGAAGGCGAGAAGGAGCGCATTCAAATTTTTTCCGGGATTGTGATTGCTCGGAAGGGGACCGGTGCGACGGAGACTTTTACCGTGCGACGCATATCCTTTGGCGTCGGTGTGGAAAAGGTCTTTCCCATTCATTCGCCCTACGTGGAGAAAATTGAAATCGATCGCGTCAGCGTAACCATGCGGGCAAAATTGTACTACTTGCGCAAACGTGTGGGAAAAGAGGCAATGAAGGTTCGTGAAAGACAACTCCCGGCTGCCAAAAGTCATTGATTTGAAATTCAGCGGAATTCACAGTTACATTGCCTGGGATTGCCCGATAGCGATCGTTAAAAAACCTCGATTGCAAATTTAGTAGTTCAATTAAAGAATGACAAAAGACTTGCGAAAGTTAGGATTACGGACGAAGCTGTCTTTGTCCGGCGGGCGTTTTTGTACGCGAATCTCAAAAGTCTTCCATCGCTTTATTGGCATGTTGCACAGTGGCTTTTTTGGTTCAAAATCATCTCATTTTTGATCTCCGCAAAACGAGTTTTCAGCAATTTGCGCCGGGATTTTAGCCGTTAATTTAAGAATTTAAATTTTTTTCGAATGCCTTCTGGAATTTGCGTAAGACATCTAGCAAGACTAACACTAGAACTAGTGGTTTTTGTTAGTATTTCGTTGCGCTGCTCTTCTGGTAACTTTTGCAATGTTGCAAGCAGTAATTCAACGACTTCTGGATTTATGCAATATCGCACAACGCTCATAGCAAATGAGGGATAATAAGCAGCGCGATCGGGATTGCCACTTTCGCATTTGTAATTCAGAATTTCAACCGCTAAATTAGCGGGCAGTCCGGAGATAAGCTGTAAAACTCTAGTCACTGTTTTATCGACTGTTGCCTGGACAATGGCCCCACGTCCACCTGTATAGTATGAATGAAATAATGCGTTTTGAAACTTAATTCCCTTAATCAACTCGATAACCGGTTCTGTTGCGCCAGTGTCTATGGGATCGTCGACGACTGTTGGGCTGGCGGTGATGCGCATTCGATCGCATCCATAATCACCACATACGCGTGTATGACGTGCGGCTTCGGCACGCTCCGTCGGAGTGAATATATCGGATTTAAGAAACGCAATAAGTGAATTCAAAACCGCAGAATCTTTTTGTTCTTGCTTGGAGCCACCGCCAACTGAATCGCAGTTAACTTTTACAATTTGCGACAATTTCGAAAATCGGAGGAACGTCGCGAATTCGTTCGGATGATGCGTATGGCAGTAGTCGCAGAGTTTTCGTACATTATCTCGCGTGCATGTGGTGGGACTATGGAACATCAGTAATAAGGCGCTGATGCCTACGCCGCTAGCCGTAAGTATTGTACACACAAGCACAATCGCGGCCAACTCAGGACCAATACCGCCAAGTAGAATTGTGGCGATACCAAGCGCCGGCACTCCCTTAGACAGATTAAACAATGCACGTCCGGTTTGAAAACTTGGATTGTAAAGTGCTTGCAGTTCGCTAGCGCGTACAGGCTCCGGATGGACTTGGACAACAGATTTAGGCCACACGTCCAATATAGGTAAAAGCATAAAACAGTTTACTAAATAACACTGGTTTCATAAAGTAAAAAATTAGTTTAGGCTTAGCCATTGGCATCTCCGTGTGAGAATGAGAAAAAGCATTTTTGCGATCGGGCTGTTAAAAAGTAACTTGCCAAAAAGATCTTGCATTTCTACGATGCGTAAATGGATCGGCAGTCGTTTAGCCTCGTCGAAGAAGCGATAAAAGAAGAAATTCGCGATGCGAGTCTTGTCGAGGTCAAGGGTCGGGTGCTACAGGTGGTTGGAACCATCATAAAGGCCTCGGTCCCCGGCGTTAAAATTGGCGAGCTATGTCGATTGAAAACGCCGTGGGAAGACGGCGAGCTCATGGCGGAGGTGGTGGGGTTTGCTCAACAGGCAGCACTATTGACGCCACTCGGCGAACTTGCTGGCATTTCCCCGGCAACGGAAGTAATTCCGACCGGGAAGGTGCACATGGCGCCCGTTGGCGAGGAATTGATTGGCCGCACGCTAGATGGCCTTGGAAATCCAATGGATGCGGCAACCAAAGGCCCACTGAAAGTTAAAAAATATTATCCCGTTTACGCGAGCCCTCCAAATCCGCTGACGCGGGCACCCATTGATAAACCTTTATCTCTTGGCGTACGTGCCTTGGATGGATTGCTCACCTGTGGCGAAGGACAGCGCATGGGAATTTTTGCCGCAGCCGGTGGCGGCAAAAGCACCATATTGGGGCAAATCATCCGCGGAACCGAAGCGGATATTAATGTACTAGCATTGATCGGGGAACGTGGCCGCGAGGTACGGGAATTTGTCGAAAAAGATTTGGGGGAGGAAGGCATGAAGCGATCGGTTTTGGTCATTTCCACGTCCGATCGTACGCCCATGGAGCGGTTAAAGGCGAGCTACGTTGCCACGGCAGTCGCCGAATATTTTCGCGACCAGGGGAAAAAAGTTCTCCTGCTCATGGATTCGGTCACCCGTTTTGCCCGTGCCCTCCGAGAGATCGGACTTGCCGCTGGCGAACCCCCAACGCGGCGCGGATTTCCTCCATCCGTTTTCGCCACATTGCCAAAGCTCATGGAACGGGCTGGGCAATCGGAACGAGGTTCCATTACAGCGCTTTACACGATTCTCGTGGAAGGTGATGACATGACCGAGCCGGTGGCGGATGAAACTCGTTCCATTCTCGACGGGCATATCATTCTTTCGCGAAAACTGGGGGCGTCCAACCATTACCCGGCCATTGACGTGCTTGCCAGCGTAAGTCGTGTAATGAACGCTATTATTTCCAAAGAGCACCGTCAGGCGGCTGGAAAGTTGCGCACACTTTTATCCAAATATCAAGAAGTGGAATTACTACTACGCATTGGCGAATATAAGCGTGGCAATGACAAGGAAACGGATGAGGCCATCGATCGCATCAACGAAATTAATGGATTTTTACGTCAGGGGCTCCAGGAAAAGGACACATTCGATGAAACGTTGCAAAAATTACGCCAATGTGTTGGGTTATGAGAAATCTTGGTTGCTTGGGTGGCCTTTATGAAATATATTCTGGCAGATCTGATGCGTGTGCGTGAATTGCGCAAGGATCGAGCGGAGAGGGAGCTCCTCAAAGCTAAGGAACAGGTGATAGAGGCTAAAAAAGTTGTGGAACAGCGGCAGAAGGAGTTGGAAGAATACGAAAAATGGGTCGAGGAGGAAACGGACCGCCAGTATACTGCAATTTTAAAAAAGGCGGTGCGCAAAGGAGCGGTTGACGAATTATCGGCAAATATTAGAATTTTGCGCGCTAAAACCGTCGATTACATTAAACGTGTGGAAGACGCCAAAGAAGACGTGCGGAAAGCGGAGGATTTGGTGAAACAAAAGCAGGATGAAGTGCAGCAAGCCTATCGCAATTTGGAAAAATTAGAGGCCCATAAAACGGATTGGACTGCCGAACAACGTCTTTTGGAAGAATTTAATAGTGACAAGGAATTAGAGGAATCGGTACGTACCAGTGGTCAGCGGGACCCTTCGGATGAGCCGGTGGAGGAATTGGTAGCTTTTTAGGAGAAAAAAATGCAAGAATCTATAAGTCATGTGGATAATCCACAAGCGAATCGCGACATGGGTGTGGGGCAACGATTAGACTCGGGCCATTCGCTAGTACAAGATCAGGACTTGAAGCGCTTCAGCGACGCGTTCAACCGCAGGGACGGTGATCGATCGGCGCTGCGGAGGCTGGCGGCGGCATTTATGCCCGAAAACTCCTTTGAAAAGGATTCGCTTTCCCGCGAGGTCAATCTACAAAAAGGCCGAGTAAATGAAAAGGCGGACTCGGAATCAGATCCAAATCCAAGTATAATTTTGGAAACTGGGATTCCTTTGATTGAGGCAAATACGGCACAAGTGAATCCCATTATTTTTCATTCGCCGGTCGCAGAAGTGCGTCACTTGGCACAAAAGGTCGTCAATGTGCTACTTATCCACGATGCAATACTTAACGAAAAACAGGAAATCACCGTTTCGCTGAAGGACTGTCTTCTGGAAGGTGCGGATGTGTCCATTTTCCGCGATGGAGACGCTTTGCACGTTAGTTTTTCCTCATTGAACGAGGATATGGCAACAATAGTTAAACTTAATCAGGAAACATTACGACAGGCACTCTTGGAAAAGACGGACAGCAAAGATGTTAAAATTAGCACGTCCTTGCGGGAAGAAGGTGACACCAATCATGGTCGCTCACGAGGGTATGCTGGATTTTTGGCCAGCGATGATGAGGAAGAGACGGATTCCATGGGGCGGCGAATACAGCGCCACGGGCGAGTCACACGGAAAAGTGCGGCCGGGAATGCCTGAAGGTAACTTTGTCGTTGATCAGTCGCAACTTTCACTTCTTAATACGGCTAGGGGGATTTGTTTTGGCTAAAAGAAGTCAACAGGACGGCGAAATGGAGTCGGAGGATATGGCGGAAGAGGCGGGCACCGTGCTGCAAAAGAAAAGTACCCGCACCAAAATGGAAGACGGGCTTTTGGTAAAGAAAGCGCGAAGGAGCACCAAATCAACCGCTATTTCAGTTGATGCAGTTGGCGTGGAGTCGACAATGCTGCAGATAAAGTCGTCTTCGGCAGAAGAAATTTCGGAGCATATTGCCTCCGGAAGGGAAGCATTACCCGTGAAAGATATGGAAATAAAAAATTTCCAACCGCCTCCAGCCAATGAATCATCATATCCGCTTAGACTCCTTTCCGACTCGGATCGTGTAAATTTAGATCACAAATACGGTTGCCGTGGCACTCCAGTCGCATTGGAGGTGCTAGTAGGAAAAACGGCAGATCCGCGAATGATTGCGCTGGAAAATTTATTTTTTCACACTGCGCGAAAGATCAGTTTTCAACTAAGGGAAAGTAAATTTTTCGTCAATTTATCTCAAGATCTGTCCGAGTCTTCCGGCGGGCGAATCCCAATTATTCTTTCCTGCGACAAAGGCATTATACGGGTTTTTCTTGAAAGCTTAGACGATTTATCTGCTTTTGCACCAGAACTTTCCAAATTTTCCATTGGTTCGTACCCGGCGCCCGTGCAAGGCATGCTACTTAACTCCCTGCTTTCGCCGTTGTTGGATCGTTTATCAGCGCTGTTGTCCACAAAGGTGAGCATGCGACTGGAGGAAATGTCACAAAATTCATTGGAACCTAAGTTTTCCGTTTTGGTTCGATTGCACAACGGTGACCCCCACGAGGGAAAAGAGGTTGCACTGTTGCTCTCTGCCAAAATAACGGTGAGCCTACCAATGGCGGAAGAAATTGGAAAGTTCATTCAACGGGTACCGGCTGTCATTTTTCGAACATTTCCCATGCCATTCCGCTGTGAAAATCGTGTCGCCGAGACAACGATTTCCCGCGAAGACCTTTTCTCCCTACAGCTTGGCGATGTAATTCTGTTGGATAATACGTCTGCCATTGAGGCAAAGCAAACGCGGCTTCTTGGACTTAGTCCCTATGAATTTGCGTGTGTTGGAAATGGCGATAAACTAACCATTGCGGGCATCAGCGGAGCATCTGCGTAGTACTTTCTAATGGGCACAAACAAAGGCATCGAACATGAATCCAAAATCCAAAAATATTACCCCGAAAGAGGAAGCGGTGGAAACGGGTGGTGATAAAAATTCGGAATCCCTTACTCCGGAATCATCTAAATTGTCAGAGCCGGCTACCACGAACGGAAAGGCGGCTTCAGAGAAAAAATCCGAGCCCGACAGCCCGGAAGAAGATGAGGTGACTGAAAATTCCGATGTTAAGGAAGAAGCGGAAGCCGCCGCGGAGTCAGCGGTGGACGATTCAACGCCCGAAGGTTCCGGTGGAGATAATGCGGGAGAGGAGGAAATTGCTGAAGAATTTCCGGAAGACACGGAAATAACGGATCCGGCCGCGGCCGCGGAAGTGGAAGCGGCCGCGGAAAAAATAACCGCTGGTTGGCGACCTCTTGTAGAAAAAGCGGGACAATTGCGCAAAGAAGCACAATTTGTTGCTTCGCAACGTATGGCGACGGGAAATATAAACGTGGGAGAAATTGAAGTTCAATTGACCTTCGATGTGGGCGATGTCACATTGACGCTCAAGGAATTGGAGGGCATGAAAGAGGGCTACACGCTAACTACAAACCGGCCCGTGGATGAGGTGGTAAACATTCGAGCGAATGGACACTTAATTGGGCGTGGGCGCCTGGTGAAAGTGGAAGGCCGCCTTGGCGTGCAAATTGAAGAACTGCGCGGGAGTTCCGTAGACGCAGTACCACAATAGCTGCGGGGGAGCGAATGGGTACGTCCTTTTTCACCTATGACCCTATTACGGTCATCTTGGTTTTGACGCTCCTTGGGGTAGCGCCGTTTTTTCTCCTCATGGTCACATCGTTCGTTAAGTTGGTGATCGTTTTGGGTCTCGTGCGTAATGCATTGGGAACACAGCAGGTCCCACCAAATCTTGTACTGAACGGTTTGGCGCTCATCGTTACTATGTATATCATGGCCCCCGTTGCAAAAAAGACCGCAACTGTTGCCCTTGAGTCAAATTTTTCCCTGCAAAACACGCAGGAATTGCCGCAATTTCTTACCAGTGTGGGGGAACCGCTGAAGCAATTCCTTTATCGGCACACCACCGTCAATGATCGCACATTTTTCCTTCAAATGGCACGGCGCATTTGGCCGGCAGAAGATGCTTCGAGGATGAGTCCAAATGACTTCTTAATCCTTATCCCCGCATTTACAGTTAGCGAGTTGACCACCGCATTTCAAATCGGCGTGCTTCTCTTCTTGCCATTCATTACTGTGGATATTGTGGTTTCGAACATTCTCATGGCGCTTGGCATGATGATGATGTCGCCCATGACCATTTCACTGCCATTCAAACTCATGCTTTTCGTCCTCGTTGATGGCTGGTCAAAGCTCATTGAGGGCCTAATTTTGACCTATCGCTAAATGGATTCCCCCGCGTTTTTCATCCAAAGCAGTTTTTTGCGCATTAGATGTTCTGCGGCTTCATTTTGATGGCATGGCGAATGCGGACGAAGTCATTTGCCAAACCTAAAACAATACATTTAATAAATGCGGCTTGTGCGCAAATAATGATTAGAAACTGGAAAATTATTGACAAATCATTCGCCGCGAATAGTTTATTTGCATGAAAATAAGTAATGCCAACAACAACATCCGCCACTACAGCCATGAAGGCATTTTGGTAGGGGCAATAAAACTAATTGCCAAAGTGGCAACGTATCCACTTGTGGTATTGACTATTCCTTTCGCAGCACTTGCTTCCAGGATTATTGGAAATCAAAAATTGCTTAATTTCACAACCTGGGCAGAAAATTTCGCGGCATTAAATTTTTTATGCGGACCACAAAAATCAACAATTCCCACCGAAGATTCGCCGCCGTTGATGCAGAATATAGATGAGCGATATGAAACATACAATGAAAGACAAAATACGCATATAGAAATTGAACAATTCCGCAACATGCAATCGGCCGATTTCCGGTTGCCGGACGCTGGGGAAATTTCAGTTGAAATCCTAGCGGATGATGTCGAAAAGACACTTGAGCAAGAACCTGAAGCGCCAATATCCACGGAAGTGCACGAAAATTTTTCCATATTGGCACAAGAAATGCCCAAACCTCGCCCTCCTGATGCTGAAGTCACAATTTCAAATAATGACGTACAACAAATAATTTGTCATTATGCAATGCCAAGCAGGCCGGAGCTACAGGAGGTGAAAATTTCAGAAGCCGATTGCAGTAATCTCCCAGAGATGTGTATCGGCCCAGAATCAGAAAAGTGCAGTGAACTGATTTCGGAAACGTGTGTTGAATTGGAATTAGAAACCGCTAGCAAACTTGAGCTGGAAATATGCAGCGAACTCAAATCGGAAGCGCACGGCGGATTAGACATGGAAAGATGTATGGAATTAAGACCAGAAGTGCGCGACAAATCGGAATTGGAAACACTTGATGAACCGAAGCTGGAAACACTCGACGAGCCGAGCCCAGAAGTGTGTGAAAACCCAGAATTAAAAGCGTTTGACGAACCAAAAGCAAAAGTATGTGATGCGCCTAAATCAGAGGCATGTGATGAATCGGACCTGGGAAAGCGCATCGAACTGGATTCCGAAATACGTAACGATTCGGAATTAGAAATGGCTGGCAAATCGGAGCAAGAAGTGTTTAGCGAATTAGAGCTCGGACTGGAACAAGAAATTTTTGACGAATTTGAGCCAGAGGTGTTTGACGAACCAGATCCAGAAGTGCTTGACGAATTGGAGCCGCAGGTGGAAACAACTCAACAGGTCATTTCCGCTGATCTTTTTAGCACGGATGATGATTGGGAATTACGCGAAAAATTAATCCCACGGGATCTTTTTGAAGCACACCCGAAATAGCGCATTTGTTTGAAAAATTTTCATCGCGCTCCCGATCAATAAATTGTTTTCCTTGGTGCATTCAACTCGATTTCGTCACCGGAAGCCTTAGGGTAATAAAATATTTTAGGCTCGACCATGTATGCCTGGCCAGTGACATTTCCCGGATAATCATGGGCGTAAAGATATGGCTCCGTGTTTAACCGTTTGGCCATGGATTTTGGCTGATTGCGCAAATAATTCGGAACGGACTGCATAGGATGCGTACGAATTTCTTCGCGAGCACCGTTGAGCGCCAAATACGTCGAATTGCTTTTTTGCGCCAATGCCATAAATACCGTTACATGTCCCAGATTGATGGCACACTCAGGCATACCAATTGTTTCGCAGGCGGCGTAACAAGCCGTTGCCAGCGGTAGGGCGCGGGAATCGGCAAGGCCAATGTCTTCGGAGGCAAATATAACAAGCCTGCGGGCAATAAAGCGTGGATCTTCGCCGCCTTCCAGCAATTTTGCCAGCCAATAGAGAGCAGCATTTGGGTCGCAACCGCGCATGCTTTTAATATATGCGGAAATTGTCGCGTGGTGCTCGGACTCATCGCGGTCGTAGCGGACATGTCGTTCGGTGGCAAAGGTTTCCAAATGGGAGCAAGTGATTCTGGTTCCGGTGGCCACCCCCATGACAAGCGTCTCCAAGTGATTGAGCGCCCGCCGAAGATCTCCGTCACAGCTTTGGGCCAAAATATCCAATACATCATTATCCAGGTTGCAGCCGCTGCTACCCAAGCCTATTGTTTTGTCTTGCAGTGCCCGCAGTAGATAATTTCTAATTACGTCTTCTTTAATTGGCTCCAATTGAAATAGGTGACTTCGGCTTAGCAATGGAGAAATGATATAAACCGCTGGTGTATGTGTTGTTGCACCAATGAGGCGAATGGTTCCCAGTTCGACATCCGGGAGAAGCAAGTCTTGCTGCGCACGGTTAAACCGGTGAATTTCGTCAATGAACAAAATGGGCGACCGGTCGGCACCGCGGGCCTCTTGGAGAATGCGGCGCAATTCGGCTACATTTGACATGACCGCATTAATGGCCACAAATTGGCTGTTGGTTTCGTTGGCAATCACCTCGGCGAGGGATGTTTTGCCACACCCGGGAGGCCCGAAGAGAATGATGTTTCCAAAATTATCCTGCCGAATCATCCTCGGCAGGAAACACTTTGGCCCAAGAAGATGTTCTTGCCCAATCACATCCGACAATTTTTTCGGCCGCATGCGCATGGCCAATGGAATGTGCCGGAATAATTTTTCATCGCTGAAATCATTCCTTACACCGCCCCACAAATTTTCCTGTTGAACCGTACCGTTGCCCATGATTGGCGTGGATTAAATTGTCATCATACTTTTCCAAGGTTGAAATTTTGCAAGGAGTACTAAAAATAAATGAATATTACCCATTGCGCGAAACATTGCATTGCCGTGCAAAACTCGTCACCGGCGGTTGACAGAAGTTATTTACGCAACAGACTATAAGGCATGTTCCGGTGGCTCCCGGCCTGTGTGGTCTTCATTTTTGCTGCTTTGTTTTCCCTTGAGTCACATGGCGAATCCGTTGTTCCGCGGCCGGCCGGCGTGGAGTTTCCAATCCTCCTGGAAACTTATCAGAAATGCGAAAATCAATTGATGCGGAATTTGAATCGGCCACTTACATTATGGGAAATTTTGCGCGTGCGCGTGTCATATGCGCCGATGAATGCGATTGTAACCACCCTCTTTTTTTGTGCAATTATCCACACCTTCCTAGCACCAAAGTTTTTACGCTTATCCCAGCGGCTAAAAGAGCGGCATGAGTTCCGTCTTTCGGTGAATACATCTGGCTCAGGAAATGCTGCAGAAACTCCGGTCTCATTCCCGGCAACGCTGTGTCATTTTTTCGGAGAAATTGAAGCCATTTTTGGCATTTGGATCATTCCCGTGGCCGTCGTCATTACCATACGCTATGGATGGGATGATTTCTGCTTCTACGTGTCCCACCGGGTATCATATGTGGAAGCCATGTTCGTGGTGGTAATAATGACCATGGCAGCGAGTAAACCAATTCTTGCATTTGCTGAGCGTATCCTCGGACTTGTGGCGCAGATTGGGCATGCAAGTACATCGGCGTGGTGGATGACGATTCTTTCCGTCGCTCCTCTGCTGGGGTCCTTTATTACCGAACCGGCGGCAATTACCATCGCGGCCATACTTCTTGCGCAAAAATTTTATCCACTTTCGCCATCCGCGGCACTTTCCTATGCAACCCTTGGACTACTTTTTGTAAATGTTTCCGTTGGCGGGACGCTGACACACTTTGCCGCTCCGCCGATACTCATCGTTGCCGAAAAATGGCATTGGGATCTGACCTTTGTATTCACGCATTTCGGGTGGCGTGCCATGATTGGCATTGGACTTAATACACTTTTGTACGCTTGCATTTTTCGCCGGGAATTGCTGCTGCTAAACGCCAAGGCGGAGGCCTTGCGGCGTGATGCGCCAAGCCCCGCAGGGCCGCCTGCGCCCGAGGTCCCATTTTGGGTTACAATGGTGCATATTTTATTCATAGCCTGGAGCGTAGGCAATCTTCATTCGCCACAGACATTTTGGTACACGTTTCTCATTTTTCTGGCGTTCATCCAGGCCACGGCGCATTTTCAATACCGCGTTGCCCTACGGGAGCCCATTTTTGTTGGATTTTTCCTCGCCGGACTCGTGACGCATGGCGGGCTGCAAGAATGGTGGATCGCACCGGTGTTGGAGCGAATGTCTCGCCTTTGGTTATTTTTCGGATCCATGGCCTTGAGCACGTTCAACGATAATGCTGCCATCACCTATTTGACATCACTGGTTCCGGAATTTTCCGGTAACCGTGCGTTGCAGTATGCCATTGCCGCAGGTGCTCTCAGTGGTGGTGGTCTCACGGTAATTGCCAATGCGCCAAACCCCGCGGGCCAATCCATTTTGCAAAAATTTTTCCCCAGTGGCGTTTCTCCCCTTGGTTTATTGGCTGCTGCCATCCCGCCAACGATCATCCTCGGTTCTGCATTTTTGCTTCTGTAGTCTAAAAAGTTTGAACATCTTTCCTTGGCAAAATCGATGAATTGGATGAGAATTTTTGGTTTTGGTTGGTGCTCCTAAAAAATTGGTTTATCTGGGATCCGATGGCATAGGCCTACGGGTGCTGCAGTGGCTTTTCAACAATGCCGGCTCGGCATTTCGCCTCGTCGGCATTGTGAGTGGTTTGGATAAAAAGCACGGACGTGGCCTCCGATTGCAAGCTAATCCCATCACCGCCTGGGCGCGCGAAAATAACATTCCACTGCTACAACCGGAACACCCAAAAGAGGAAATTTTTCCGTGGATGCATACATTAGGGGCAGATGCCGGCATTGTCTTTGCCTACGGGTGCATCCTTCCGAAGGCATTATTGGATGGCATTCCTTTTGGATTTTTTAATCTACACCCATCTCTTCTGCCGGAATTCCGCGGTCCATCACCCATTGAAAGTGCCATTCTGCAACGGAAAACACAAACGGGCGTATCACTCATGAGGCTCGTACCCACCATGGATGCTGGCCCAATTTATGCAGCCACATCCGTTAATATTGGCCCGCGGGAAACCACGCCCACGCTTCGAGAAAAAGTATCCCAGGCTGCCAAAGCAACGCTGGAAAAACATCTCGCGGACATCCTTTGTGGGAAACTGACACCACTGGAGCAAGATCACGCAAAAGCCACTTTTACAAAATTGATTCAAAAATCCGACGGACTTCTGGATTTTAAGAAACCGGCCAGGGAACTGGAGGCCCAAATTCGTGCCCACACACCCTGGCCTGGAAGCTTTTTTACACACAAGGGGGAACTTACCAAAGTTGGCCACACCGAATGGAGTCAAGACAACTCAAAAGCCCCAGCGGGAACCATACTCGGAACCTACAACGGAGCCCTGGAAATTGCAACGGCAAACGGAATCCTCCGCGTCTTCGAATTGCAATTGCCAACAAAACAAATGCAATCTATTATTCACTGCTGCTCTTTTTAATAAATACAATAGGATAAACCACATTACACTTAACTACTGCCAAAGAACCATTTCTGAGTGCGCGATCGCCAAAAACTCTGACAAGCTCCGCCACCCACGAATTTGAAACTTCCGGAACAGACATTTTATAACCGCAAAATCCCATGGTCGCTTTCGTTGTAGCACCATCAATACTACCACCACCCACCTTCGCCATCCAATCAGGATCGTAAACAATGTGTACAGCCGAAGGCGCCCTTGCATATCCCATAGCGCATTTATTTATCTGCGGCACAAAAGTCACGCAAAACAATTTTTGAAACTTACTTCGAATTTACTACGGCGAAAAAATTGGAAAAGTTGTGCTGTTTTAGCGTTTTTCCAAAATTTTTAATAATGTTCTTAATTTGCGACAAAGCTTTTAATTGTATTTTTCCCCCCGAAGGCACACGAAACTAATTGAGTTGTGATTAATGTGAGTGTTCGTCGCGCTCTATTGGCGGATAGCTTATTAAATGAGTGGGGGATTGCGCAACCTGATAGATTTAATATTGCAAGTGTGACTGATTCTATTACTGGTCCGATGGTTTGCTATGGACCTGACGGCGTTGTAATCGCTGGTGTTTTTAAGGCAGCTGAAGGTTCCCCTTCGAAGGATTTAGAAGAAGCTCCCGGGATAACGGTTAAGGATAACGAGGGGGAGAGGATTGTTATTGCGTCACTCGGCTTGAACAGCGGGGTACCCACTTTTCTTTTGCGACGGCGAGAGTTTATCCCGTTGATGGAGCAAATTTTGCGGCGAGAGTCGAATGGACGCGAAATGACGGTGTGCCGCATTACCGCGGATGATGGTCTTTTTATTTCCTACAGAATTCCGCCATTACCGGAACCGTTACTGCGCGTTGCTTTAGCCAAGGTGGCGGATGGCGGAATTGCCACTGGATTTGCTGCTTTTTGTACTTTTCTCGGTTTTTTAATTACAAGGTGCGTTGGGTTTAGCATTCCCTGGCAGGGCATTTGTTTGTCGGTCGTGGCAGCTGCTATTGGCCTTTTTTTCGGTGGTCTGGCCCAGTGGATTGGCCGACACTACTACTTGCGGCCAATAGAACCGTCAGATGTGGCCGCAACTGGGAGTTAATCACATTTTTCAGAATTTGCCTATCGGGAAATTTGGGCCGAGCTCTCTGGTAGCCGCGAATCGCTGAAACTTGCTGAAAAAAATAAATTCTTGGGATGATCGGCAAAATATCAACGCAGGTTACTAAATTGCCTCGCCAAAACTATCCAGAGGCTACGCATTTATTAAACACAACTCGCAATCGCGCGGCGATTTCGCTCCATTTTTCAGACCTAGTTCTGTTGGCTGGGGGGAAAAGCATAGAAGCGCGGTAACCTCAAGACGTACCGTCGAACATGCTAACTATAAGTAAGATTTCTTACTCGGATTGTGGTTATTTGTGTCTTACCTCGATGGACAAACTCAAAAGCTAAAGTTTATTGTCAGAATTCAGACCGCAAACGTTGCCCCAAAAGAAGCCAAAATAAGAAACTCTCCGAACCAAATTTTTTGAACGTTTGTTGAAATTTTCCATACATTGGCGGCCCATACGTCGCCGCTCCCTTCAAAAGCAGCTCCATGAATTCCGACATTATTCGCCGAATTACGCCAATCAGCTGCCTGTGAAAAAAGATAGCATTTTCCCAAAAACACCTTGTTTAGCTTTATCCATTTCAATGGCCAACATTTCCATTCTTGCTCTATGCTCTTCCGCCATTTCTCTTTGCTTTTTTTGCAAACTTTCAATCTCCAATTGCATTTCCGCGACTGCACGACGTTCTGCCATCTCCTCCGACGTGGAAAACTCTGGCCCTCTAGCTATTTCAAACATTTTCACAATAACGCCCCTAGCCCAAGGATCTGGAGCATGAACACTCGTAAAAAACAGTAATAGCGAAAACCATTTTTTAGCATGAAGCCCACACGTATAAACGGACCATACCAGCATTCTACATGTTGCATCTACCGCAGCGTCATCATCCTTCGGAAGCATGCTAACAACATTTAAAAGTGCGTCGGTCTGCTCCTTCCGCCACGTTACACTACCATCGCCTGGATCGCATGGAAAATTTATCATAAATCCTCCAGAAGGCTTTGTGCTCCCAAGGCGGGGAAGCGACAAAGGTAATGCAGTTGATTCATAAATTATTCCAGATTGTTCCAAGTCTGCCTCATGCATCTCACCTATAGGACTGGCATCTACCGGTGTACTCAAATCGTTTGACCCACACTGCCCACTACTAAAGTTTGCTTCGTGCGATTCGACCGTAGGGCTAGCCATCTACCGGCGCACTTGAATCGGCGGACCTACGCCGATCACCGCCGAACATATAAAAAATGTAGCATATAAATTGCCACAATTCACGGGGATACACCACCGTGCGCCACCCCATCCTGGGCGGTGGATTGGCTGCCGGGTGAGACTTACCGCGATAATATTGTGCATGCGCGTCAGACCCTCGCGCAAAATCGGCACGCTGTAACATATTCATGTCTTCTATGCGCAATGAGCTATATTTATCAAAACATTTTTGCGATAGAGGGTTAATATGCCTGGAATTTTCACGCGAAAAAATGGACTTTTTTGTGGATGGAAGGCTTATGTCGCTGGAAATGCCTATGTGCTTACGATGGAACGGACTACAATGGCTGGCAAAGTCAGATTGGAGGCAACACAATCCAAGACTTCATTGAAAGGCGTCTATCAGAGGTGTTCAATGAACGCATCCGCGTCCATGGGGCCGGGCGTACGGATGCGGGCGTGCATGCCCGAGGGCAAGTTTTTCATTTCGATGGTAATTGGCCACATGGGGCGGATAAATTATTTCGCGCGCTACGCTGTGGATTTCCGCGGACAATTCAAATTCGGCATATCCAACGTGTTGATGGATCATTTCATGCCCGATTTTCCGCCGCTGGGAAATGCTATATCTATAGATTGTATCTAGGTTTTGCGGATCCATTTTCCCATCGCTATTGTTGGAATTTGAGGTCCGCCGCACCCGATTTGGCGGCAATGGCTGCGGCAGCACATCTCTTTCGCGGAAAGCACTCCTTTCAGGCCTTCGCAAAAAAGCGAGGCGAGGAACACGAGGAAACATTCATTCGTACAATTTATCGATCAGAACTGCGCCGATGCGGGAAAAAAATTACATATATCACGGAGGGGGAGGGATATCTGTATAAGATGGTCCGCCGAATGGTAGGTGCCCTCGTGGATATTGGCCGCGAAACGAGAAGTCTGGACGACCTAATCACAGCGCTAAATTCCGGTACTGGAAATTTCCAGGCGGCACCGGCCGCTGGACTCACTTTAAATCGGGTCTTTTACTGGAGCGACGCGCAAAAACCCTAATGGCATGGCTCCCTCGCCGCTTAGCATCAATTGTGTGCGATTGCGCGGCATCGGGAGCTGAATTATGCAAAATTCTAGTAAGGTAATCCATTCTTTTCATAAATGCATTGTTCATACTTTTAAGTACTTCAACCTCTGCGGAATCGGGCGGAAGCTGCGCAATTGCCTGATTCATTGTCGATTCAATGTCGTGACGCTTACTAAGGAGCTCGCGAAGATATTTTTCACGACTTGGTGCATCAAGAATATCACTTTTGTTGAGTTTCCCGAGGTAAAATCCCGTGCTTCCCTCGGAAGTCCGCTTGGGAAGGAGCGTGTTTACATCCAGTTCATAGCCGTTGGGATCCGGATGTCCCAAATCAAAAAGAAAAGGCTTTGCCGCGCAACCGCTTCGAGTTAGTAGGCCAACATTCCCATCTTTATTTGCATCCCGGTCGCCAAGCAGTCCAACGGTGAGCGCATAGGATAAGCCGGCAAACCTTTCATCAACCGTATTTTTCGCAACTTCGGCGCTGCCGAGCGTTTTGAATGAAGCACTTGCATCGCCACTCCCGGCCATCTCCGTCATCAGAAAAAAACGTTCTCCATGCCCGTCGGTTTGTATTTTCCCCAAAAGCGCTTCCGGAGCCAACTCCGGGGAAAGCGTGCGGGCAACTTGTAGTGCAGCAAATTCTTGCAAAACTTCCTTATTTATATCCTTAGATGAGCGCTTTGTAAACATACGGTGAAGCCTCCCCTTGGGGTTTGGTTTACAAAATACGGTTCCACTACTTTCGACATCATCTTTCCCGAAAACAACTTTAACCATGTAGCTCTTTTGGTAGGCCGGAGTTAACTCCATAGTCATGAACGCCACTTGGCACTGTTGGTCCTTTGAGAGGCCCAGAAGCGCGTCAAGCAAGGATTTGTCGCCTAAATTTTTGGCCCTAAGCTCCGCGGGAAGGAGTACATCATTTTCATTGGACATCTTCTGAAGCTGCTTAAATCCTTCCGGACTTCTTAAAAAAAACTCCGACATGTCATCGGTGTAAACACGGCGAACCGTAAAACCTCCCTCGACACCACCTGGCTTATTACCGATGATTGCCCATCCCGGCGTAAATTCTTGCAAAGATTTCGTTTTTACCCCTTCTCTGATCTCCGCTGACATAGCTGCCATATTGCGTTGCCGAATCTTTGTTTTTTCCGGGTTGTCGGCAAACTTCTTGCCAATGGCCATTGCATATATTTCAGCATGCCTATTGATCGTAATCGCTGCAAGCTTGCCAGCGTGCTGCGACCCTGAGCGGACGTGACTTGCTGCAGCATGTTCGGTACTCTCGGTCAGCACGCTAGTATTACGTGGCATAGATACGTGATGCGGAACAAAGAATCCGTTGATGTTGCTCATAAATATTAATTTTATCGCACACTTTATTAAATGCTAGTATAAAATTTTTCGGCTCTGTCTTTAAGCGTTTTGTACCGCTGCTAAAAAACTTTTGAAAGTCGCATTTTCTTATTTTTGGACCATGTTCGCAATATAGACATCAATCAATTCGTCATCATCAATCGCTCCGAATGCTTCCGCTAAAAGATCCGCGTCATATTCGGATACCACCTTAAGAATAATTTCTTTTTTATATTCCTCGGAGACTGAGGCATACATTCGCCTTAGGCTTTCTAGGACGGTTTCGCGCGCTGCATAAGCCGCAAATCCTTCGTGGCCCGTTTGCGCGCCCAATAACGCGCGGACTCCTTCAGCGTATGCGATTCCCGATCTGGCGTGTAAAAATGTGGCGAGCACAGCAACATCCGGTAAAAATAATTTTAACACACCACAGTTTATACTTCGTATGAGACCACTTTTTTTTTCATCCACATACAACCCGACTGGATCAAAAAGTCTGGCAACGCATTTGACCCCACGTTGATATGCCCATGCAACGTATTGTGCTGCATCATTTCCCATGGATAGAAGAAAATCCGCTGAGGCATCGCTTATCTTATTATGTTTTATAAATTTTAAAAGTACTTCATCTAGTAATTCATATCCCCATTCGGTTGGCGCATTTGCGACCGCTTTGAAAATTTCGCATTCACGCTTTTTGGCTATAATCATATCCGCACAGGCTTGCACGCTCAACGTGCTAAAATCCAATGATTTAAAGCAATCTTCGATGTCGTCGGTTTGCAATATTCGTTCGAACTTAGCGCTATCAACCGGGACGGATGTGTCCGCCGGTACGTGCCATTTCCAAATTACATTTTTTACTCCTGGGAACACCAGATTTGCCATTTTTTCAACAAGTTTCGGCGACCGCTGCGACAGGCCTTCCCACAAAGTTTGTGTCATATTCTCATCGAGAACCTCCGAAACGGCCATGGTAAATTCCGGAGAATTGCGCAGTGCGACGATATCTAAAATAAACTGTGTATTTTGCTCCAAACCCAGCTCGCTTGTAATAAGTTCTGCAATAGCCTCTTTTGTAATGAATTCTGCTATCTGCTTCTTTTGCGCTTCGGAAATTTTGTTCCAAATTTCTAGCCGCTCAACTGCACTAAAACGCAAGCCCATTAAAAATTTCGCCGCATCATTCTTGTTGATACCGGTCTCTAAAAATTTCACCAAATCAGGCATATTTAGTGTTTGCCGGGAGCTAGATAAAAGCAACTCAATATCGATGTGGCAACTTTCCACTATCGCACGCCATTGGTTCTGAGTAAGTAATTTAAAAACACCAAAGGTGCAATTTGGCTCCAAATTTTCGAGTAATGTTTTCGCTTCATCAGGCATGCCATCGGCAGCGAAATGACACAAAGCTGCGGCAATTACTTCCACGGATACGCCTTTTATGAGCCTGGTCATTTCTTCGTTGTTTTCCTCGCAAATGCCGACAGAATTTCCTTCTAACGAATTCACGTCTTGAGTTTCGAAAAATTCTTTATTTCGCGCAAAAAACGTCCTCCACTCGGATGCAAATGCTAGACCGTTTTCTTGAATTTCTATAGAAAATCCATGGGGCCAGGTTTTGGCGCGAGTTGCGCTTTCGGACCCGGACTGCATAAGCATAAAATTTTTATTCGTACTAATAATTTTGTCCACATGTCCGCTTGCCACATCGACCTTTTGTGAATCACTATCGCCAACCTTGGATAGCCAATACTCAAGGGCAACGATGGATTGAAAGGGAGAAAAGCTTTCCTCCGATTTTTTGGCAATGGATTGCCGCATGGCCCGTATGATAAGCGTTCCAATTCCAGGGAGCATAATTTGGAATACATAATGCAGCACGCGGCCAAAGCGCCACGCATGCAAACTGCGCGAGTACGCACATTTAATCGAATGCCCCGCACACGAAAGTAGCACACTGCCATCGGTCGGCGTTTTGGTTTGGCAAGACGTCAAAAACGCCTCGCCGAATCCAAGAGAATAATTCGCAGTAGAACCCGGATAACTACCAATTCGCATTTGATTACTGGTGATGATAAACACCAATTGCAAGAGTTGCAACAACTTTTTATGCATTACGAAAATATCGCTTGTTTCCAATTTTATTTCGCTTTAGATGCAAATTTTATGTGGCTTCAACCGGGTTTTATTTGGTGCCTAATTCGCAATGCTTCAGTCCACTAATGATGGTGCATCTGACCCACGGATCCACGCGAGCCGTTGCTTTTGTAGGGTTTCTCTGAATATGCGAAATTTTTCATCGCCCAAATTTTGCTTTATTTTGTCTATCCATTCAACACGTGCGTCATATGAATACGTCTTAGCCCATACCGGAAAGAGAAACTGATCCAACCGATCTCCAATACTTAGCGAATTCAGTACTTTTGGGCAAGTGAGGAATTTCATTATTGCATCAACCTCGGAATAAGGTAGTATTCTACGCTCGAAAAAAACCAGTTTTATCCAATCAGCCTTAACTTCCTTAAAAAGATCAGGAGATTCTACAATATACTCAAATAATGGCTTCCCAACATCATCCATCAAATATATAACCCATGGATGCCTTCTAAGAAACTCGGCACCTAGATTACTGTTCAGTAGAAACTTAATTACAATTGCATGTCCGAGTTGGACTGGGCATTCAGCCAATTCCTGCAAAATATTTTTGCATCTTTGCGCATCAGCTGCCTCCGATAGATCTTCCAGGCGTTTTTCAATTATTGGATACAGATCTTTGCTCAAAAACAAGCGCACAAATATTTTATCAGAAAAATACTCTTTTGCTTTATCGACAACTACTTGCCACCTGTCATTTGGTACTCGTTTGTGTATTTCAATTAGAGCTTTACGCGCAATCACAAAATTGATGCCATTATCACTTGCGCTTAGCATGGTAGCAAGCGATACAACGAGCCGCATGAGACAACTAGCGTTATTGCCATGCATTAACCAACTGGCGAACAAGGCAAGGGCTTGTGCATCATGCGCAATGAGTGATAATGCTTTATTGATCACTTTATTCATAGATTTCGCATGGCTCGCCATTACCGTATCTAACAAGTTCGATGCCGAACCAAGAGACTCGCACATCTGGCGTTTGTTTAAAAATGTCCATGCTACAAATTGGGCAATTGCATCGGGCTGCATCTGTAGCAAAATATCTGCCATGACCTGGGAATTTTCAGCATTGTTTAGTATAGCAATGAGTAAATCGTATCCCCATTCGGTTGGATACGTTGCAATGGCAACTGCAATTTCACATCCGCAATCATATTGTTTCACAAGGTTTGCACATGCGGCCACATCCGCTCCATCAAAATTGGCGCCTTGAAAAAAATTTGCAAAATTCCCCCCATTATTGCACTCATTTATTTTTGATTCAAATTCGGCTGAAGCGTTGCGCCTATTAGGTGTTTTTTCACAAGTGTGCAATTCGATCGATGGAGATTCGCTTTCAATTATTTCCTCTGCTAAATCGTTGTTTTTTCTCGCAATGAAGTCATAAAGATGTTCATGTTTCATGCATTTTAACAAAACATTTTTTCTAAAGTCGGGATCCTTGTTCAGTAAAACAATTTCGCTTGCAAATCCGTAAGCGTCAGTCGCATTGCCGCACACGTTTTGCTGTGTGGTAATTTCATTAATATCATCGGCAGTGAAATGTGAAGCTACCTCTCTTTGGTATTTATCAGATAACTTCCGCCAAAGTCTCAGGGCACTACTTGGATCGCTTGCAAGATTTTCGACAAAGAAAACTTTTACGAAATTCGCCCGGATATGTCTTTCAGCAAATTCTGCCAATTCAAAACCTGGCAGTGTACAATGAAAGCATCTTAAGGTTACAGAAATGACATCCTGATACTTATCACTAAAAAAAACTCCCGCTTTAGCGCGATTAAGCAGTTCGGCAATTTCGCAAACATTAGATCTACCCTGCTCGGCAATAGTCACAAACAATCCTACACCAGCATAGTCATCGCGCGTATTCATAATACGAGCTGCTAACTCCGGCGGTACGATTTTTGCCAATTCCACTGTTATTTCCTTAAGTCTCCTTCCAGCCGCTTCAAATCCGGAGTCATCATCGGAAAGCGCAGCAAATACCTTATATGCCCTATCCCAACGATCCACAAGTGCCGTTAAAGGATCCGATGCTTCATCGTTCCAATGCAGGCTTACGGGTGGTTCCGGTTTTTCCGGAGCAACATCCGAATCTTCATCTGAGGAGTGATTACCTTCTGCGTCAGCGCCACTTTTCAATTGATCTCCGGGCTCATCTCCATGCTCGGATTCATCCCTGTCCGGATCGGGCAATTTTTCCAATGAAATGCTTTTTTTGCCATTCAGAATGCTATCCACGCACTTCTGGGCCTCATTAGGCTGCCTGGAATCTCCACTAGCCGTTCTCGGCAACCAATAATCAAGGGCAATAAGTGCTTTAGTAAAGTGAAGGCCCCTTGCCGGCAGGTTAGCGATGCGATATCTAATGCCCCATAGAAGAATTGTTCCGACTCCCGGGAAAATGATTTGAACCAAATAGTGCAATACGCGTCCCACGCGAAAGAGAAATGCGTTTAGGATGCAATTGTTGCATTTAATTTGCCAAATCTTAGTAGTAAAAGTCACGACTTTGCCATCTTGCGATGGTGTTGGAAAGGATGTCAAAATCCCAGCGGTAAATCCAACGGAATCGGAGCAAACAGACTTCTTCAAGATTTGTTAAGTGAACATAAATCGTGGATACTTGCAAATCTTTTTATACTTTTCAGGAAATGTTACACGTGGACTTTTCCACTATCTGGCAGTGGAACACTGGATGTTAAAACGGAGGGCGGCATTCGTTCCTGATTTTTTGTGGCAGACTGGTGGCGATTATTTTGGTGATGGATCCAGCGTTGCCGTCTCCAATTGAAGTTTCATCAATTTTTACTATGGGAACAATTTTACCACACGGTCGGATGAGAAAGCACTCGTTGGCTGCGGACAAATCCTGAATGCGCAATTGCCTCTCCGAGACTTTTGGATCGCTTAACTCGGCTAAGATTGGGTGTAAAAATTTCCCAATAACCCACGGCCGATCCAAAGCGGGCGTGAAAATATCTTTGCCGGAAACGGCAAAAAGATCCCCCTTCGTGCATCCAAATATCACGCCATTATCATCCTTTAAAATCGCACCACCGGCACCCTTCCGCTTTGCTTCAGCCTGGGCGAGGAAGGTTCCCTGTTTCCCGAGCGTATATCGCTCCCATTGCAAAATTTTATTCCCGAGCGGGAAACTTTCCAATGATACGAGCGTGGTGTTATCCGGTTCGTCCCGCGAAAGAGTTTTTGCCAAAATAATCAGCGATGGCGCCATGGTACAAATGCATTCAGCCCTGTCCGCCGGTTTTGCCTCCTCACCAGCCTTCGCTGCGGGAGTCTTTTGCGCTTTTTGATCAATTTTCGCATCCACACAAGCGCAACAGCATGTATTGGATCCGGCGGTGATAATGAGCGTCAGCAAGGCGTCGCCACCATTGAATCCATTCATGTCATAGGTGTTGGCCAAGGCCTCTTTGATATCTCCCGCAGGCCATGGAAACTCCATTTTCAATTCGCCGGCGAATGCCTTGAGATGGTCCAATCGCTCATCCAAATGAAAAAATGTTCCCTCGCGGCAAATGAAGTGTTCTCGGACGCCCCTGCCGGATAGAAATCCATCGTCCAGAATTGGAATTTTCGCGTCTTGTTCCGCATACAATGCACCGTTGATATAAATTTTCATCACTTCGATTCATGGTAGTCGCGGAGCAGGAAATGAAAACATTTTTCCTACTTTCCCGTAAACATAGATCGGATGAGATCGTCGGCGGCGGTTTCCGACGGTTTTTTCCCATGAAATGCAGCGGTAACAAATCCGATGATTTTTCCCAGCTCTCCGGTAAGATCGATGTCATGTTCTTTTTGAAATTTTTCCATGTGCGCGTCGAGTTCCTCCGGCGTCATGGCGGAGAACACATCCATTACCCTTGTGAATGATTCTTGAATTTTTCCTTCCCTGGCCATATGGGCGAGCACCTTTAGGAGTACGTGCTTTTTACGGGCCTCCGGGTCGCTGGCGCGAGCCTCCGCGGAAATTTTTTCCGCTTCCAACTCCCATGAGTCCGCAACTTTCCGCGCAACGTCGTCCGCCGCATTTTCCATGGTTTTTATTTAAGTAGCGGTAAAAAATTAATGCGCAAATACAAAAACACAAAATTGCATCGCTCGCACCTCATATCTTCTTCTTTCACAGGATATTTTGTAACTCGCCGGAATTGATCACAAGAACTCCGAATAGACATGGCAAAGCGGTGCAACAAAAGTTGGCATTTTCTTTGTCTCTCCAGCGAGGATTGAAAAATACTTCAACTTATTGAAAAAATTTTCCGTGGCCTTTTCGCTTTTTTCTTCATAACCAACAAAATCGCTATTTGCAACCGCCAATACAGGAGCTCGTGTTTGAAGGATGAAAATTAGCTTTTGCGACTTGAAAATAAAATTTATGCTAACATCGTTATTGTCCATTTGCTCGCTTCCATAGGCAAGGAAAACTTCTGGAAACTGCGGCGAAAAAATTTTCTCTAGATTATCCCCAATATTTCGGAAGTTTTCGAGGTCCTCCGAAGTCATTAGTTGATAGGCTTTGCCGAATGATAGCGTGCGGGCACGTATGCCCATTTCCGGCCAGTGGCCCAACAGGTCGACAACCGATTCCTTTAAAAAAGGCGGAATTACATCCATTTCGCTTGGCGATTCAAACATTTGATCCGCATCCTTAAATTTCTTCATTTGTTACCTTATCCTTCATTAAATCCGGCAGAAATTTACCATAGTAGGAATTTCGATCAGTCATGGAAGCGAGAACCTCTTCATCGGCCCAAGCTTCGCGCGTTTCTAGAACATGCCCTCCCGCCTTTAGTTTCTCCGCCACTATTTTCAATTGTTCCGCTACTTTCCACGCCGTTTCCAATTCCCGTTTAAATGGATTCACTCTCGGATTGCGCCCACTACTTTGCATGATTTGCGAAAGGTGATCAATGGTAACCGCCATGATGGCGTTGTACATTTCGCGATCAATGTGCTCCGGATACAGTACGGGACCGTGATCAGTTCTTATTCCAATGGGGCTTACTGCGCCGCCCCGTTCCGGCAAACATGTGTCATTGTCGATGCCTTTCACAGTGCAGTTATTTTCTGTGAATTTCACAAAAACATTCTCGGAATGACGATCCGTCTGATGCACTAAATAGTTGTTGAGGTGTAGCCATGTGCATTGCCTGGCAAATTCCGCCATTTGCCGAAGATTCAATCTGCCTGGAATTTGTTGTATGGTATGCTCCGCCACCGCTTTTCCCGGTGCGCATTCCATGTACAATTCAATGGAAACATTTGCATTTATTTCTTCATCGTCAACAACGGCCCAGGATTGAACAACCGGAACCGTATCCGGCGCATTCCCCAACTGCGCCATACTTTTGGCAACGCCGAATGCCGCAATATTCCGCGAAGCCACATCCTGAGCAAAGGATTGACCATCCGGCATTCCTACCATACGCATGTTATATCGATTTCGCTCAACCGTTACAAAGAAGTGCATGGATTCGCCGTCGTGAAATTTTTTGGAAACAATCCGCCGACCATTTTCAAATTTTCGAAGTGTAATCGCCCCTGTGCAACCTTTTTCCCGGAGAAGTTCTGATGCCGCCTGCGAACCAAATGCACTTCGAGAAATTCGCGGCACGCGCATATCAAGAACATGTCTTCTCGCCTCCAAAGCTTCCTGGCGGTCACCCTTATAGGATTTGAAATCTTTTAGTTGATCACTTTCCATTATTGCTTCATCGCTTGTTACGTACGTTGGAGTAATTTCCTGAAATTCAGCATTAAACCCATCATCCGTATGTGTAATTGTCGAAGAATTAGAAATCACATCGGCGTTGTCATCGGTCCCATCACTGATTTGTGCATCTTGAGTTTCCGCTGAGCTCGCATTATCCATGGAATCCGTGGAAGTCTCTTTCGAAATATGCGCATCTGCCTCCAATGGACCTGCATCGATCGGTTGTGCGGGCACTTGTGTCCTGGCAGTATTTCGATGGACCAACCACTGCACGACAAGGCCAACAATAACCCCCGCACCGATGGAAACGCTGAAAAAAATCGCCTTGGCCGTGGCAGCGGCTAAACTTCCCATTAATGCTGCAATTATAACGGGACCAATGGCCGGCACGGAAAAAAGCGTGGCACATATGCCGATGAACAGTACTGCAGTGATCACGCCGGCTACTATTGCCTTTAAATCGGTTGATTTTTCCGGAAATCCGACATGCGCAGTTGGCTCTGGGAAAAAAGTTGCATTGCCATGAATCACACCTGGGCAAAAGTATAATTAGGAAATAAGACAATTGCAACTTTTTTTATGCGTACTATGGATATTGCAAATGCGATGAATTCAATTGGACAATATAGCTCCTTAGGAAATCGCTACTGGGTCTTACCCTTTGGAAATCTCATCAAAGGTGATGACATAATTCGGCTGTGTTCTGGTTGTGTAGCCGATGGGGTCTTGGTTGGAACGCAGACGCATGAAAATTTTTTCCTGCGCATTTTTAATGCGGATGGCTCGGAGGCCAAAATTAGTGGAAATGGCGTACGCATTTTTGCTGCACATCTTGCTAAATTAGGCCTCATCACCATGGGCGAGACGGTCCCAATCATAGCGCTTTCCGGAAGCATTCCGTGCATAGTCCATGGCGTTGCCCATGGGATTTATGATGTGTCCGCTAATTTGAAAATTTCCTCCTGTGAAGCTTCCCATATTTGGCAATTAGATGCGCAAACGCCACTTACCGGATATCGTGTGGATTTGGGCAATTCGCACTTCATTATCGCTTCCGATAGCCCACGCGGGCAACGGCTCCTATTGGAACATACTGCTAAAAATTCAAATTGGACTCCCGTGTCGATTAATGTCCACATGCTACGGGTCGCGGATACGCATAACATTCATATTCGCAGTTGGGAGCGTGGTGTTGGTCCAACGACATCCTGCGGCTCCGGCGCCTGTGCATGTGCCTTCATCGCTCGAAATTTTTTCGACTGCCAACTTGCGATCACCGTGCATATGCTGGGGGGAGATTTGGAAGCAAAAATTTCCGGAAGTAGTGTGACTATCCGCGGACCAATCAAAAACGCGAATCTCAAAAGCAATTCCTAACTAAATCTTGAATTTTAAATTATGCGATCGTGGTAAAACCAATAGCCTTCCCCATGGTCTCGCGCATTGCAAAAAGATAAAATTCGTTAAAATCTTGAAAATGGCATTAGGCAATTGAACATTCCGACTGAATTGACCAATGGACTTACAGCAATTGGCAGAAGATGGGCGGCCACAGGTAATAATGAAGCCATCGGCTTTTTTCGCCGGTTTATGAACGCGGTTTTTGGCCTATCTGAGGAAACGATTGCCATGATTGTTGCAAAGCTTAAAGTAACACCGCCTGACGAGACAATTCGGTTGCTTAAGATTATTTATGTAAACCTGGAACAATCTGTGGCTGATGCCGGAGGGGATGCTACGAGAACGGACTCGGCCGTTGATTCCGCCGCCGCTGACGCGGCCGCCGCAGTTCTGCCAAACACGGCATCTGCGGCTGATAGAAGCGATGTTAGCGAAGCGGTTCGTGGAATATATGCACAGGCTGTTAAGATTGCAGGGGACCCAGAGTTTAAAGATAAAATGCTGGACGCATTTGAAAGACTAAAAAGCTCCGCTGAAGGCACAGCTGGCTTTGATAAAAGCGACTTCTATCCGGCGACAGACGATGCGCCACCAGTAGTTATTTCTGAGAAACTCGAAACGCTTACGGAAGTAATGAATCAGATCGCTTTCATTATGGCCAATGGAGGCATTGAGCGCCAAACCGATGGCCGAAAACTCACACTTGGCAGGACATGCTGCCCGGATGTGCTGAGCTTCAATAGCAAAACGAACACCTTTTACAGTCCCGATTCGCGATACGCAAAAATTGTTGACTTTTGCAATTCGATAAAAGAGAGACATGATGCGATGGTTGAGGGCGTTGCAGTAGAAGCAACGGCTGAGGCAAGTGAAGTTTATACTCGGGTTTCCGCCGGAACAATTTCAAAATCCGTCGCAATAAAGGAACTAAAAGAAATGCTGCTTAGATATGCTGCTATGGAGAAATCTTTCTTCTACCCTGGCATTGCAGTAAAAACATCTGCAACACATTGTGTCAGCGAAGTGGCTGTAAACGTATATGCACAAGAAAGCCACCTTGCTGTTGAACTTTCGAGTGTTTTCGAACATAAACAAAGTTTGTTTGAAAAGATCATAAAAATTGAACAGTTATCCAACAATCCGCCCTCAATTGATGTAAAAATGCCTAGTCAAGAAAATTTGCAAGCACTTGGATACACAAACGAAGATGCCATCAAGCATCATTTGCAAATTTGCAAAATCGTTCATAAGCTCATTGAGGTTGGCGCCACAGGAATAATGATTGATAATAAATCTGTGTTAACGTTCAATGAAGAGAGGCGAAAATTCACAAGTGGAATCAGTCCTGAGCTTGAGAAACTCGCCAATCAATTATTGCAACAGTTCAATGTGGGTTACGAACCGATTGTTAATGCTTTTAAGAAGCGATTTGATGTGCTATGCAAGGAGTGGAATAGCGCAATACCCAAAAATACTCCAGCTAAAGAACGTGCTACACAAATGTTGAAAAATGTGAATGAGTTTCGCTCAAAAATTGATAGAGTGAGCTGGAATCTATCATGGGATGATGATGATTCGTATGGCGGCAACGCCATTGAATCCATTATTTTGGCGGAGATAGAGAAACATAATAAGGTTTTAAACAAATAATTGGAGCTTACTAAAGAAGCCGACCAACTATTAATAAATAGAAAAGCCATTCAATGCATCTGAAACGGATTATTCCATCCGTTTCGCTAACAATTACTCTGGATGTGCCAAGTAGCAGATTGGTTAGCGATGATTTTTCAACGTTTGGTAAATCGACAATGGTAATGGAAAGATTGGCTTTTTCCCCATCAGGATCAAAGCCAATTTCTCCGTAGTTTCGAATTAATTTTTCCCGCGCTACGACAACGGCTCTATTTAAAACATCAATGCCCAAGTTGTGTTCCGCGGATCTGGCTTTTTATAGATGTCCACTGGCGCCGTTTTTGAGCAAATCGCACGCATCGCTGGCTAATTCCGAGGCGAATTTGTTGGCCATTTCATGCATGGCATGGACGATGGATTCCTCCGTCGAATTCGCGCCAAGGGCAACGAAGTCTCCATAGGACTTTGCATACATGGAGAACTTTTCCTTGCCCGTACGAAACTCACAACGGATGCGCAGCCGGACGCCATCCGGAAGCGTGGGCATCCAGTCTTCAACGGTAATTTGCAAAATGACATCCGGGTTGATCCATAGGGCCCATGGTGCGACAACTACCCAATTTCTGGGAAGAGCGGCGTTCAAATACAGGCGAATGATTCGACTCAGCCCTGCCGCCAATGGTTCTCCCCAGCGCATGAAATCATGCTGAAATATGCGATTATTCGTATCTTTCTCTTTTTTATAAATTAATCGAAAAGAATTGAGATATTCCGGAATTTCTATTGGATTAATTCCGACGATCATTTCCGGCTTAAATGGCAATTCAGCGCTTTGCCGTTGATCATGCTCTTCGTCATCCGTACTCTGAAGCAAATACACCCGTGATCGATCGGGCCCAGGTTTTCCAATGATATTTGTGGAACACCCGGAACAACTAAACACTACGAAAAGAATTGATAATATCATTTTCATTGAAGATCTCCCACGTATTTCCCTCGCAGTAGTGCATCCGGATTGCGCTCCAGGTATTCAAAAAATAGCTGAATCACCGCCGCCGCGGAACTGATATTGCGCAGGCAGCGATCGAGATCAATGCGTATGGATGATCCCTCTCCTAGCAAAAGCCGTATGTGGCGCGCGGACTCCGCAAATTCTTGGAAGATTTGTCCAAGACTCCTCCCCGTTGCTGCAAATGGAATTTGTGCCAGCTGTGCGAAAATTTCCTGTATGGATGCGCCGATGGACGCATAATCGATGCCGCTGAGTCCCTCCACAATGGTCATCACCTGCCCGCTAAGGTTTTGAAGATTACTGGCCCGGGTGGGGATTTCATGAACTTTCCATCCGCCAATGGGTGCTGGGTTTTGCGCACCGAGTGGTTCATAGCTGAGCTCAACGAAGAGCTTTCCGGTTACAAAGCTGTCGGTTTGCAGAGAGCCAACCAAACCGTGTAAAATTTGCGATTCCGAATTGAGGCCGTCACCAGACATCTGCATTCCATAGTTGCCATTTGAAGTTGTAAAATATGTATCATCCAGCGTTATGGTAACTGGCACGCTAATTTTTTTCTTAGTTGGATCAAAACGGAGAGAAACGCTGCGCACCTGCCCAACTTGGACACCGAGCATTTTCACCGGAGCGCCAACATCCAGTCCATTTATAGATTCGCTGAAATAGAGAACGAAGGAGTGCTTCCGATTCCAGTGAAACCCGGATGAAAAAAGTAGAACCGCACCGACAAACACAATAACACTGCCCAGAATGAACAGTCCAACGGTTGTGGATGATGGCAATTTACGCATTTTGGCTCAATCTAGCAATGGTGTAGTTTTTTGCAATTTATTACTGGCGAAAAAGTGGCGCACCTTAGCGTGGGATGATTTTTGGGCCAAGACATGTGGATTTCCAATATCCAAAACGGAATGGCTGTCCGGGTCAAAAAATGCAACACGGTCGGCGATGGAGAAAATGCTTTCCAATTCGTGAGTTACAAGAATGAAGGTCACGCCACGATTCCGGCGGATGCGAAGGATTAGATCATCCAGTTTGCGAGATGTGATTGGATCCAGTCCGGCGGATGGCTCATCAAAAAAAAGAATGGCCGGATTACATACCATTGCCCTGGCAATTCCCGCCCGTTTGATCATTCCGCCGGACAACTCATGCGGGAAAAATGATTCAAACCCAGACAGGCCAACCATGCTTAGTTTAAGCCTCGCAATATCCAGCCGCTCTTCGCAGGTGAAATTTGAAGAATTTTCCAAGGGTAAAGCCACATTTTCTGCCAAATTCATGGTTGTCCAAAGGGCACCGCCCTGGAAGAGAACTCCAAATTGTTCCCGGGCATGTTTCCGTTCGGCCTCATCCGCGCCATTGATATCGTAACCATTCAACAAAATGGTCCCCACGCTCGTAGACTCCAGGCCCATGAGGTAATGCAAAAGTGTGCTTTTCCCACAGCCACTGGCACCAATAATGGCGAAAATTTCCCCCGCTGCTATGTCGAGATTGATCCCTCCAATGAGTATCCTCTCATCGTGGCAAAGGGTAAGCCCGCTTATTTTCACCATCGCCGCACCCGGCGATCCCTCTTGTACCATCTCGTAACTCATAGCAAAATGCGTTGACAAGTTCGACTCCATTTTTTGGGATACCATCGATGATGCTCGGTAGCTCAGTGGTAGAGCGGTCGGCTGTTAACCGATTGGTCGCTGGTTCGAGCCCAGCCCGAGCAGCCAGTTTTTGCTTTGCGAAAGGTAATCGGAATGGATGATGTTGCTCAGGCCACATCCGAGATAGCAATTGAACACGTTGTTAAACATTTTGGCACTGTTGTTGCACTGGATGATATAAATCTAAATATTGAACACGGTGAATTATTTTTTCTTCTTGGGCCAAGCGGATGTGGCAAAACGACACTATTACGCGTGTTGGCTGGATTTTATACCCCAGATGAAGGGCATGTCCTAAATGCGGGCAAGGATATTACTAAAAAACCACCACACAAGCGGCAGGTTGGCATGGTTTTTCAAAATTATGCATTGTGGCCTCATATGACAGTCGCGGAAAATGTGGCCTTTGGACTCCGGCAAAAAAAATTACCACGGCAACTTATCGAGGAGCGCATGCTTGCCTCATTAGCAAGCGTGCGCATGGAACAGTATGCCAATCGCAAACCCAATGAATTATCCGGAGGCCAACAGCAGCGGGTGGCTTTGGCGCGTGCTCTGGCAGTTCGGCCGAGATATTTACTCCTCGATGAGCCACTTTCCAATTTGGACGCCCAGTTGCGCAATGAAATGCGCATGGAAATTCGTCGCGTATGCAAGGAAAACCAACTGACAACCATCTATGTCACACACGATCAGAAGGAAGGACTTTCCATTGCTGATCGCATTGCCGTTTTTTCCCGTGGCCATGTGGAGCAAATAGGGACGCCAATTGAAATCTACAAAAAACCCATCAGTCGCTTTGTGGCTCATTTTATCGGCGAGAGTAATTTTTTAGAAGGCACAATCCTCGCGGAAGATGGCCCTTTTTGGGTGGTTAATACATCCCTTGGTACAATTTTTGGCATTCAATCGGACAATCCGGCTCTCCTTCGCACCGGTGATCATGTTTTTCTTTCCATTAGACCGGAGGCAATCCGGCTGCGCGGCGAACACATTGATCGCAATGCCTTTGAAGGAACGCTTGCTGGAATTAGTTACTTTGGCGAAGTAGCTCATTATGATTTTTCATGCGACAGTGCCCATCTCAAGGTGTCCGAACTTAATCCGCGGCACTTGGAAATTTCAACATCCGCCAAAACCATCGCAAATGTCCGTCCGGAAGATGTACTTATTTTACAAAGGTGAGCTTTTTCAAGTGGCATTGCGCCTTTCCTTATTTTCCGGCTATGTATAATATGTGGAAATTATTCCGTTTGAAAATTTTCACAGCCACGCATCTCCATTTGCCTAAACCGCCTGCCCCTCACGGAATATATACGGCCCACATCCTCCGACGGCGGCGCACATCTCATTATTTCCATCGCACTAACGTGGAAATGGAAAATCTTTCGCTCGATTGTCCATGCGGATGACAAATGACCCGCAAATCTCTTGGGTGCAGGGCCTGGATTTGAACCAGGGACCTTCAGGTTATGAGCCTGACGAGCTACCAGACTGCTCCACCCTGCGCTCGAGAGTCTCAACGCCAGAGGACGGATGTCAAGTCCCTGAATAAAATTTTTTTATGAACCATCGAAAGCTTCCAAGATACGTCCAATAAGGAAAATGGATCCAGTGACAAGCACAGGGCCATTGCCGGTAATCATTAGCGATAGATTTTCTAAATTTTTAATAGCAACTATTTCTCCAGCAAAGGAAAGAGGAACAAGCTCCCGCAGCAATTCCGTGGTTAATGCACGCGGCTCATCAAGTTGCACCAAAATTAGCTGCCCGGCGATGGAAGCTAGGTAGGGTAGTAGAGCCCGGGCCCGGTGGAAGCCGAGCATTGCCGTGATTATTGTTGGTGCCGGCAAATACTCCTTCTCCCAATTGGCCTGCAGGAATGGCAGGCCGCAGGCGTTATGGGTACAATCGAAAATCCATGTCCGTCCGGCAATACTCCGCTTTTCCCAGCGGCCTGGCCAACGTGTCTCAATCACTCCAGCGAAAAAATGTTCCATTCGGGCTTCCTTGATTGAATGCGTTCGCGCAAAATAGGCCTCCGCAACTGCTAATGCGACGGGGGCATTTTTCATTTGTTCGACGCCATGAAGATATTTAAACTGCGGCACCCAGCGGTTGTAATTGGCTAAAATAATTGGTGCTTGAACGACAGATCGAATCTTTTCCAAGGCATTTTCCGGCATGTCCCCAAGAACGAGCGGAATGCCATCTTTGCCAATTCCAGCTTTTTCCATCGCGATGGCTTCCAGGGTATCTCCCAATACCTCCTCGTGATCCATGCCAATGGTCGTAATGGCAGCGACCTCTGGAATTATTATATTTGTCGCATCCAGGCGTCCGCCGAGGCCAACTTCTATGATAGCAATATCAACGGTTTCACGTGCGAAATAAGCAAGTGCGGTAACGGTGAGGATCTCAAAGCAACTCAAGGAAGTATTTAAGATTTCATCCGCAAACGCAAGCGCCTCGCGCAAAAGATTTCGAAAGTCTTCATCGGCGATAGGGTTGCCATTAATTTGGACGCGTTCATTCCAGCGGATGAGATGTGGTGATGTATAGCACCCGGTTTTCATGCCCGTTGCGCGAAATCCAGCTTCTAGCATGGCACAAACGGAGCCTTTTCCATTTGTTCCACCTATGTGGATATAATTCTTTTTCAGCGGCACGGCCATTTTTCGCGCCAGGCAACGGACGCGCGCCAGATCCCATTTGCCCGGTGTGCCAGTCCGGCGCACCAGATCTCGAAGGCATTTTCCCAATGTATCCATGGCAGGTCGCCCGGATGTTTTTCATAATCATTACGATGTCCATACGACATTGCAATACGGAAGAGCAAATCTTTGGGCAGCTTTTCTCATGTAATCGTTCATGTGCTGTAGCATTGCGTCCATCCTGGTATTGAGCTGGTCCCTGGCGCTTTCCTCAGGATGCGTCGTTTCATCGGCCTTTGAAAATTTACCGGGACGTTGTTGCAGCAATACTTCAAAACCTTCTTTTTTCGGAAAGAACTGGGTTATCACGTAATTCCTGACCACAAAGCCATCCGGCTCCTTGTCTCCAAATAACAGAAAAGACCATAGTATTGGCCATCCGTCAGCCGTTTTAATATTTCCCAATTTATCGGCATCCAATTTCGAGGACAGTAATCTGAGGAATTTTACACGTTCTTCGGTTTGCAACTCACGCGATGCGACAAACAGGCCAAATGGTGCATAACCTCCGGGGAGGCCAGGCCACTGAACGAGTTGCCTAAAAGCACCATAAAGATTATCACCAGTGCAGCGATCCAGGAGCACAAAATATTTTTCGCGCACGACAGGATCTTCGTGTGTCACGGCGAGAGGTCCCATGGGTACATATTGGCCGATGTCAGATGATGGTGTTTTTACCTTCGCGGCAGCCATGATAACTTCAACGCGCTTGGCCTCATCCATCTCGCCAAGTGTATCGAAGAATTGACATATTTTTTCTGGCTTGGCGCCAGGATTCGCTAGAAGAAAGAGGCCGATGCGAGCGCTGTCCTCCTGACCTTTTTCTAAATATTCTTTTAATGCAGATCTTGCAGGATGCACATCGGCATCCTTTTCGCCATCACCCAAAACTTTAATTTCTTCGGCTAAAAATTCGTCCAACACCCGTTGGGATTTTTCCCCCAGTTTGGCATTTGGAATATCTGGTAGCGAACCGTTCACTGATTTGTCCGCTGGGAAACACCTGCGCGCAAGCATATATCCACAGGCAATTACGATGGAGGCTACGGCAAAGGCAATGACTGATATGCAAAAATCCTGCGAAATGAATAAGCTCGCCACCCCTGCGGAAAGCCCAAGGACTGGCCCAATTATGAGTGCCGCTAGGGCCACTAGTACTAGTGGATCAGTTCTGTATAACTGTCCCCATGATACCATTGGTTTATTGTCACCCTTGCCGGTAGCCGGTGGTAAATTTTCTCCGAATGGGAATGGTGGAATGCCTATGGGTGAGGAAGACATGTAATTACCTCAAAATTTGGTTTGGGTGAATGGATTTTCATTGATTTCATAGCCGATCGTAGAACTTCCGCCATGCCCTGGAAAAATCTGTGTCTCCGGAGGCAGTTGGAGCAAGCGATCTTGTATTTCTCCTATCAACTGCGCATGATTTCCCCCGGGAAGGTCAGTGCGACCAATTGTTCCGGCGAAGAGAGAATCCCCGGTAAATACCCATTGCATGCTTGGCAGATAATAGGCCAAGCCGCCTGGCGTATGGCCGCCAATCGCAAGAACCTGCCATTTAACACCGATGAAATTCAGCGAATCACCGTGATTGAGATAAAAATTTGCCGCACATGGTTTTGCATCCAATTCGCCTGGGACAAAATCCCGCACATATTCCGGCCGTCGAATCCATGCGCCATCGGTAACACTCACATAAATTGCTACACCTTCCGCTTGGAAACGTGCCGCATCCGAGAAATGATCCCAATGTCCGTGGGTTAAAAGAACCGCGGACAAATGATTCGAATTGCTTTGGGAAAATTTTGCGTATGCATCAAAACTTCCCGGCGCAGCGTCAATGAGAACACTTTGTCGCAGTGAATTTAGCACCAGGTACATATTCGTTCGGATGGGACCGCACGGGAAACGTTCGCAGGTTAATTTTGGCAAGGTTTCTGCCATATGATCTTATTCTAAAGTAGTGCAGCGACTTTTTCAACCAGTTCCCCACAACGCGTGCTATATCCCCATTCATTGTCATACCAAGAAACCAATTTGAAAAAGCGCTTATTCAAGCCAATGCCCGAACCGGCATCAAAAATAGACGATGCGGAACAATGGATGAAGTCCGACGAAACCACCTCATCCCCGGTATACTCGAGGATGCCCTTTAATGGACCATTGGCCGCTTTTTTCATAGCCTGGCAAATTTCCTCATAGGAAGTATCCTTTGTCGTTCGCACGGTAAGGTCTACCACGGAAACGGTTGGTGTTGGGACACGGAAAGCCATTCCGGTTAATTTCCCATTGAGCTCCGGGAGAACAAGGCCAACCGCCTTTGCTGCACCGGTGGTGGATGGAATAATGTTTATGGCCGCCGCCCGGCCGCCTTTCCAGTCCTTGCTCGAAGGCCCATCGACGGTTTTTTGTGTTGCCGTATAGCTGTGGACCGTCGTCATGAGGCCTTCCTCAATACCAAAATTATCAAGGACAACCTTGGCCACGGGCGCCAAACAATTTGTCGTACAAGAGGCATTGGAAAGTAGATGATCATTGGCGGTGAGTGTGTGGCAATTCACTCCGCGCACGATGGTTTTAACGCCATCCCCCTTCGCCGGAGCGGAAATAATCACCGTTTTTGCCCCTGCCGTCAAATGCCCCTGCGCTTTTTCCGCCTGGGTGAAGAGTCCCGTTGACTCGATGACAATGTCGACGCCAAGGTCCTTCCATGGAAGCGCCGCCGGACCCTCGCGAGATGCCAAGCATCTAATTTCCCGACCACTTACAACCAATTTATCCTCACCCTTAGCTTCAACGGAACCCTGGAATCGTCCTTGCGTTGAATCGTATTTTAAAAGGTAAGCCAAATTATCAGCGGGGACCAAGTCGTTGAGCGCCACCACTTCAATGCCTTTCTTGTGCAATCCTAATTCTTCAATTGCACGGAATACAAGACGCCCAATGCGTCCAAATCCATTGATGCCAACCTTAACCGTCTTTGCCATAATTATCCCTATTCGTCCGGTAGAGCGTCAATCGCCTCTGCACGGACCCATTAAGGCATGCTCTATCGGAACTTTCAAGCGTTGAAATCACCCAGTATGCATTTCGAGAATTCCTTGGGGTAAAAACGGCCAATATTGGATAATCTATTCCGGAACGGCTTGTGCATCAAAATAGCCCTGCAAATATGCAAAAATTTCGCCTTGCGTCCACCCTTCTTGAAGAATTCCAGCGGAAATCTCGTTAATTGCAAATGCATCTAATTCTGGAACCCGTTCCGATTGGGCAAGAAGAGAAGCCAGTGCTTCCACCGTATTAACAACGAATGTTCCTACGTCGAGCTGGCGATCGGCACCCATGGCAAGAGTATTCGTGATAGATCGTGAAAGTATTTCAGCATCCGGAGGCATATACAGCCCGGGAAGTACATAGCGCAGGCCATCCGAGCAGGCCAGGCCAAAAAAAATTCTATCGCCCGCCAGATTGATAATTGGCGTCTTGGATTGGTAAATAAGGATTACAATGCATCGTCGAAGCGCTTTCATTTCCTCGGACGACAACAAAGAATTTACCGTGTCATAGCGCACATTCGCTGTTTGCGGAAAAATTTCAGTAACAAGTCCATTTGCCCTATATTCACCCCATAAATGTTGCCACGAAAGCATCAAATTTTGATCAAAAACATATCCATTTTCTGTATGTTTCAGACAGCTGCCATTTTCGAAAATTAAAGTACGACCATCTGCTAAGTTTAAGACAAGTTTTTCACCAGTGCAAAAACAAACCGACCCGCATATTTCAGCAAATATTTTTACGGCAGCATCAAAATTTTGAATCATCCATCCGTTAGAGGTTGCATCGCGTAATGTTTGTCCAAGCACTGTTTCAAAATCACTATGCGGTTCACAGCGAAGTAATTTGATGACCGAACGACATTTTGCCATGGTAACCTCTTCAACATCAAATGCTTTCCCGCAATTTTGCAGGTAAAGCATTTTCATCGCCAAGAACATATCTGCACATTCGACATACTTGACAGGCGGGAAAAATATGTCACCAAATCTAAAATGTCCTACGCACCTAAGCTCCGCATTTGGCGAAACTGTTGTTACTCTTGCTAATAGTATTCTTTGTATGTCCGCTATGCGCGATTCATTCAGTTCGTGCGCCTGGTCCGAATTGCAATTCTGAAGTATTGGTGGAAAAAATGAAAATCTGCTTTTAGTCCAATCCACCAAGCACCTATAATAGGTTTTACCGGAAACGGAAACTTCGCTAATCCTGGCCGATCCAGTCAAAAACTCAAACCTCACAACTAAATGGCGCAAAATACATTCAATCAGTTGTGTATCTGCCTCATTCCGATTGCTTGCCGGAATGTGATCGCCGTAAAAGCGAAAAAGCCCCCTAAATATTTGAAACAATTGTACGGGCGGAAGTGGCAACATAATCACTGGATAATTCAATGCAAGGCATAAACATAATTTGCGCCAATGTTCTGCTTTAATCAATCCGCTCCCAGCGATAACCAAAAGACCCGGCTCACTTACCGTTTCCAATACATCATTTTCATCTGGCAAGTCCAAAGATGTAATATATAAATTTTGAAATTGCGCAAAGTTATTCCAATCAAGCGTTAATGCGCTCACGTCCTTCGGGGAGGTCAGGCTTGGAATATGTTGTTGAGCCTTCGCGGATTTTATCAGATATGCGAGCATTGCGCACATCTTTTGCAGTACCTTTTTCTGCTTAGAATCCGGAGTGGGCCAAAATTGAGCCCTATGCCGGTAAATTGCCCACAATGCCCAATGGCTCATCACAATGGTATCATTGCCATGTTTAAATATCCAGATCTGAGGTTTTGTCTCAAATACGGCACCCATCAAATTTATATATGGCAGCGTCATCCACGCCGACGAATCAAGGAGCCAAGGCGTCCCGAAATTTTCAGGCCCCCATAGGAATGGTACATGCTCCGGAATACTTGCAACTTGAGGTATGGACCAACCGGCGAAATAGCTCGCCCATTGTTCAATATGAAACTCAAGTAAAGATATATGCTCTTCGAACCGCCTTTCCATTATGGGGTTGCGCTGCATTTGTGGCCCATTCGAAATCCCTTGCGATATCACATGCACACCGCTCAAATATTCACGCAACCACAGCAATTGAATTGCAAATCTAAACTTCTTTTCTGTAATCACTACGCGGGGGAGTTGCAAGTAAACGTCCAGCGCGGTAATCCAATTTTGCGGAGATGTCACATCTAACGGACGACCACTTACCTCGAGTGCCATAGTTTGTATGTCATTTAACCGAAAAAAGGAGGCATTAATACGCTGCAGATATTGATTTTCCAGCTGCTGATTCCCAGAGCCATGTGCGACCATATGAGGTATCATGGTCATTTCGTCATATAAACTGTTTTAATTTGCAATCTCTTTTTGAAAGAAAAGTTACTTCATCGTCGATGTGATAGCAGGTGTTAACCCTCGTGCAAATTTTAGATCTCACAGCTTCCGAAGCTCATTTCCGTGCTCCAGAATACCCTCCCTAATGAGGTCGGCAATGTCGGGATTGGTACAAAGAAAAGCTTTCGCGGCTGCGCGGCCTTGCCCCAGTGATGCATCGGCGAAATAAATCCAAGCCCCGCGTTGACTTAGAATTCCACATTCAATGCCGAGGTCAATCAAGCTGCCAAGATTTGAAATCCCTTCGCCGAAAAGGATGTCGAATTCGCATTCTCGAAATGGCGGTGCGACTTTGTTTTTAACAACTTTCAGCCGCGTGCGATTGCCAATAACCTTGCCATCGGAATCTTTAATCGAGGACACGCGACGTATGTCCAGCCGCAGTGAGGAAAAGAATTTCAGGGCCCGCCCGCCTGGCGTTGTTTCCGGATTCCCGTAGGCAATACCGATTTTATCGCGGATCTGATTGGTGAAAATACACACGCATTTGGTCCTGCTTATGGCCGCGGTCAATCGACGCATGGCCTGGCCCATTAGCCGTGCCTGTTGACCTACGGTGGCATCACCAAGCTGGCCTTCCAGTTCGCCGCGAGTTACCAAAGCTGCGACGGAATCCAAGATAACCACATCCACATTTCCCGACTGGATGAGCTGTTCCACAATTTGTAGCGCCATTTCCCCGCTTTCCGGTTGCGCGACAAGGAGTGAGCCCAAATTAACCCCAACCACTTTCGCATAGGTTGGATCCAGGGCGTGCTCCACATCCACGAAAGCGGCAACGCCGCCTACTTTTTGCGCCGACGCTACAACACTGAGGCAAAAAGTAGTTTTCCCCGAGGATTCCGGTCCATAAATTTCACAAATGCGACCGCGAGGAATTCCGCCAACACCAAGGGCAACGTCAATTGCCATCGAGCCGGTGGAAAGCACGTCAATGCGCATGGATGTGGCCTCACCCAGCTTCATCACAGCTCCTTCGCCAAACTGCTTGTTAATACTGCGAACGGTTTGATCTATTTTGGATGCTATATTTTCTTCGCCCATGAAAGGATGATAGTTACATGATGCAATAACTGCAATTGGAAATGTTTGATCTGAATTTTCATATGCAATTTTCGCCGAAACTTTAACTATCAATCCGTTGCCATAAATTTACTTCAAATTACTTTTGCGATTTGTGCGAACAGAGAATCCTAAATTTTCGAACATTGGCGGAAATATTGACTACACTGATAAAAAAATAGAGCCCATAGAAGAAGAAGGGCCAACGGAGAGTCGATGAGTTGATTGCTCCCCAGGAATTTACTCGTAGAATCCGCGGTAATATGAATGGCTCCACGATACAGGAGCAGGATAAATACTAGTCCGCAGTGAAAACCCATGCTGGCCATGAGGTTCGAAAAGCGATAATTTAACATCACCAACAATCCGCCGAGAGCCAGCAGGGAAAAATAGGGAATGCACCGAAAGCTTGCGCCGATGCTAGTTAAGTACGCTAACCCAACGCTGGAGCTTTGGGAAATGCTAATGGATGCACCGTAAAAATTCCCCACATCCGATGGAATTTTAAAATGCACGTGGGCAAAAAAGGCCGAACTTATTATGAGTGCGAAAATTGCCCCGGCTGCATTATAAATTAAGCGTGGAATAAGCGCACGGAAGACAATTTCCTCCAGCGTACTCACTAAAAATGCGCTTCCAACCGCTTTAGCTAAAATGCTTGCCGCGGACTTTTCGCCAAATGTCCATTGGGTGGTGGCCAGTTGGGCTAAGCAAATCACCAAGGAAAGCAGTGCGCCAAGGACAAAGAAGATTAGCCATTGGCCGCGATACTTCCAACAAATACCCAAACGCCTAAGGGAAAGTAATCGGGTTTTTTTTAGCAGATAAAAAATGCCGAAAAACAACGGGATCCAGCAGGTACGATCAAAAATTTTTCCAAACGGCTTTCTAACCAAATAGTTTGTCCATGGTGATGGATTACTGAAGTGGTAAATCCATAGCAATTTTTGGACCATTGGCGCCAGAAAGATGGTTATACCTATGGAGCCAAAGTAGATAACAATAAATAGAAATAAATAACGCCAGGGATGCTGGCGCACGGCCCCACAGGGAATCCTGAGCATGCCATCCTTCACCCTCGAATGTATGGCAAAAAAATGCATTCGCATCAATGTCATTTTTTATGCCAACACCGTCATCGTTTCACGAATAATTATTTTGCGCAACATAAATAGCCCAATAAGATTAGGAATGGCCATGAGCCCATTGCAAATGTCCGCGACAGCAAATATGGTACCTATTTTTAAAAAAGGCCCAACGACAACCATGGCTATGAACAGCGACCGATAAAAATATATACGCCTTGAGGTCAAAAGGTACTCGAAACACTTTTCCCCGTAGTAGGCCCACCCCAAGGTGGTGGTAAATGCAAAAAAAATAATCCCAACATTGACCACATGCTGGCCCGCTTGCCCCAAATTGACACCGAATGCCCTGGAAACCAACGCAACACCCTCCAGCGATGTCCGGAAAAGATCCGTTTGATCCCGGGTCGTAAGCACAACCAGTCCCGTCATTGTACAGATAACTATGGAAAAAAAGACACCAGTCATGCACACCAACCCCTGCCGAACGGGCGAGTTGGTTTTTGCGGCGGCAGCAGCAATGGCGGCGCTTCCCAGGCCGGCTTCATTGGAATATATCCCGCGTCCGATACCCATCTGCATGACCGTCAGCAGGCCGGCGCCGATGATCCCTCCGGTGGCCGCCGATGGACAAAGGGCCCCATGGATGATTATGGCAAAAGTTCCCGGAAGGTCGCGGAAGTGGATGCCAAGCACCGCGATCGATGCGCCGATGTAGAAGATGCACATGCTCGGGACAATCCATTCGGACAGTAGGGCAATGCGGCGGACACCCCCGCAGGTTACCAGGGTAACTAGGAGCGTGAGCAAAGCGGTGGATATGCCGGTCGAAATTCCGTAGTTGCCTAGGGCGGAGGTTATGGAATTGACCTGGGCAAACGTCCCGATGCCGAAAAGGGCCACGCAGATGCCACAGGCGGCGAAAATTCTCGCCAGCCATCGGTGTCCGGTCCCCATTTCGATGTAATGCATGGGCCCACCTGCGATTTTTCCGTCGCCGCCAATGCGCCGAAATTTGATGGCCAAAAAGCCTTCCGCATACTTGATGGCCATTCCGAAAAAAGCCGAAATCCACATCCAAAAAAGTGCACCGGGTCCGCCGATGCCGATGGCCGTGACCACGCCAACGATATTGCCCGTACCGATGGTCGCTGAGAGCGCCGTGCATAGGGACGCAAAATGAGAGATGTCGCCCCGGCCGGCATCTTTTCGAAAAATATAGCCCACGGCCTGAGGAAATTGGACCAGCTGCAATAACCGCAATTTCAGGGTAAAATATGCACCCGTTCCAATGAGGAGCAAAATGAGTGGTGGCCCCCAAAGTGCTTGGTCAATAGCGGTAATAATTTTATCAAAGGCGATCATGGAATGTGCCTCCCATGCATAATCACACGTACTAAATAACTTACATTTCTCATCATTTTCATCCTCCGTACTTTTACCTGAGAGCTTCGGGCGTTCGCCCTTTCTCCTTCGGTGCTCACTTAAGAGACTCTTCGAAGTGTTCGTCCAAAACCGGTTCCCTTTGCCTGAGATCTTTTATCCTTCGGCGGGTATTTAACCTCTCTCCCGGAATCTTCATCCGAACGCCGTACGGTCTGAAACAAAAGCTGGAAGCGCAAGATTTTTTACAAAAAAATCGAAGCCATACGTTTAACGGTAGTGGGATAAATTTTCCCAGAAAAAGCTTGCCGGCAACCATTCTCTTACTAGTTAGAAGATTATGGATATTAGTACGGCTAAATTGCATCTTTCGGCCGGTTTTTCGGGCAATGATGCTGCTTCCGACAGGAATGATCGTCTTGCTTCGTTCTTTTATGGTATTGGTACTCTCGCCAGAATATTCACATCTATTGCTACCATTCCCATTACTGGTGTAGCATTTGCATTCTACTATCTCGTCGGCGATGAAGCCGGCAAGATGCAAATGCGTGCGGTAATGTCATGCCGAAGTCCATTTTGGATGGCGCTACGAAGTGATGCTCCGGACAAATTGGATGGTAGTCCGGCGTCCAATGGGCTTAATTCCGAACAGCGGCAGGACAAAGGCCCCTCCGGCGTGAATACCAGCGGAGTTATTTTTTCAAATAGCGCTTTATTGGGAGAAGTTCCACATCGCGAGGTGGAGGCGGAGACCAATCCGTTGGCAACGGAAAAAGGCGAAGAGCAACCCCAAGAGAACGCAGAACAACCGGAAGTGACGGAAGCGCCAAAATCTGACGCAGACAAGGAATCCGAGGAAGTACGCCTGGCCGAGGCTAATGCCGAGGCAGCGCGCAAGGCCGAAGAAGCGCGTAAAGCTGCGGAAGCCGAACAAAAAGCCAAGGCAGATGCCGAAGAAACGACGCGTAAGGCTGAAGCGGCACGCAAGGCTGCGGACGCCGAAAAAACGCGACAAGCAGCGGCTCGGGCATTGACCGACGCGAAAGATAAAAATGCAACCGCGCGGACCGGATTACAAACGTTGGTTGGTGA
>JAIRWT010000004.1 GCA_031268795.1 Puniceicoccales bacterium
GAAGTTCCGTGCTCGCATTTCCGGACCGCGACAGCGCCGGCGTAAAAGCTATGTCGCGTTGGGAAAGGCAGTTGCGCCATTTCGCGGCAAACTTTTCCATCTTCGACTATGACGACCTGCGCCGCGACTGATATGATGGCTCTGACGGTGCTTTCCGTCAATTCAATCCCGACAGAATATGGATGAGATTTCAAAAACGACCGGTGTCGTTGCTAACGGATCTGTAGACGGAAGCTTGACCGAGGCCGGTGACAACTGATAAAGCGTCGTTGCCAATTGTGATGAATAACGATAATAACCAGACGGGTTCGGATTATACGGCGGACCAAATTCAAAAACTGGAAGGTCTGGAAGGCGTTCGCAAACGACCTGATATGTACATCGGAGACACCAATGAGCGCGGTCTGCACCATTGCGTTTTTGAAATCGTCGACAACTGCATAGATGAGGCCTTGGCTGGCTACTGCAGTAACATTTCGGTACTGATTCATGCCAATGGTGCCTGCTCCATTGAAGACGATGGGCGCGGTATTCCCGTGGACATACATCCAAAATATCAAATCCCGGCACTTGAACTAGTTCTGACAAATTTGCACGCGGGTGGAAAATTTGGCAAGGGTGCATATCAGGTTTCCGGTGGATTGCATGGTGTGGGGGCCAAGTGCGTCAATGCTGTTTCCGAGCGTTTCGAGGCAGAGGTGCGTCGGGATGGTAAGGTTTACCGCATGGAGTTTGTCCGTGGAAAAGTTGCGGAAAAAATGAAAATTGTCGGCGATGCACAGTCAACGGGAACACGCATCACATTTTTACCCGATCCGGAAATTTTTCTCGCCATTAGGGAATTTCGCTATGAAATTCTCGCCAAGCGACTTAGAGAACTCGCTTTCCTAAACCCCGGCATATGCATCAACTTGGGTGATGCGCGGACGAATAAAAATGAAACATTCCTTTTCGAAAATGGCATCAGCGAATATGTTACCTTCCTTAACGCCAATAAAAATGTCCTCCACGCTCCTCCCATAACGCTTTCCGGGGACGCTAACGCCGACTCAACCCAGCCGGGGCTTAAAATTGCCGTTGATGTGGCCATGCAATATAATGACTCCTACAATGAGCAGGTTTACGCCTATGCCAATTCTATTTTTAATATCGAAGGCGGAACTCATCTTTCCGGATTCCGTACGGCGCTCACCCGCGTGCTAAACGCCTATGCCAAGCAGAATAATCTCATCCGGGATAAGGATCCGGCCATCACCGGTGATGATGTTCGCGAAGGGCTCACGGCCATTATTTCGGTAAAAGTTCCCGAGCCACGCTTTGAGGGACAGACTAAAACAAAATTGTCCAACGGAGAAGTGGATGGAATTGTTCAAAAAATTGTCGGTGATTCACTCAAATATGTACTGGAAACTACCGCCGGCCTAGGCAAGAAGATCATAGATAAGTGTATCAATGCAGCACGGGCTCGTGAAGCGGCCCGGCGAGCCAGGGAAACGGTGCGCAAAAGTGTCCTCGGCGGCGGTGGCCTGCCGGGCAAATTGGCGGATTGCTCCGAAAAGGACCCGGCTATTTGTGAAATGTTTATAGTTGAGGGTGACTCGGCTGGCGGATCTGCCAAGCAGGGACGCAATCGCCAAACACAAGCCATTCTCCCACTGCGTGGTAAAGTACTTAATGTGGAAAAGGCACGCCTGGATAAGGTGCTGAGTAATGCTGAAATTCGCGCCATGATTACCGCATGCGGCACTGGCGTCGGCGTTAGTGATGACGGCGGCGGATTTGATATTTCCCGCTGTCGCTACCACAAAGTGATTATCATGACCGATGCGGATGTGGACGGAGCGCATATTCGCACACTCCTTCTTACATTTTTTTTCCGGCAAATGCGTGGATTAATCGAAGAGGGATATATCTATATCGCGCAGCCACCTCTGTATAGAATTAAGCGCAAGCGAAAGGAGCGCTACGTGCAGGATGACGGCGAAATGAATCGTATCCTCATCGAATTGGGGTTGGAGGACGTTCTGCTTACGCGGTTAGCCGATGGTCAGGCTTTTTCTGATAAGCAATTGGCTGATCTTGTGGAAATTATTGAGAAAATTGAAACGCTTGGGAAAAGCCTGCGATCTTACGGCTGCGATTTATCCAACTATTTGGATCGGCGCCACGGAGATTGCGAATTGCCAAAATACGTTGCCAAAATACGGATTGGCAATGCGGAAACCTATGAATTTCTTGATGATGACGACACCCGTGCCACATTTTATGCTGATCGCCAAATCGCGGATGCCGTATCGGGTGGAATTATCCAACGGGAGCGGGAGGTGGATGGCGTCCTTTTACGGGAACGCATTCTGGTGCACGAAATTTTTGAATCCGCACAGTTGCGCCAATTGCTCCAGCATATGCGTAGCCAGGGATTTGACATCGACAATTTTTCTCCGGCGGATGATCCGCGTTACGCTTTGGGGGAACGGGGGGAGTCGCAAAAATCTGCAATTCTTTTACGCTCGATTTTGCAACTTCCGGACGCGCTACGCACTGCCGGTCGCAAGGGACTGACCATCCAGCGCTACAAAGGACTCGGTGAAATGAATCCGTCCCAACTCTTTGAGACCACCATGGATCCGGAACGGCGAAATCTCCTTCGGGTTACCATTGCCGATGCCGCCCTTGCCGATGCCACCTTTTCCATGCTCATGGGAGAGGATGTGGAAATCCGCCGCAACTTTATTGAGGATAATGCGTTGAATGTGGTGAATTTAGATATTTAACAACATTTGGGAAATGCCGCAAAATAGAACATCTTTGCTGGCGAATAATTTCTTATGGCACACACTTTACTTATGTAAGGCACATAGAAAATTCTCCCATATATCCAGGCCATTTGTAATTTTCGCACGAATCCGCAGATAAAAAGTAGGCAGTACATCGGTCATACAAGCTGGCAAGCGTGCCATATCTTTTTCCGTTGTAATGATCATTTCCGCCCGCAGGTCGACTGTTTCTTCGAAAAATTGTGCAATTTCACTGGCGCGGAATGAATAGTGATCTGGAAATCGGCGCTTTAACACAATGTACGCACCAGTCGCATGAATGGAGTCTTCAAAGCTTTTTGGATTTGCAATTCCGCTAAAAATTGCCACCCGTTTCCCCTTCAAGGCTTTTAACGGAGTAGATGTTTTCCCTCCTGAATCTCGCAGCTCTTCCGCAATGAGGCAGCTCTCCATGCACGGCGCGGTGGAATGCTTTTCCAGCAATATTTTCAAACTTTCGTTCGCCTCCACATCCGCCCGCGTCAGAATGATATGTGTAGCCCGTCGCATGGCGGAAATTGGTTCGCGTAAACTTCCACGCGGCAGAAGGCGACCATTTCCAAGCGGATTTGATTTATCCAAAAGTAGGATGGAAGCCTGCTTATGCAATTTCAGATATTGAAACCCGTCATCGAGAATTAGCATATTACAACCGTAATCATTCACAGCCATGCGCGCTGCTTTTACACGATCCCTATGGGAAATAATCACCACGCCTTTCAAATTTTTGGCAAGCATAAATGGCTCGTCCCCTGCCTCTTCGCCATTGAGCAGTACACGAGAGCCATCACTGACCACCCTTGGCCATTTCTTGCAAAAGAGATGCCGTTTCGTCGATTTGCCACCATAGCCGCGACTCAAAATGGCCACGCGGCAATTACGCATAGCTAATTCGCGAGCAAGACACTCCACAATTGGCGTTTTGCCAGTGCCTCCCACGGTCAGGTTTCCCACGCAAATGACTGGGCAATTCAGGCGATGAACGCGAAAAACACCCCAGTCATACAATAGCCGGCGGCAGCCAACGGCCAACCGGAAAAAAAAAGATAGACCATTCAGAATCGGGGAAAGCAAGCAACTCCGCTGCATCCTAATGAGATCCGACACCCAGAGCAAAAAATTGCGGTGGAGACGCCGCCTCACATTATCCAACATGCCAATTTCCAATTGGACAAAATTGCTCCACTGTAAAAGTCAATTTTCAGACATTTTCCCTTACTTTCCCTTACTCGCCGTATGGGCATTGAAATCGCCAGCCATCCATCTTATCAGAAGCAGATTACCACAATTGGGCAAACGGTCATTTAGCTTGCAGCCGGCAATTTATGTGACCAATCTTCAATCAGTGAAAAAATTCTATCTGACCACAGCCATTGACTATGCCAACGGAAGCCCGCACATTGGGCACGCCTACGAAAAGATTTTGGCGGACACGATCATTCGGTTTAAACGGCTGGAAGGCATTGAGTGTTATTTCCTCACCGGTTTGGACGAGCACGGACAAAAAGTGGCCGAAACGGCGCAGAAGCAATCCACTTTGCCCCAAGCGTTGTGCAATCGTGTGGCAGATGATTTTAAAAATCTGTGCGCGCGACTAGCCGTAAACTATGATGATTATATCCGCACAACGGAAGAACGGCATAAGGTTGTTGTTCGGGAGGTTTTGCAAAAACTACATGACGGTGGCGAAATTTACCGCGCGGAATATGCAGGTCTTTACAGTACGCGGGCGGAACGGTTTGTGCAAGAAAAGGATAAAATTGATGGCCGCTGGCCTGATGACATCGGCGAGCCCATTGAGCTAAAAGAAACCAATTATTTTTTCCGCCTCAGCCATTATCAGGGATGGTTAGTGGATTTTTTGAACAAGAATCAAGATTTTGTCGTTCCAGCATTTCGACAAAAACAAGTTTTGGAATTTTTGAAGGAGCCCATCAACGATCTATGCATTTCCCGGCCCAAGTCTCGACTTTCCTGGGGCATAGAACTTCCATTTGACTCAGAATATGTGACCTACGTTTGGTTTGACGCGCTGGTAAACTATATTTCGGCGGCTGGTTATGGGGAAAATCGATTCGAAGATTATTGGCCGGCGGATTATCATATCGTTGGTAAGGATATTCTCGTTCCCGCCCATTCCGTCTATTGGCCCATCATGCTCCATGCCTTGGAGATACCACAACCCAAGCATTTATTTGCTCATGGTTGGTGGTTAGCTAAGGGAGGAGAAAAGATGTCCAAGAGCTTAGGCAATTCGGTGCAACCACTGGATTACGTCGATCTCTACGGCGCAGATGCCTTTCGTTTTTTCCTCCTTAGGGAAATGATTGCCGGCCAAGATGGAAATTTTTCCCATGATTTATTTGTGTCACGCTATAACGGCGACTTGGCCAATGATCTGGGCAATCTGATTAGCCGATTGACCAATATGGTTGGGCGTTACTGCTCAGGGAAGATCCCTGCACCGGCCACGGAAGAATCCCTAGACCAGGACATCCAAGAAAGTGCCCAACGGCTCATCCAATCCGTGCGGATGGAGTATGGGAAATTTGCATTTCACATGGGCTTAGAGCAAATTTTTGATTTTGTTGGACGGTTGAACCGGTACATAGAAATGCGTGCACCGTGGCAATTAGCCAAACAAGGCGATAATTCCTCGGTTAAACTTTTAAATACTACACTTTCTTTCGTGGCCAAAGGTGTGCACATTGTTGCAGAACTGTTGCGGCCAATCATGCCGAAAATTTGTGTAGAAATTTTGCACCGTTTAGGCGCGACCATCACTGATACTTGGGAAAATTTATCATGGGCAACCTCCTTGGTGGGTAACGAAATTTTGTCCGGTGAAATTCTTTTCCCAAAGGTTGAGTGGGGAGAATAAGCTGTGCAGTGCCTTCGATGCAGATTTGAGGATACACGAGTCATCGATACCCGCCTAGGCGGCGACGGATTTTCCATCAAACGCCGCCGCGTGTGCAATAGCTGCGGCTTTCGATTTTCCACTCTGGAAACACCAGTGCGAGAAGAAATTACCGTTGAAAAGCGGGATGGCCGCATTGAGGAGTTCGATCGGCAAAAAATTTTTACCAGTCTACGGGCTGCACTTAAGAAAGGCGACCACCAGCGGGAACGAATGGAGACATTGGTGAACAATGTCGTGGCACGACTGCTCAACGGTGGCCGAAAACGTCTCACCTCCGCTGAAATTGGGACGGTGGTATTGGACGTATTAAAAAATTTCGATGAATTGGCTTATTTGCGTTATCTCACTGTGCATCAGTCGTTTATAAACTTGGAGGACTTCAAGGCTCAAATTCTTAGGAATGAAACAAATACTTGACATAATTGGAATGTGCCGAAATTACTATTTGCCGTTTTATGGATAATGAAAATTGCACCGGTGACATGTGGAAACATATGTTTATCTTGCAAAAGGAATTAGGAAAACGTTTAGGCGTATGCCCGGAGACGTTCTCGAATGCCGAGCGAATCACATGGGTTTTAAATTACACTCGAGCTCTGCAACAAGAAGTTGCGGAACTAATAGACTCCTTGCCGTGGAAATGGTGGGCAAAGTATCAGAAATTTGATTTGCAAAATGCTAGGGTAGAAGTCGTTGATCTATTGCATTTTCTCCTGGCGATCGCCCAAGCGCTTGGAATGTCCTCGGAAGACGTCTATAACGCTTTCCTTAAAAAAAATGCAGTCAATCACGCCCGGCAAGATTCTGGCTATGAATCAAAAAATGCTGAAGATTCTCGTCACATCTGACACTTTGAGTACAGAATTTTAAATTCGAAATGCGAATCTCAAAAGGCGTTTTCCCAATCGAAGTAGAAAACCTTATTTGCGTTTGGCGGGAATGTTTGCGCGCCTAACGGTAAGCTTTGGATTTATTTCCCGTATTTCATCCAGAACGTCATTATCGATTTTGTCGCTCGCCCATGCGAGTTCTAACTCTTTTAATTTTAGTATTTTCGGCAAAATTTCTCTCACTTCAAGTTGATTCTATTTCCGATCCCGATGGCCGAAATGGTAATGGCGATCAAGCATATCGGAACTGCAAAAAGTACCAGGACGCTCGGAATAAATCCCAATGCGCCAAAAACAATTACGCTCGCGGAAACGACTGCAACTACCACTGCAATCTGCGTTGGCCGCGACAAGAATGTTCCTTCGTAATTGGTGCCGCAAATACTCCGAGATATACTTTGCGCAATTTTATTTGCCATCAAATATTACTATGTTCTACGAGTAAAATACTTTTCCAGTCACGGAATAAACTATAGGTTTCGGCAATTGTAACATAGTGTAATAATGCTTTTTGCAATTAACGATTTACGGACATGAGGAACTCCACGTTGGAGTTGGTTTTGCGAATGCGCTGGATGAGCATATCCATGGCTTCGTGGGATGTAACTCCATGAATGGCCCGATGAAGCATGTGAATGCGCGCCAATTCGTCCGGATGGTAGAGCAATTCCTCCTTCCTTGTACCGCTTTTCCCAATGTTGATTGCTGGATAAATACGCCGTTCGGCCAAATCCCGATCCAGGTGCAATTCCATGTTCCCCGTACCTTTAAATTCTTCGAAAATCACATCATCCATGCGACTACCCGTTTCCACGAGTGCCGTTCCCAGAATGGTCAAACTGCCACCGCCTTCAATGTTTCGCGCGGATCCGAAAAAGCTCTTTGGCCCCTGGAGCGCATTGGCGTCAATGCCTCCCGTTAGTACGCGCCCGCTGGAAGGCATAACCGTATTATAGGCCCGTGCAAGACGGGTGATGGAATCGAGCAAAATAACCACATGCTCTCCGCACTCCACCCGGCGGCGAGCATTTTCAATAACCAGTTCAGCCACGTGCAGGTGATTGTCCGCATACTCATCAAACGTGGATGCAAATACATCCCCCTTGGCCGTGCGTCGAAAGTCCGTAACCTCCTCCGGACGCTCATCAATGAGTAATACCATCAAATGTACTTCAGGACGGTTGGCAACGATGGCATTGGCAATGGCCTGCAGAAGCATGGTTTTCCCGGTCCGCGGTGGTGCGACGATTAAGCCCCGCTGCCCAAGGCCAATTGGTACCAGCAGATCAACGATGCGCATGGAAATGTTTTGGGCAGCATTTGCTCCGGCCGATTCTAGGAGAATCCGTTCCGTCGGATAGTAAGGAACGAGATCATGGAATTGGGCAAAGGACGATGCCTCATGCGGATCCTTGCCCATTACGCGCAGCAATTTAATAGCACAAAGTGCCTGCACATTTGGCGTCGGATTAGCCCATATGGCCTGGACGGATAGCAGTTGGCCACGACGCAGGCCGAAGTAACGGATCAGACACCGGGGAATGAAAACACTAAAATCACTTACCTGGTAGTTATCCGCGCCATGGGCCAGGTAGCCATTTCCGTCTGGGAGCATGGCGAGCAGGCCATCAACGGCGATTGGCGTATGGTTCTCAATGGTACGCTGGAGACAAAACTGAAGGATGCGTTTCCGCTGTCCGGGACGAACTCCATCACCAATATCCAAGGATGTGGCCAATTCCTGTAATTGGATAACATTTAATCCATAGATATCATTGAAATTCAGTGGCGCAACATCGTCAAAGTACTCATTGACAAGCCCCTCCAAACATTGCGTGGACCGCAGGCGATCCCACTCACGCAGGTTGCCAAATGGCAACCGCCGGCTACAGCTGCCAACGGAAGATAAATTTTGCTGACCGATGGTACGCTGGTTCGACTGCGGTCTCTGTGAGAAGGAAACATTTGCCCCGCCGGAACTCATTGGCCGGCGGGTACGGTTTGACTGATTGGAGAAATTATTGCGTGATACGCCGTTCATTTCAGCGCATCCGGATGGACGAGGTCCATTTCCGCCGGTGCGTCGAGGAGCGCGCACCGGTTCCGCCGTATCCCATTCGCCACCACCTCCGCATTTGCATTCGTCATCGGGTGAAAAACTGCGACATTCTCCGATTTCTTCGGCATCATCACCGGTGGTCGCGCATTTCCCTGGGATCCGACGCTGGCATCCACGGATAGGGCGATGGACAATGCCACTTCCGACATCCTGCTCCATCTCGCCCTGCTCCCGGCGTAATCGCGCCTCCTCCCGCTCCCGTTGGAGTGTTTCCACGTCCCCAATAATAATGGGCTCGTCTTCCACCGCCGTCGCATATGGGGTAGCACCCCCAAAACTTTTGTCCGCACCCTGTGCCGGCTGCCCGGAACAATGATCATGATTTACCATAATGAACCTGCTAAAGTCTTAATTAGACCCATAGGAAATTTTCCATGGATCATCGGGATCCAATGGAGCCGAGGATGAGATTCGAACTCACGACCCACGCATTACGAATGCGTTGCTCTACCAGCTGAGCTACCTCGGCGTTCCACAGCTTCCACAAAAATTTATCGTTACTTCAAGGGATTTTTCGCAATGCCTCAGATGTGATCACGCAATCGCGCGATATACAACGCTGCGGTTTGCAGATCAAATTCGCCCACGCATCGCTGGAATCCATCAAATTCTGCGATTGGCACCCACGCAAATGCACTGTGCTCCGCTGAAAGTACCACCTCGCGCGTGAATGTGCGGCAAAGGTACGTGACGGAGATGGTCCATATGCCCTCGCCCTCTAAATTTTTTTGCTGCCATGTATCGACGGCAAAAAAATGCTCCATGACCAATCCCGTTTCCTCAAAAACCTCCCGGGCAATGGCAGCTTTCAAATTTTCACCGTGGCGACTTTTCCCGCCGGGAAGAAACCAGACAAGCGGAGGATTATTGCGTTTTAAAAAAAAGCACCGAATCGCTTTCAGTGTGATAGCATATCGCCACTGGCGCAATCACCACATTTGGCCAAATTTCGTCACTTCTCACCGGATTTTTATCTAAATTTTGAACATGCGCCGTCAAATATTTTATAGACAAGCCCTCATAACGCAGATTCGCAAATGACTTTTGAGATTCGCATTGGAATAAATATCGAAAATATTCCAGCAACTAAGTGTGAGGCCGTGCAAATTTCTGAGTCGCAAGACGGAGAAAGTTTTGTTGAAGAATAAATTCAATCGGAAATGGCGGATTTAATTCCTGTCGTTGCGGGAGGCGATGAAGAATAAGTTTAATCCGCCATGCGCCGGCTGTCCATCAGGTAAAAAAGTGCACTGGCGGTAAAAATGGAAGAAAACGTTCCGGCAAGAATCCCAATCAGAAATAGAAGGGAAAAATCCCTCACTGCTCCCGCACCCCAGACAAATAGCGCACCAGCGGCGACAAATGTGGTTAGGCTTGTGAGCATCGTTCGGGAAAGGGTGCTGTTAATGGCCCGGTTGATGATATCCATCAAATTTTCATGGGCGCAATGCCCCTCCTCCCGGATGCGATCGAAAATAATAATGGTATCATTGATGGAATAGCCAATAATCATGAGCACGGCGGCTAACGTTGGTGCATTGAATTGGTACCCAAGAATTGCATAAATGCCTATGCTAATCCATATGTCGTGAATAATGGCAATGATGGCGGAAATCCCAAAGCGCGCATTAAACCGTATGGCCATGTAGATGAAAATTACCAGAAGCGCAAAAACGATTGAAATTAGCGCATTCCACCGCAAAGCGGCACTTATGGCACTTCCGACGGATGTTTGCCGCTGCAATTGAAACTCGCACTGAGGTAGAGATTCTTGGAGTTTAGCAAGCAGGGGTACCCCTGCTCCAGTTGGTATTTGAATTTTTAGCTCTTCCCCTGCCCCATCGGATTTTTGAAATGCAGGAATAACCTCTTTGATACCAATTGCCTCAGCGGCCGAGTAAATGTCTCCCAGTGCAAATTCGCCAGAATATGCAATGGTTATTTCCTCTCCGCCGGCGAAGTCAATTGCATACAAATTTTTCCCACGTATGACGATGGCCATTAGTCCACCAACAAGTAGCAGCCCCGAAAATAGAAAAGCCGCATTTCGCAACCCCATGAAATTTATTGTAAAATTTCGGCGAAAGGTTGGAAAAAAAATGTGCCGAATTTTTAAAACTTTGACCCCAAATTCCAGGAGCCCGCGGCAAAAAATCAAGGCGCAAAATAAGGTGCTTACAACGCCGATTGTGAAAGTAATCCCAAAGCCTCGCGTCGGACCTGCGCCACACGCTACCATGACAATGGTGGCAAAAAGTGTTGTCAGATTGGCATCGAGGATCGTGCGAAATGCTCTTTTGAATCCCCCGGTTATGGCTTCCGCCGGCGATTTCCCCGCGCGCAGTTCATCCCGCATGCGTGCAAAAATGATGATGTTGGCATCTACGCTCATTCCAACCGTAAGCACTAAGGCGGCAATCCCTGGAAGTGTCATCGTGGCGCCAATGGTGGCAAGCACGCCCAGTATGATGAGGACATTAAGTCCCACGGACACCATTGCCGCAATTCCGCCAAATGCATAAACACCAACCATAATGACAGCGACCAAGCCACATCCAATATAGGCGGCTTTCACGGATTTGGCTTGCATTTCCCTGGCTAGTGTGGGACCAATTTCGCTTACTCCGCTTACGATGAGCTCGAAATCCAATGGATTGTTGAGCACATTGGCCAAATCCATGGCCTCCTTGGCAGTAAAATTTCCGGAAATTGCCGCACGGCCATCGCCGATGACGGATTGGATAACCGGGGCGGAATAAAGTTTCCCATCCAAAACGATGCCAAGTGGTTGTCCCAAGTTTTCCCTTGTTACCCGTTCAAAAATTTGCGCACCATCCATCGTTAGTTGTAAACTGATCTCATAGCCTCCGGTTTGGGTAATAACCGCGGTGGCGGATTTAATCGCACGCCCCAACAATTCGGCCTTCCGACACGCAAGAACGGCCCTGGGCCCATCCACATTGGGCATGCCATCGCCTGAGACAAGATCGATCCATTCGTAACCTGCAGGCGGAATGATATCGATCATCCCGCGAAAGGCACTCCTATGGAGTAATCGAAATTCCAATTTCGCCGGTTTTTTAATTAGATCGATCAAATTTTCGTTGGATGTTGCACTCATTCCGGGCAACTGAATTTCCAGTTGAGCATTTCCGTGGCGTCGGATGATAGGTTCCGATATGCCAAAGGCATCTACCCTCCGGCGGACAACACCTTCGAGCTTTTTAAGCTGCTCCGTTTTGCCATCCGATGTTTTCGCAAGGGCGTCTGGAGAAATTTCCAAAATAATCGACACCCCACCGCAAAGATCCAATCCGCGCCGAATGGCTGCGTGTCCCCTCGGAAAAAGGACAACCAACGACCAAATGAAGAGTGCGAGTGAAAAAGTGAGGCGAAACCACATGCTTCGCTGATTCAATTCGGATACAACCGCCACGATCTATTTTTGGGATTTTAAACGCTTGGATTCAATCTTTGATTCAACCTTTGCCTCGAGTGCAGGGGTTTCGTCGTCATCCACATCACCAGCAACTGGTTCTTCCATTACCCGCTGCACGGAGCTTCGCACCACATTCGATCGCACACCCTTGGCAATTTCAATGACGAGCATATTTTCTTTAATTTTAATAATTTTCCCCAAAAATCCCGACGAAAGGAGAACCTGATTTCCGATGCGAATGGATTTAAGCATCTCCTGATGCTGCCTTTGCCGCTTCCGCTGAGGGGCAATGAACAGAAACCACATGCCCGCGAAAAGCAGTGCGAATACTAGCAGCTGTGATATTCCGCCACCACCGGGAGACACCCGCGACCCATCGGCCAAAAAGCCAAATTTCCCAACCATAAAGACTTGCCGTTTAGCATCCTCCCGACCGGGAGGCAAGCCTTTTTACGCGCACCTAACAAACGACAAAGTCAAAGACAAATTTATTATATGCTACCCGCGCACTTCATTCACAAATGGCATTCATTAATCAGGTTGTTGAAATAGAAATGCAAGCATGTTCATAAGTGAGAATTCTGTTGAATTATCCCCTCGCGGCGAAACGCTTGCCGCTTCGTGGCCAGAATCACTGCTGGCGGCCCTTTTTTCCGCTTCGACTACCGCATCCACCTGATGAATGGCCATGGCAATTCCAACAATGCTGCCTGCCAAAGATAGCCAAAAAAGTGGAAAAAACGGAGAAAATAGTACGCTACTACCTGCCAGCACGGCAATGCTCCCAAGCAATGTGCGGTTTGTTACCAAATGTCCGGCATAACTTACCGTATCCAACGGGATTCCAACTGCTCGCGCAGCGCTTTTAGCGTTTTCCAGCACTTTCTCCACGAAGACATATTCTACAACGAGCACTTACCGAGGCAAGAAATTTTTTAAGGTGCAACAGATTAATTACCTCAATAGAAAAATCCAAAAGAATTTCCCGGTATCGAATAAATCTACCCCGTTCGCAAAATTTCCATCGGGAATTTTGCGAACGGGGTATCCATTTTGAAATAGTGCTCCATTTTGCGGGCACCCGAATCGTTGCCAGGTAAATGGCCTCAAATAAATTTTAATAACATCACATTGAATGCGACTAAAGTGCCGGTTGGTTAAAATGCGACAAATGCTTACAGCCATTGCTGCCTGTGAAAAGGCCTTGTTTTTACTAGGCAATGCTGTTAAGCTAAAAGACATGACATTGATTTCGAGTGCTACCGCTCCCATGGAACTTCCGAGGGAAGATCATGTGCAAACCGATTTCAAAGGTATACCGCAACCAACTCACGTACCATCATCATTCAAATATGTCAGGTCGGTAGGGTTGGCCGCCATAGAATTTGCCCTCATAGCTGCCTTGATTGCCGGCGGCGGATCGTTTTTTCCGCCAGTCACACTTGCCCTTTTGGCCGGCGCGACAGGAGTAATCGGCATTGGTGCTGACGCTTTTTTTGGCAATTCAGTCGGTGTGGCACTCCCACCGCAATCCGCGGCTTCCCAAAATGCAACACTGACGATGCTTGCAGGTGCACCCCCACCGGATGAACTTGTTGCTGAAATTGTGCCGGCTGGTCCGCCGGCCGCCGGACCTGGAACTGAGCGTTTGCCCTCGGAGGCAATTCCCGTTGCTCAACCAGAGCATGGAGATGTACCAGTTCCGCTACCATCGCCGGTTGAAGCAAATGCTCCTGGCGTTCCACCGCCGCCACCACCACCGCCACCACCACCACCAAATCCACGTCCGCCGATTGGGAAGCCGGTGGAATTGATGAGATTAAATGCGGTAATGAGCGATAACTGTCCACCGGATCTCGCCATTGATAGTGACGGATTTTTCGTAGATTGGCGCGATTCGGGGCCTGGCAACGATTCAGGCTACCGCATATTGGGAGAGGGCCGCTATGCAAGCGGCATAAAAGCCAGCGATCAGTATAAAGATTTGCTTGGAAGATATTGCATTCCCGCACACGCACTGCCAAAAACTCGTAAGGATGGAGGGAAGTTTACCTTCCCGGATGTATGGATCGATAGGAGCGCCACCACTCCCCCTAAATCGACTTCAGCACCAAAGGCACAGCCGCCGAAAACTGCGGAATTACCACTGGACTTAACCGGCATAAAAATAGATGTCCTGGGAGATGGATTAGGCGTAACAGCTGATCAAAACGGCGTCGTTGATTATCTCGTCGATATTCGCCCCGGGAAAAGAGCGTTGATCTCAGGCGTTAATGGCGAGCCCATTGCATGGGGTGTTTTAATCGAGGGGAAAATTCCAAGTGGCGTGCTTCGCGTCGGACAGAATATTCCCGGCAGCTGGATACTGCCGGGAAAAGAGTTGGATGAATTGCAAGTTCGCGTGATGAGTAACAGTCCACGCTGGCGCCCTGGGGATAAAGAAACCATTGAAATATTAAAGGATTTTGGCATTTTTTGTTCCTCTTCTACAGGACAATTGACGATTGGCGGGAAGCCGTTGATGACTACTGATGGGAAACGAATAACTATTCGACACTTGGTGAATGGGGGAATTCCTGAAGACAGATTAGACGAGAGCTCGAGAGAACTCTTAAGAAGAACGCTCACGGATGAATCAACTGATAAGCTTGAGATCGCGGTATTCGACGCAACCATTAAGGTTTCCAGAGCAAAAGACAATTTGGCTACGTTCGAAGCGACTGTACGAAATTTACCATCGGAAGTCCAAGCATTTAGTGCTAATTTGCCTCGTTTCCTAGGATTGGTTGGCATAGATGCGACATCTAATACTTTTGCCGTCAGGCAAAAAAGGCAAGTGGCAGAAAGCGCGATAAATGCATGTCTCTCGTTGCTTATTGCTAGCGACACGATGAACATTACGAGAGCAAGGACAAATCTTAAATGTGTCATATTCGGACAGGAAAAACTAACGGGAATACAACAGGGAACGTTTGATAAACTTTGGGACAATATAAATAAATATGGCGACATTCTAAAAGCGGCGAGGCAACATGAAGTTCCAATCATGGATACAATTGAGCAAAATATAACTATGGAAACAGAAAAACTTAAGGTTATCCTGTCGCGAGAAAAACAAACCTTACACGTGGCTGAATCCGCGTTGGCCGACAGACGAAATGGTGTAACAAAGTATTCCAAAGTCGTCGCCGCAGCTCCGCTTTCATAGGGAAACAATCTGGCGCATCCTCAATTATGGTAATCAACGCTCCATAATTAGCTGGAGTGAAATCACAAAGTTATATCGCGAATTTTTTTACGAAATAGCAAATTTATTTGCGATTTTTGCCCAAAGTGATTCATGCGCCTGAGAATGGCGATGGACAAATGCGGGAAATCGTCTAAGTTTGAACCTTTTATGAAAAGGAACATCTTTCGCCCGATTCACCTCGGAGTCTGTATTGGTTTGTTGTTCGCAACGCCGGTGTTTGGCGATGGCGGAGGGCTTGCTCCAACGGCGCAAATGCGCACGGAAATAATTCACATGGTTCGTTGCCTTGGCGGGATTCACTACGCCCACCGACCCCTCTCGTCGCTACCACTGGACGAGGTACTGGACGTTTATCTTAACAATTTAGACGGTACGCACATGTTTTTTCTACAATCGGACGTGGACGAAATCCATTCGCGATACAATCTAACCCTAGACATTTTCCTGAATAGTGGAAGCATTAAGCCCGCGTTCGGAATTTATGAACTTTTCCAAGAGCGAGTTAATGATCGAATCGATGACGTTTTGCAAATGCTTGCCGGGGATCTGCAACTGGGCGATTTGGAATCCTATTGCCCAGACCGCAAGGACGCCCCATGGCCTGAAAATGAAGAATCGGCGCAAGAACTTTGGCGACAGCGCGTGGAATTTGAGTATATCAATGCCCTTTTAGAAGAGGAGCGAAATCCAAAATTTTCACAGATGGCTAATGTGCTCGTGGGAGAAAAGGCTGCAGGCCAAGAGATCAATGATGCCAAGGATTTACCTACGGATAATGCTGAAGATGCCTCAGAGCAACTCGCCCCCCGGGCCAGGGAGCGGCTAATTAAGCGATATAAGCGGTTACGGGAGGCGGTGAACGACGTGGAACCGTGGATGATTCAGGAATGGTTTTTGGATAGCGTGGCCAGTCTATACGATCCGCACTCTTCCTTTCTTTCGGCAGATTCCTGGGAGGAATTTCAATATCTAATGACACATTCCTTTTTTGGAATCGGAACCATTCTACAGGATGATGAAGGCTATTGCAAAATTGTGGAAATTTATCCGGGAAGTCCAGCAGAAGCCTCTAAGCAGCTGCATCCGGGGGACCGCATCATCGCCGTTGGGCAAGGCGATGCTGAGCCGGTGGAACTGCTTGGCATGCGTTTTAGCCGCGCAGCCAAGCTCATACGTGGCACCAAAGGAACAACGGTCACGTTAATCATCCAGCCGGTCGGGGCAGATCCATCGGAACGCAAAATCGTCCGCATCGTCCGGGATGAAGTCCAGCTTATGGCCCAACGCGCCCGTGCCCATCTTTACAAAGTTCCCGATGGCACCGGGCAAACGATTCCCATTGGATATGTTAAACTACCAGCATTCTACAGCTCCGATGAAAGCCACGCCGATTCCAACAGCTATGGTGACGTGAAAGAGTTACTGCTCAAACTTGGAGAGCGACGGGCCAGGGGAATCATCCTCGATCTACGAGGGAATAGCGGTGGAATACTTGAGGAGGCGGTTTCCATCGGTGGACTTTTCATGCCGAAATTGCCAGTGGTGCAAGTACGCGATAGCGAAGGCACTGCGCAGGTGCTTTTTTCCTCGGATGCGGAGCCAACTTGTACGGACCCGTTGCTAATTCTCACTTCTAAGCAAAGTGTTTCCGCTTCTGAAATTCTTGCTGGTTCCCTCCAATGCTATGGCCGGGCACTAATCGTCGGGGATGGCACAACCTATGGGAAGGGTTCGGTGCAGGCGATTCTACCAATAGGGCAATCCCTATTATATGTTCCCGATGGCTTAAAGCTAGGCGCTGTGCGCATCACTTTTCAAAAGTGGTACCTGCCCAACGGAAATTCCATCCAGCAGTGTGGTGTGCGCGCAGATATTCCCATGCCATCAACGAACGACTATTTGCCATTTGGCGAAGAACATTTGGATCATCCTTTGCCCTGGGATTCCATAACGCCGGCGCTCGGCGACGGAGATTTCGTTTTACCAGAGTTTGTCCGCCCGGTGACGCGTGAACTCATTTCGTTTCTTAGCGAAAAAAATGCACAAAGACGGGAGATGGATGAGTGGAAACTTTTTGAGGAGCAGTTGCAGCTTTTTAAGGAACGCATGGAGCGAAAAACATTTTCGTTGCAAATCGATGAACGACGATGGCAAAAGAAAGAAGATTCCGTTCGCAATGATAGACTAAAAAAGAAAATTCGCGAACTCGCCCAAAATACCTACGAACGAGAAGACATCTTTGTTGATGCAGCTCCTGGTGGAGACTTTGGGGAAAGGATGCAAAAATATTTGGACAGCACCACGGGCGATGATGATTTACCCGAATTTGACATTCATTTGCGCGAATCCCTGCGAATTCTTGCCGATTGGATTGGGTGGCAGGTTTAATACGAATCCAACGGTTTGTTTGATATTCAGCACAAACGTATCCCAACGCCGCAAGGGCAGTGTCCATTTTCTCTGATGGCCTTTGCGGTATTTAAATTTGTGCCTCAATAAACTCTTTCCTGCGTTCCAACAATCCCTTTGAAAATTTCAAAAAGGTTTCCGCGGGCAGTACTTTTTCAAGTTTCGCCAGCCTGTCATTAAAAATGTCAAGCAAAGACGTGCAAATAAGCCTTTTCTTGTAGATACTCAACAGATTTTGTATATTCAAAATTTTTGCTATATGCGGACAGGAAAAAAGCATTCCCATTTGCTCGTCGCTAAAATAGAGAAGCGCCCCCAACAGGGTTGAAAGATTAACGGTTTTTTCAAATTTCGCCCAAACACTAGGCTCACATACATGTTCGCGAAGAGTTTTTTCCCCATCACTCAAGGCCAAAATCTCAATATTTTCATTAATAAAGTTGGACAAACCGTTATCTAACACATATTTAAATAGAATTGAATTTAATGGAGTGGAATCATAACCGGAAATTGCTAACAATATTCCAGCGCGTTCGTTATTTCCCTGCGCCATATTCAAATAATTATTAATGCGCTTTGCGTCAAATATACGAACGGCAACACCTTTATTTTCTGTTGCCACTGCGGTAATGAGAGAATTTTGCATCGCGTCCGTTAGTAAACTCAAGGCTTCGCGCGCAATTGCAGTGCCCATATCATGGTAAGAGTGTGCCAGATCAATTAATGCCAAACCGACCCTTTCGACGGACAACCCATTTTCGAGTCCCAATTGTAAAAATTTGGCAATTTTTTGTGAGTCGGGAGCGAGTTCGCGCACTGCTTCGACCATTATTTTTCTCGCGAGATCTTTCTTGCCAACAGTGGCACCGGATAAAGCGGCGAAGATACTCACAATTTCTCCAGGATCCCTTTGCCATAAATGCGCCACTTGCTTGCCTGCCTCGCCAGAGTCCACAGACCACAATTCCTCGACAGAAAATGGCTCTCCCACTTCCGCGGGCGATTCCCCTTCAGGAAATATAACTCGCGCTGCTTCTTCGGCTAATTTTGGATAGTTTTGTTCCAGAAAATTATAGAAATTTCCAAATGACATCTCTCGAATTACGGAATAAGTAAAATTGGGATCTTCGCGCAACTCGATGATGGCACACATAAGGCTATTGCTATATCTGTAGTTGCCAGGAATGTCTGATGAATGAGATGAGAAACGCATCAACCTGTCTGGCGTAAACAAATTGGCCACTTTTTTTTTCGTATCAGCCGGAACTTGTTTCCAAAGTTCCAGCGCGCAAAATGGATCGCGAGAAAGGCTTATTAGCAGATTACTCACTATTTCAGGTGTGGCGTATCTTTCCATAAACGATATCGCGTTAACCATTGCCGAATTGCAGGATAGGATTTTTAAAATCCTGTATATAGTTGCTGTTTTGTCCGAGCTTGGAATATTTGTGATTATTTCCCCCATTCGAGCATGGCTAAGTTTTTGCGCAATTATGCCAATGTGCCGTTTCCCGAGCTGTACAATCGTTGCAAAAAGATTACTAGCAAATTCGCTATTGGTGGCGTCTTCAAGGATGGCAACCAACTGATCTGAAGTCGCTTTTGTAATTATCGAAAGTTGAATCAGACGCAACCATCTTACGTCGATTGAGCTAACAGTAAGTCCTAAGGAAAGTTGATTATTGCATTTTTGATTGATACTATTCCAGCGAGTTATAAGTTCATCCACAGTGAGGTCCGCAATTTTTGCAGCAGGGATAAGTGGCTCCGGCGGTTGTGAATTTGGCGTAATCGGCTTTCCCGGAGGATCATCTTTCTTCGGGGGGGTGGTTCCGGCTCCACCGGTGTGTCAACCTTCTTTGGAGGAACAGGCTTTACCGGGGGAGGTTTCAATGGTTGCGGATCTGGCTCGACTGACTTTCTCAGCGGTGACGGCTTCGACGGTGGATCAATTTTTCTCGGAGGATCTTCATCCTCCTCGTCCGATGAATAGTCATAACTGCTGTCGGACAATGGATCCGCTTTCTCTGAAGTATTACTTTTCGAGATGTCGTCAGCCAATGGGACTTCGGGATGCTGGTCCGTATTCGAAGCGTCCACTTCCGCCAGGGAAATGCTTCCCTTTTTGGCCGCCAGAATTTTTTTTAAGCGCCCCATTTCTTCGTTGGGTTGTCCGGAATTCCCTTCCGCATCCGCGCGTGGTAACAGGTAATCAAGGACAATAATTGTTTTTTGAAAAGTAAGATCATTTACCTGCGTTTTGGCGGCATAATATCTGTAGCCCAACATAAGAATTGTTGCAATTCCCAGGGAAACGATTTGAAGCACATAGTGCATTATGCGCCCAAGCCAAAAGGCGAACATACTAATGGTACAGTTTTTGAGTTCAATCCGCTTTGTTTTAATGATCAAAATTGCAGTTTCGCCGTTTTGCGAGAGCTTTGCATGAAATGATAGGAACCCGGCGCAGAATCCAATTTTGTTGGAGCGAGGAGAGAGTTGCATTTACTGAAAAAATGAGCACAATTTGCGAATATTCGCAAGAGTTTTCTGCGACTTCCGGAGAGTGCCACACACGCAAGTTTTAAAGGCTTCCAACTATTTTGGGTACCGCGAATCTAAATAAAGCTCTCAGCCCTGGCGCGAACGCATTAGCCTTCGATTTCTTCCACTATGGGTAAACTCGCATTGCTATCAAAATTATTAAATAAGGTTTTGCAAAACAACTTCAGTTCTTCACGGGCGAAATCTTTGCGCCCGTCGTCGGCTACACTGTAATCGCAAATCAAAGTTTTAAGCACGGCATAAATGCAATGGCTGCAAACGATAGTGTCAAATATTTTTATCGTCAAACCACAACCTACTTTAGGGTGTGCATTACACCCGGTAGCAATACTAGACGCCACAAGCAAGGCCGCCTCGTCCGCCGATATATTCTTTTCGTCTTCTGACATCAACTTATTTATACTTGCAAGAAATACTCCAAAAACTGTCTCTTGTCTGTCGCTCACATCTGGCACAACCGGAGTATTAACCATTCCAACCGCATCCATATTATTTCCTTTTCCTGCTACCCTATTTTTTTCGTCTGTGCAGCATTTTCCCCGCTTTTTGCTGAACGCCGCCCGTTGTTAATTTTAATATAAATTTGTGCCCGACGCGAGTAATAGCTTTACCTCCAGACCTGATGGCAAACATATCTTCGTTCATATTTCCAAATGCGCCATGAAAAATTCCTTTTAGGGCTTCAAGGGCATGTTCTTTTTCTTCTTCTCCATCCGCTTTCCCGTATGCACGAATTGCTTCGCCAAACTTTCCGATTGTGGAAACTCCTTCTTTTGTTGCGAAGAATGAGCCAGTTAGCCAGTCCGTCGCTTTTGATTCTTTTACGCCAAACACAGTAGTAACGTGTGCCACTAGCAACATACATGTGGCACCGACATTTAGTTCCACTGATTTAAACCATTCCACATCGCGGAGCATGAGATTAAATACTCTTTCCTGCCCATCAAAAATAACATATCTATCTGCATTCATTGTATTTCCACGTCTATTTGTCAATCATTCGAGTCATTCCTATCCATGGAAGCAGGCAAGCCTTCTATTTTGTCTCTAAAACACGCATTGAATAAATTTCTTACCCTTTGAAGATCTTCGCCATTGCGGCTTTGCCTATATGTATCACATGCGCAAAAAAACGGAATCCAATTGTTGCGACAATTTCCATCATAGTTAATGAAAAAACAGCCAGCAATAAAACAGGCCGCCCGATCATCGTCAAATCCGAAATCCAGTTTCAATCTGGCGGATAGGAATTTGTGCACGACATGGCTCGTTACCCGAATATCTAATTTGCATATTTCCTCAACAAATCCATCAAAGAATTTCTCTGCCACACTACCCCTCGGTTGCCCAACCGCATCCATAATATTTCCCCAAACTACCCACTGAAAATCCCTGGCCAATGCGTTTCCCATTAGCGCATTAGCCAATGCTTCCCTTGGGGTGTAATGATTTCCGCAGGAAAATCAAGAGGTTGCTGAAAATTCCATAAAATCTTTTCGTAGCTCTATTTAGCTTCAATGATCTTTTCAAGCGGCCGCCATATTTGCCGGCGAGCCGGAAAATCCAACCGGTCGGGACCCGCGGAAGACTTTTGATATTCGCGTTTTTTAGTAGTATGCCAAGCCATAAGACACTCCGCGGGAATTTGCTTACGGAATCTCAGCCCCTGGTGCGGGTAGCCGGAATCGAACCGACATAGTCGGCTTGGAAGGCGGGTGCATGCGTGTTCCGCTAAGTTTCGTTAATTTTGCTTATGTGCCGGCTGGCAGCGCGATTAAAAGGCTTCAAGGATGAATGCGCTGGCGCTTAATTGCACTCAAAAATACATGACGGAATAAAATTTCCCCATCAGAAATTCACTGACGGGAAAATTGGCACGAAACAAAAAGAATCTGCTCGAAGTAACACGAGCAAAACGACTTCCAAATATTGGGAGGGACGTCTTTATAAAAGGACATATAAAAATGGAACAGGAGAAAAAATTAATGCGCCGGATTGGTATGTTTCATTTTCGCACAAAGGAGAACAGAGGCCTGTTTGCCTACAAACTCCCAATAAGGCTCTGGCGGCGAAAAAAGCTTTGGACGCATATTTGTTGCTCAAGTCCCAGGGATGGGATGCGCTTTGGGCGATTTACAAGGTTCGGAAAAGCAAAAACGACGGGGAAAAGAAAGAGGAAAACAGCGAGCAAAAAATTGTAACAATCGGCGACTTTATCTCGGCAATTAAAGAGAGATGCGTCTTCCGGAGCAATCGAACAATCAGTTGGTATATATCTTCGCTATACAGAATTATTTCCGACACCTTTATTGTCGGTCTTGGCGGCAAAAGATGCGCTCTCGCAACGGATAAAAACAAGCAGAGAATCGAGCGAATTCATGCAATAAATATTGCACAATTAACTCCCTCCATAATTGAAGAATGGAAAAACAAAACCCACAAACAAAAGGTCGATTCAGATCCGGAAGCAAGGGCGCATGCTTCCGTCACAATAAATTCGATACTGCGCGGATGCAAAAATATATTTTCGAAAAAGATATTGCGCGCACTCAATTTCGATAAAAATTTCATCCCGCCATTTGCCGAGGTCGCATATCTCAAGGAGGAGTCCCATCGATATGTTACGCGTTTCGATGCAACGGAATTAATACGAAGGGCAAAAGACGAATTGAAGCCAGCGCTTCCAAAATCATACATCATCTTTCTGCTGGCCATTGGTGCAGGATTGCGGCGCAATGAGATAGATAAATTGCTATGGGAGCAGGTGGATCTCGAGCGGGGAATTATTTCGATCCATGCCACTCCATACTTTGTGCCAAAGACTCGAGAATCTTCGTCCGACATTTCATTGGATTCATTTATTGTTGATGAGCTCAAATGGTTTAAGGAATTTTCCAGCGAAAAACTTTTCGTAATAGAATCGCGCAAGCAGCCAAAGCCAAATACTACATATGGGCATTGTAGATGCATAATAGACTGCAAAAAGTCATGCAAATGGTTAAGCCAAAATTGCATTAATGCACGTAGCTCATTACACTCGCTAAGGAAGGAATTCGGAGCGCAGATTTGCAGGGAATATGGGTTATACATGGCTAGCCGTGCGCTTAGGCACTCGTCGTACAAAATGACGGAGAGCTTTTATGTGGATAAAACGGCCGCGGTGGTTCCTGAATTTTTCAAGAAATTATCGAACTGATTCAGAAAAATGCAATTCTCATTTTTTGCAAAATACAGGTGTCGGTTTTGGCGTTGGGAACGCGCGAGACCTTTTTGGAAATTTTGAAACGATATTCCACGGCGACCAACACAAGTGTTTCGCCATAGAGTTGCTATGAAAAATTTAAGTGCGAATTGACCGGTTGCGGGAAGTTAGCCACAGGATTATACATAGCTAAGCGGACGCGCGGCGCGGAAGGCCTATGGATTTTTATCGTTTCATTCTTAGCTTTTTCCCCATTCCAAGAATCATTTTCAATTCTAAATTCTTTCCGTTGAAGGCCTATCAAATGAAAAATATCATCCAAGCTTCTTTCACACTTTTTGTGTTAATTGGAGGGGTTTTTGGATTTTTTCGGTTTTTCCCTAGGAGGGGGAGAGCGTATGATAATTTGGGGATTGGGTGGATATATAAAAATACCCCCATTAAGAGAGCCTGGAAAAACCAAAAAACCTCCTGATGACGCTCTGTGCGTGGCCTAGGTTTTTCCTGAGAATTTGTAGATCATAAGACTTAATCGCGCAATTAATGCGGATCGAAGGCAGTTTTGGTTATTTTTGACGGAAAAACTAAAAAAACTAAAAACCTAGATGGCGTATATCTAATCAAACGAAATGACAGCCAGTGCAAACAGGGCTAAAGCTTGTTGCAGGAAGTGGCTTAACCGCCCCAGGAAGGTGTGGATGGGGCGAAATATGCAAAAAGATGCACGCGGCTGCGTTTAAACAATTTCTATGGGCCATAGCGCGCTTTTCCCAAAATTTACGCGCCGGTCACTGTGCGAATTAATTTTCCTCGACGGGAAGCATGCGGAGAAAAACTGGCGGACGCCCGCCCTTGGCCGTGGTTTTTCCTTTTTCGATTACTAATTGCCTGGGATAAATTTGCATAATTTCATGGAGCATTTCGTCGTCAATTCCATAGATTTGGCGCAATCTCCACATGGGCACCCGATCGGCAGATGCCTCGGCCAAAAGATCCTCAATGCGTTGCAACTTTTTTGAAATTTTAACTTTATGATTTGCGAAAAATAGCCGAAGAAATGATTTCTTGCACCAGCGGACAAGGGAGCAGGCGCGGCCTGCCAAAATGCCATCGATATTATTGCGTTGTTCATAGCATGCGAATAGCCCGGCAATTTGGATGGCATCTTCCCGCCAGCGGCCGAGCTCACCATCCATTTCCGTAAAAGACGCAGCAAGTTCCCTGCCGAGGTCGAAGGCTTCATTGTGGAAGGCGGTAAAGACCGCGCGCGCTTCGTCATTGCACTCAATATTGTTAATAAGTCTAGCAATGTTGCGCTCAACGATTTCCTCCGATTTTTCGCTGCCATTAAGATTCGGTTCTGCGATTTGCATGCGTAGATTTAAATATTTTAACAGTAGGTCGTCGAATTCAATTTGCATGGCAGGTTTGCGCACCATGCCATCGGATTTTCTTCCAACGAAATTTGGATCGAAAAAATACATGCGTGTGAGTAGCCCGCGGTCTAGCGCTTCCGCATTTTTTATAAGTCGTTCCGCCACGGAGCCTTGTACCATTAGCAGCATGCTGATGAGCCCGCGATAGACCGTAACCGGATCCCGCTTAATGCGTATGTCGCTTAAAAAGTCTCCGCTTTTGAGAGACAGCCAAACGTCCAGTTCCATCTGCCCTTCGCCGTCGCCGTATTTGCCAAACATGATCGACAATAGCTCCTGGCCCTCGGCGCAAATGGCTGCGGTGAAATGATCTGGAGGTTCTGACACCACTTTTTTAAGCGCCTCGCCGCTGGCGGTGCCGATGACCGGATGCATGGCGCAAATGCTCTGCAATCGGCGAATGCGCCGCTGCGTATCCACCCCCGCTTCGATTTCATCGTCAATGGTGCTAAGTTCCTTTTTGCGCGGCATTTCCGCACGAAGCGATTTCAATTTGCTCTCTATTTGGTCCCGCCAGGATTTTTCCAACGCTTGCATTTTCCGGTTAAAATCAAAGAGTGTTTTACCGATGGTTTTGACCAGCTGTGACTTACCGGAGCTGCGACTGGCGATGAGCACGGTCCAGATATTTAGCGGCGTTGGGCTATACTCGCAGGCATCAATCACTTGCGCCGTTGGCCCAATGGCCGAGCACAGGTCGTCATAGTCGAAGATGGAAAAGTTTGCCGCGAAATGGCGCAACTGCCTTTCCCAACGCGACATAGCTTTTACGCCGGCGCTGTCGCGGTCCGGAAATGCGAGCACGGAACTTC
>JAIRWT010000010.1 GCA_031268795.1 Puniceicoccales bacterium
TCTCGAAAAGCGCCTCATCGAAAATGGGTTGCAAATTGTCATCATCACAATTCAAAATCTCATAGTAGACGCTCGCGGATTTAAGATCGTTGAAATTCAACGGCGATGATACAATTGACGTGGAAAAGCTCCTTCATTTGCAGGCATCCATGGCGTTTACGCCATGAGAACCTGGTTCAACCGGAAGTTTAACGCTCCACTAACGAACGTCAAAAAATTTCATTGGCATCTGGAAAATTACCGACCCGCTAGAAAGATGTTGCCCAAACTAATGTAATGTTTAGCCTGCATTGCGGGGGCGTTTTTCTGTGCAATCGTTTAATTTTGTTCACGATTTTTCTCTTATTCTAATTATGGCGGGTTTGGCGGCGATCGTTGCCAAATCACTGAAAATACCGCTTTTGCTTGGCTACATCATTGGAGGAATTATACTTAACATTCCCATCGACGGTGGGAGCATAATTCACAATCAAGGTTTAATTCGCCAATTGAGCGAATTAGGAATCGCCTTTCTGATGTTTTATGCCGGATTAGAATTCGATCTAAGCAAGCTGCGGCAACTATTTGGATCCGTGATATTCGCATTGTTTTTCCAAACATTTTTTATGATTCTATTGGGCCGAACGGTGGCGCCCTTATTAGGATGGGGTGGATTGAACGGACTTTTCCTCGGCGGGCTTTTAGCCATCAGTTCAACCATGATCACTCTGCCCATCCTGGCCGAGCAAAAGGCGCTTAAAACAAATTTCGCCCAACTTTCCATAGGTGTGCTTGTTTTTGAGGACATTTTGGCAATCATGCTCCTGGTGATACTATCCGGTATCACCATTACCGGCCATTTGGCGTGGGATGCGGTCGGACAGGTAACTTTCCTTGTTGGCACATTTGTCGTTGCTGTCTTTTTCGTCGGACGCATGATCGCGCCATCGCTCATTCGCCAACTCATGCGTCTCAATTCCGATGAAGTTGTTACCATGGTTGCCGTGGCATTGCTTCTAAGCATTGGCATTTTGTCGGAACATGCACAATTTTCCATTGCCCTTGGCGCATTCTTAGCCGGTGCCATTTTGTCAAAATCCGAATTGGCATCCACCATCGAAGAGCATACGCACCCTATTCAGACGCTTTTTTCGGCCATTTTTTTTATTTCAATTGGACTCATGATCCATCCGGCAAATCTTCTTCATCACTGGGCTGCCATCGTCGCACTTACATTGCTTGTTTTTCTACTAAAGGGCACCGCCTGCTTTCTGGGGCTTTTTCTAAGCGGGCAAAATGGCGAAGACAGTTTGAAGGCGGCACTGAGCAAATCGCAAATCGGCGAATTTAGCTTTGTCATCGCCTCCATGGGCATATCCGCACACGTAGTGGAAAGTGCGCTGTTGGACGTAGCCGTTGGCGTTTCAATTGGAACAATCATCTGCACTTCCATTGCGAGCCCACTTGCCGGTCGAATATATAAAGTATTCACGCGCATACTTCCGAAGGCAATTTTGGAAGTGGGCGATACCTATCACGCTTTGATGGTTCTCGTGAAAAGTCGCATGTCGAAAAGTCTTATTTTGAAAATTGCCGTGCGTCCGGTTATCCATGTGCTTATCAATTTGCTTCTGTTTGCGGCTTTCCTGTCACTTAGCGCTTTTTCCATGAGCATCATTGGTGGAATTAAAATTCTTCATCCTTGGCTCCGCTGGATTCATCTGGCCGTTTGGGCGATCGTGGCTATAATTTCATCTTTTTTTCTCACGCCAACCGTGCGCCATATTAACACACTTCTTTTTGCCTTGATAAACAGCGCCCTACCTAAAACCAAGGAACAATCGCAGCAGGAAACGACTTCGCATCTGGGTGCAATTTTCCAATCGGTGATTTCCGCCATAATTCTGCTTATCTTCGGCGGTGCCTTTCTATCGGTTTCATCGCCATATTTGCCGCACGGTTCAGCCTTTGGTGCATTTTTCGTATTACTTGTCATTTCAACCGCCATCCTTTGGCGCCGCATCACCGCCTTAAATTCACGCGTGGAACATTACTTTATTTCCACGTTTAATCGGGACCTAGAATCACAGCTGGAGAAGCAGCGGCATTATATCCTTCGAAAATTTCAGGGGACATCACCTCTTGCTTTGGATGTGCGGGAATTCATCATACGACGAGGACATATCGGCTGCGGTTCTCGCATAAGCGAACTGGCCGTACGGGCAAAATTTTCGGTCACCATTGTAGCCATCCGCCGCGGTGGTTATACGGCATTTTCACCACATCCCAGCACGCAACTTTTTCCCGGAGATATACTCATTGCCGCGGGAAAGGTGGAGGCGCTACAACAGGTTTCGGATTTCTTTGATACGTCGGAAGTTTATAGTGGCGAAGAGCACCCAATGGTGATCAATGAGGAATTTGAATTGGAACAGATATGCGTCCCATTGAAGCATGGACTAGTTGGCAAAACGCTCATGCAGTGTGATTTACGCCAAACCCACGGGGTGAACATTATTGGAATCCAGCGAAATAAAACAATTATTGACTCTCCGATGGGAAATGAGGTTCTTCAGGCAAATGATGTTTTAGTGGTTGTCGGTGGCAAATCGGCGGTAACCCAGTTCCACGACTTGCTTTCCCAGGCGCCATCGTTGTCATGAGCCTATGAATTTTGCCGGACTTGCGAGTGACATCGACTGCCGTGAAGGAATCATTCTCATAGATAAACCACTTGGTCTTTCATCCTTCGGAGTAGTCGCTAGAGTCCGCCGTTTGCTTGGAGTCAAAAAGGTTGGTCACACGGGGACTTTGGATCCATTGGCTACTGGACTGCTCATTGTCCTCGTTGGAAAAGCGACAAAGCGTTGCACAGAATTCATCGCAGACGGGAAAGTTTACCGTGCATGCATTTGCCTCGGCAGTAATACATCCGGCGACGATCGGGAAGGCAACGTGACGAAACGATGGCACTATGAGCACATTGATGAAACACATATTCGTGAAATTTTGCCGTTATTCCTTGGCGCACAATTGCAAACACCGCCTATATTTAGCGCGAAAAAAATTAACGGCATTCCTTGCCATCGGAAAGCACGTGCGGGAATTTGCCTTTGTCCACCACCACAAAAAATCAATATTTATCGCATTGATTTCTGCCGCTATCAGGCCCCACTGCTTGAAGTCGAAATCGAGTGTTCCAAGGGGACCTATGTGCGTGCAGTTGCGCGGGACATTGGTACGAAACTCGGCTGCGGCGCCCATATTCACAACCTGCGCCGCACCCAATCTGGGAATTTTTCCGTACAAAATGCCATTTCACTAGTTGAAGTGGCAAAACATACACACATCCAGTAAAATACTAGCACAAAAATTTATCAATAGTCCACAAGTAAATAACTATTTAACCAGCTTATGCAATCTCGCAAGACGGTGTAACCATATTTTGAACCCGAACCCATTTTCGGGAAACCTCAGCACGTTCCTTGCCAAGACGATACTCACTAAGTTCTTGCCTGCATTTGGCTGCATGTGCCTGCGCCTGTAACAGGTCAACCTCTTCCTGCGACTGCGTGCATCGAAAAATTCTAATCAACGCTTCCAACCAGTTGCGCTCTGATAGCGATAATGATGCTTGATTTCTATACCTAAACAATATGAGCTCCCTTTGAGTTTGTACCTTAACCCTGCCGCCGACTATACATATCTCCACGACAATAGAATTTAAGACATCCTTTGCACATTCTTCAGGCAAGCCATCCAATTCGGCACAAACCGAATGCACCGTTTCAAGATTAATCGAAACCACACCATCAGGACCAATATTCGCAAGTGACATAACGTCAGAGTCGACAGCATTGGCGAGGCATAAGTCATTTTTTTTTGCCAAAGATACAAGTTCGCGTTGGAATTTTAAAAATATGCTACAGCGGTTCCTTTTTTCAGGATTTTCTATGAGCGTGATGAGCTCTTGTAATGACATAATAGGCTGCTGCGATAAAATTTCAACTTCCTGTGCTGGGTCATGCATCACAGGCACATCGGCTGATTTGATAACGCAGGCACCGGCACTCTGATCCGAACCTAACTGCAACTTCGGTTCAAGAGTTAGCTGGACATCTGCCTTTGAAATACCAAATATACGGCAGAATTGTCTCAAAGCCGCTTCTATAAGAAAGCGCAACATATCGAGCACCCTCGTCGAGACACGCCTTTGCAAGCTACCTGATTTTTCATCTTTTGCTGCCGGCAAAACTTCTTTTGCCGCCGACGGTGAAACGCTCAACATAAGGGCCTCACTACATGATATATCTGCAATTGTCAAAATGAAAATTTTTGGGCCAGCTAGACCACTTCAGAAAAAATTGTGACGACACGGTTGCGCAAGCGGAAAATGGCGAGCAAATTAATAAGCAGCAAACCATCAATGCAAACGTCTGCGATCTTCCAAGGTAGCATTCCGTGTGCAAACGCGCCGGCCGGCATGGCGGCAATAAAAAATATGCGAAAAATGACATGCCACCGCGGATTCGAAAATGCATGTTCCGCAAACCATGCCCAGGCAATAATTGTCGTTAGGGCAAAACAGTAGATTACAACGGGAATGAGGCAGCCAGCGTAGGGCGTGGAAAAAGCTCGGGAAAAAGTGTCTACGCAAATTTGCGTGGCATTTGACCCCAGATTTGGAGCCGCACAGAGGACGAGAATCCCAGTCATCGCACATAGAATAGCGACTAAAATTGGGGCGATGAGTGCAATCAGGCCCTGCCTCCGAGCATGCTCTCCAATTGGGATATTTCCCCTTCCGACGCAACCATGGGCTATGGCTGCCAACCCCAGACCAATATCCGTGGCAAAAATTCCACGCGAAATTCCCGCCTGCAGCACCTGTGCGAAGAAAAATCCCATAGCACCGCCGCCGGCAGCATCCAAAGAAAATGCACCACGGAAAATGTCTCGGATGACGGAATGTAAATTGTCGCGCAAAAGGATAATGCCAACGACACAGAACAAAATGTACACGATGCCGATTAGCGGAACGCTCGCGGACATGAAAATCGAAAAACGCTTCAATCCACCGAAAAGGATTGGTACCGCCGGAATCATAAGAAGTAGGGCGCCTAAAATTCGAGCGGATAATCCCGCATTTGTAAAAGATGCTGTAAATGCATGTACCTGAACAAGATTTCCAACGGTAAGTGATGCGCCGATAAGGCACAGGCAATAGCAAAAACACAGGCGCGGAGAATTTAACCCATTTTTAATATAAAGCATCGCTCCACCAACGCAGCGATCCCGAATCGTTTGCTGATAAAAAACACCCAACGTTGCGGATGCCAGTTTAACTATACTGCCCAAAATAGCGACAATGACCATCCAAAAAATTGCCCCAGCTCCACCCATGGAAACGGCCATGGCGCTTCCTGCAATGGTTCCTGCGCCCAAATTTCCTCCAATGATGGTGGCAACGGCAGCAAAGCTCCCCATTTGCCCGGTATCTGCCTTGGATTGCACAACCATTTTGAAAGCAGCGCCGATGCGGGAAAATTGCGGAAAATGCAAACGAAATGAGAAATAGACTGAAATGCTAAGCAATAGGAAAAAAATAACCAAAATGCCGGCATTCCATAAGGGTGCTTCCACCGGACCCAATGGTCTGATCAATCAAAATGCGTCAAGTAAATATACCCAACCGCGCCCAGATGCGCTGACAAGAATTCTACGAACTGGCTTTATTCTCTTCTCTCCTAGAACTCTGGGCCCTCCAGTAGGTAAGTACGTCTGGAAATGCTCCACTGGAAAAAAGCACAACCACATGGCGTTTCCCGCCGGCATTTTGCTGAAGTATTTCCAGCAGGTGATCGAGTAAAAATCTATTTTCGCTGAAACAACGTGCCTCTTCGATTCGCTGGGAAAGCGCACACATAAGACGATCGATGCGCAAGCGTTTTGCCGAAGAAACTCCAGCCGCATTTCGTGGTGCGCCCCAGAAGCAGCGGTCGCAAGCGGCAAACGCTTTGCCGTAGTCCTCCTCCCACATGCGGTACATGGAGGTATTTGTGGCCGGCTCAAAACAAGCAATTAGCTCATCGTGTGGATATTGCGCTCGCAGAGATGTGAGCACTTCAATTATCGCTCGGGGATGGTGGCCAAAGTCCTCGATGACGACCAGCCCATTATTTTCCACGAGCTTTTCCTGCCGGCGGCCAACGCCAGAATAATCCCTCAAATCAATGTTTTCCGGAAATGGCAGTCCCAACGTGATGTGGGTTGCCAGGATGGCCATGGTTGCATTCATAACATTAAATCGTCCGTGAAGACTTGTTTTCACGCAGAATAACCCTTCCGCGTGCATAACCTGCCATTCGCTGCCATCACGATTCATAGAAAAATTTCGTATGGAAAAATCATTGGCCTTTTCCCATCCCACGCGATGGACAGTTGTCCATGGCACCGGCAAAATGGCTGCGATGTTGGGATCTTCGCCATTTACAAGCACATGGCCGCTGTTTGGCACGAGCCGTAAAAGATGTGAAAAACTGCGCTGTATGGCCCCAATGTCGCGGAAAATGTCCCCATGGTCAAAGTCAATGCGGTTAATCACGACGGTATCAGGCATGTAATGAATGAATTTGCTTCGCTTATCAAAAAAGGCACAGTCGTATTCATCGCCTTCGAAGACAAATGGAGCGGCACTATCCCCAATGTCTGCTCCGTTGGGTAAGTTTTTTGGGATTCCACCGATGAAGTATCCGCCACGAATACCCATTTGCCGCATGTAAAATGCTGCAATGGCTGTTGTTGTGGTTTTCCCATGCGATCCACTTATTACGATGCGTTTTCTGGTTTTTACCAAATCCCTGGAAAGAAATTCCGGCAATGACACCATTCGCTGCCGTTCATGTTCTAGGAGATATTCCACCACCGCATTTCCCCTGGGAACGGCATTGCCAATGACGACGCGATCTGGAGCAAAATTAACCAAATGTTCCATGGAAAATTTTTCAATAAAAGGAATTCCACTTGCTCCCAACAATCGATCCATCGGTGGATAAAGACTTTGATCGCAACCACTTACTCCATAGCCGAGCCGATTTGCTAAAATTGCCACATTTCCCATGGCTACGCCGCCAATGGCTAAAAAATATAAACGTTCACTTTTATTAACTTGCTGCACGGGCAATTTCCAAAGATTCCCACAGGAAAGTCGAGTTTCCAAATTCCATTTCAATGGGATTGCCTTAATGATATTTTCGTCCATTCATTCCACGTGTGAGATCCGCAATTCCATTAATTCCATTGCCGCAAGGCGACGTCGACTTATTGGTAATGGCGGCAGAGTGTTCTGGGGATGAGCTTGGGGCACTACTCATTGAAGATCTCTTAAAAATATTTCCCGAAAAGAAAATTTACGCCATCGGCGGATCCAACATGGCCGGGGCTACGCCGCATTTTCTCCTTGATGTTACTGAACATGCAACCATGGGACTCTGGGAAGTATTACATAATTGGCGTTTTTTTTATAAATACTATCGGGCCATCGTCCAATGGATAGGAAATCATCCTCCAAAGCAAATTTGCTTTATCGACTCGCCAGCACTCCATCTGCGCGTCGCCAGCGCATTACATAGGTGCAAAATTTCTAGAAAAGGTGGTGGAACGGTATCTCTCTATTACTACGTTGCACCACAGATTTGGGCCTGGAGAGCTAAACGCCGTTTTGCCATGGCAAAAGACTTGGATGCATTGGCAGTTTTGTTCCCATTCGAAAGTAAAGCATTTTCTGATACGACGTTGCCGGTAACATTCACGGGACATCCATTTTTAGGGCAAGGTCATAAAAGTCCCATTTACTATGGGAACAATCAGACTATTCTCCTCCTTCCCGGCAGCCGGCGGCAAAATATTCAATGTATTTTCCCGACAATGTTGGAAACGTTCACCGAAATGCAAAAATTTGGCGACTGGTCCGCCGCTTGTCTCTATCCAACGGAAGCCATGGGTAAACTTTTGGAGACGGAATTGCGAAAATTTCCGAATATTTCATCCAAGGTTCGACTGGTATCCATGGAAGAGGCGCGCAAAAATCCAATTGGTGGGCGATTAGTTTTAGTGAGTTCCGGCACCATGTCCTTCCAGTGTGCCTTGGAAGGCGTTCCCGGCATAGTAATCTACAAAACTAGCCCTTTGACTTATTGGATTGGAAAGAAACTGATTAAAATACCTTTTCTGGCATTGGCAAATATAATCCTTGGCTATGAATGCTACCGGGAATACATCCAGGACGCGGCAGAGGCCACTATTATTGCGAATCAACTACTTACGCTTATCGACGCACGGTCCGAGTTCAAGGCCGTATCCAACGAATTGCGGCGATGCCTGCAGACCAAGGAATGTGACGTTGCTAAATGGCTTTCCGTATGATGTTTTTCCTCTTGCATCTCAAATTTACCATTCCATAATGAACCCATTATGGGCGAGAATCGCAGGGAAAATGAGGCTGTTCCGGCGGAGGCTAATCCATCAGGCGCAGCGGAGGATGGCGGAGCCAGAAAGAAAGTACGGCGGCAGCTTTACGTATTTGGCGGTGTGATTGTAGTATTCGTTGTCGTTGTTTTGTGGGGGGCGTCTTTAATTAAAAATGGATGGAAGCGCCGTGAAGATCAGCGTTTTTTACACGACGTTGCACTAATTCAAGAGGCTTTCACGCAACTGGCAGAAAGTGATACGGAGCATGGGCTGGCGCCCGTTGAGTCAGGACATAACGAGGCGATATCGCTTGAAATTTCAAAAACGCCAATTAACGGAAATTGGCAGATTCAACAAACGCAACGGGAGGCCGGAAAGGTTGTAACGGAAATCGTGATAACAAACCCAAATCGCTCCATGCGGGAAATGGAAAAAATAGATGCGCAAATTGATGACGGAGATTTATCCACGGGAAATTTTGTCCTCAAAGGTAAAGATACCTATGGCATTGGAGTTATGGAAAGTCACAAATTCGTTGACGCTGCCCCTGAAGATGTGGACGCCCGCAAAGAAAAAATAGTTCTCAATAACAAGGACTTGGACAAAAATTACCTTAAGCGAAGTGAAACCACCCGTGATGCAAAATAGGTATTACCATTCTTTTAGGAAAATGATGTTGTTTAGTGTTCAAACGGCGACTTTTGCGCGAATGGCCGGATATGGGTCATAGTCGCTGAACTTAAAATCGTCATCCGCGAACGTATCAATGGTTTGATTGCGGTTGGTAATGTCTAAACGTGGAAGATGTCGCGGCGTTCGCATCAGCTGCTCCCGAACCTGATCCATGTGATTCATGTAAATATGATGGTCGCCAAGCACGTGGATAAACTCTCGCGGATACAATCCACAGACATGTGCGATCATGTGCGTCAACAACGCGTAGCTAGCGATATTGAATGGTACGCCCAAAAACAGATCGCCACTTCGCTGATAAAGCTGGCAGCGTAATTCGCGCGCGGCGGAAACATGAAATTGAAAAAGTAAGTGGCACGGTGGAAGCGCCATGGACGGGATGTCGCCCACATTCCACGCGGAAATCACATGTCTGCGGCTTTGAGGATTTTTGTTAATATTTTGAACTAATTCGGCAATTTGATCAATGATTCGCCCGTCGGCACAACTCCATGAACGCCATTGCTTCCCGTACACTGGGCCTAATTCACCATTGGAATCCGCCCACTCATTCCAAATGCGCACTCCGTGCTCTTGCAAATACTTTACATTTGTTGAACCACTAAGAAACCAAAGCAATTCATGAATCACGGATTTCAAATGCACCTTTTTTGTTGTCAAAAGCGGAAATCCGACACGCAGATCGAAGCGCATCTGAGCGCCAAATCGGCACAGGGTGCCAATTCCCGTGCGATCATGGCACGGGGCACCGTGATCCAGAACATCTTGCAATAGATCCAGATATTGTTTCACCGGCTCAATTCCCAGCAATTTCTATGCGTCCATATCATCCGCGACGAAGAGATCGCCCAGGGTCCCAAACTCGCTCGAAGCGCTTCCGCTTGCGGTTGCTGCGCTAACATTTTTCCAGGCATTAATTTCCCGCTGCAGGTCCGTGGCGTCGTATTCCAACGCTTTAATGGACAGTGCAATACGCTGATTAGCGACTTCTATTCGGATAATTCGTGATGTAACTTTGTCGCCTATGTTGAATAAATCGCGGATTCGATCCACACGATCTTCGCTAATTTGTCCGATGTGAATGAACCCATCAATTCCTACGCCGAGTTCAACAAATATACCAAAATTTGTTATTTTAACAATCTTCCCGTCAACCTTTTCGCCAACCTTAAAGTGATCATCAATGTTAAGCCAGGGGTTATTTGCCAATTTTTTCACACTAAGGGCAATGCGATGACCATCCAAATCAACGAGAATGACCGCCGCATCCACCTCATCACCAACCTTAAACACCTCTTCCATGCTCTTTGGCTTGCGCGTCCATGAGACATCTGAGATGTGCACCATTCCGTTGACGCCGGGCTCAATTTCGACAAATGCCCCGTAATTCGTAAGGCTGCGAACGACGCCATGTATCGTCGAGCCAACCGGGTATTTGGTCGCAATTTGGTCCCAGGGGTTGTCTTCCAATTGTCGCAGGCCGAGGGCAATTTTTTGCTCGTCCTTTTGAATTCCAAGAACAACTGCTTCAATTTCCTGGGAAATTTTAAGAATATCACTCGGTTTTGATATTTTTTTGGTCCAGGACATTTCAGTGACATGAATCAGGCCTTCAACGCCATTTTCCAACTCAATGAATGCCCCATACGGAACCAAATTGACCACTTTGCCATGGACGCAGGCACCGACGGGATAGCGCTGCTCGATGTTATCCCAGGGATTTGCGATGGTTTGCTTTAATCCCAGGGAAACGCGACCTTTCTCTCGGTCAATGTCAAGGACCATGACCGTAAGCTCTTCCCCAACACGCACCACCTGATTTGGGTGAGTCACGCGACCCCAACTCATATCCGTGACATGCAGAAGTCCATCAACCCCGTCCAAATCCACAAAGGCACCATAGTCCGTAATATTTTTTACGACGCCCTTTACGATATCGCCAATGCGGAGTCGTTCGAAAAGTTCCTGGGACTTGGTTCGCCGCTCCTCTTCCATGAGTTCCCGCCGGGAAACGACGATGTTTTTTCGCTCCCGATTAATTTTTACAATTTTGAATTCATAGGTGCGGCCAATGAACTGCTCAACATTTTTGGTGGGCAAAATGTCTAATTGGGATGATGGCAAAAATGCATCCACGCCAATATTAACCAGAAGACCACCACGTGTCTTTCCCCGAATTTTGCCAACGACAGCACCACCTTCTTCGGCGCTCGCCGCAATACGCTCCCAATTCTTTTGTTGCTGGGCGCGATCGTAGCATATGACAGGCATGCCATTGGAGTCTTCAAGTTTTTCCAAATAAACTTCGATTTCCTGGCCCACCTGAATTTCGTGCGGATCGCCGAATTCTGATAGGCGAATGCTGCCATCACACTTTGCTCCGATATCCACCAGCACATCACCCTGCCGAATTTCGGAAATGATGCCCTTAATAATCTGCCCCGGTTCAAGGCGCGCCATCGCGCTACCGGCCAGCAACTCTTCCATTACATTTTGCATATCATTGCCCTGCGGTCACCCGAGGGGTTGGAGTTAATAATAAAAACTTAGGCCATCCTCGTGGAGGCCCCCACGGCAGTACTCTTTGTGCCTGATTTTTTTCCGCAAGATCTTATTTGGAATACCAAGCAACGAATTCGTGCAATATGAAGGGAAAGTCCAAAAATAACATAATCTTTCGTTTGAGCTCGTATTTTCTATGAAGATGCGGCAAACTCGTTTGTTATGCAAACGGCAACCGCGTCCCAAACTTCCCTCAGCCCGGTGTTGGATCCTTCGGATGGGAGCACCCAACTGGAAAGTCGGAATTTGCAAAAAATTAACGCCCAACAAACTAATGTTTTACCTAAAGGAAGTAAATATATTACCCCAATCGTCATAATTGGCATCGTCGCCACGATTGTACTTGTGACCGCTACTATTTTTTTCGCGCCTGGCGTACTGGCAATATTTTTGACGTTTGCAGCGGTATTGCACGGAGGAATTTTGGGCGTTGTATTGCTGGGCGTGGCGGCGGGAACCGCATCCATTTTGGTCGGCGGACTGGTGACATTTACCGTTGCAAAACTTATTCTATGGTTGGTATGCAAGCCAAATACGCCCGAGAATCCAACGGTGCATGTAGTCGAACAATCGGATGATCAACCGGAAACATCTGAAACTCCTCACCCGGAACAAGCAACAGTGGAGCTGCCGCAACCCGGCACGCCACCAGACGCAGACGCACCACAATCTGAAAAACCATATGCCGGTGCTGGCACTGAAATGCCAGAAACACAACAAATGTCTGTAGTACCACAACACTTAAGGGGCAGGAATATCGGCAGCGACGACATAGCAGTTTACGGACAAGCGATGTGCGCACTGACACAAGCATTTAGCGGACAAGGAAGTATAAAACTTAAACCAGTCCCAAGCAAGCCGGAAAGAAGTCCGTCAAGCCCGCAGTCACTGGAAGAAACTCGGCAGAAGGTGGCGGACGACAGTTTTGGCGGCACTATACCGGATCAGAAAACTGAACCAGTTAAATATGCCGCATTCGCCGCGCAAGTCAAGCTTGTGACTGCCAAAGCCCGCCAAAGCAGTGGAAGCGATAGTACAGAGGTAGAGTTTGTTGCCCTGACAGAAAGAAAAAGGTCGCAAGAAATTAGTGAGGCTGCAGAAAGAGTAGCCGACACAAAAAAAATGCAGCGTCTTGCGGACGAAATAACCGCCAGGGGCACAGATGGCGATGCATTGCTTGCGCGGATAGAAGAATTGGATCAGTTGACTGTGCTGGAAACGAAAGCCAAAGAAGCACGCACATGGGAAGAAGGTGGCCAAAAGCTAACAGCGCGAATGCAAGATTTTGGTACGGCCGATCCGGCCAGGATTGCATCACTCGTGGAAGCATCTGGGGCTACACTTCAAACTTACAATTCATCTAGTGGTACTTTAAGCGGACATGATGCGGCGATTGCGGCCCTCTGCCGCGATATCGAATCCGTTAAGGGCGCCATTGCCTCACTACCTCATCTAATTACTAGGGCAGAAATTGCATTTACTCAAGGTGGATATATTTCTCAAGACTATCCAGAGATTAATGGATTACTTAGTAAATTGAACAATGTGGAAGCACTTCTCGATTTCGCGCAATTTACTCCACAAATTATAGCTCGTTGCAATCTGGAGATTGAAAGATTACCTTACAAGGTATCTACAACTTTCCGAGATTTGGCTACTTGCATTACTAATGCACGCGAGAATAGTGCACGCTTCAACCAGGCGCATAATGATGCTCAGAATTTGTTTGGCATATTGCTAAAAGCTGATGATCCCAGAGCGGCAATGCTCGCGCTTCGGAAATTGTCGATTGACGTGCAAGAGCACGAAAAACGTGCACCGCACAAAGCTCTGGGCACTTTAGAGGCGGAAATTGCGGAATTAAAAGAAGTATTAGGTGGTGACGAGGGGGCCAGCAACTTGCGAGCATTACTTACTGACCTTCATTGTCGGAGTGATGCAATAGGTCGTCAGTCGATTAGGCAATTATTGGCCGAAATTGAAAGAATGTCAAAAAGGTCAGCTTTGCCGGAACCAGTCGAAATTCTTTCACCGGTGACCATCACTGAAGAACAAAAGAAGCAAATGGCGTTGCTGGAGAGGGCGAAGCAAGTTGATCTTAACGGCATTAGCATAGATGGCCTCAATGAAGACCTTGACTCTGACGAAATTGACAACTACACAGAAATTGTTTCCTTACTACTTAACCTGGCCAAGACCGGCCAGTTGCCACTAACTAATGAAACACTCGAAAATAATAAACGTTTAGCCAATTTGTTAGCGGATACCTGCCCCGATGATGTTCCCCATGAAGTACTTCTTCCGCGATTAAATGCGGCAATTAATGGTGCAAACGAAACACTTGTGGCGAAGGCGATTTTCGATGGCCAGCCTTTTTGAGTAAAAATCTTATTTCCCGAAGTTAATGCGCGACCGGCGTGCCAGTGCCTAACAAAAAATTTGTCAAACACCTCCCATGCGGGTAATAACCTTAAATGAAGAGAGGCTATCTGCACGCTTCCTGGCGGATGGAGTACGTACGAACGCCGCTGAATCGGCGTAAATCGCCGTTTATTGGAATTTTAAATTCTCCAAATCGGCGAGCAAATCTCCTGCTCTACCGAGATGATTACAGTTTCATCCTTATGAATCGTTACCCATACAATGCCGGACATTTGCTAGTCTTGCCGGTTCGTGAGGTTACCGATTTTGATGAGTTGACAGAGATGGAGCGGCAGGTACTATTCTCATCCGTACTGCGTGCGCAGAGAATTCTAAAACAAGCCATGCAACCGGAAGGATTTAACATCGGATTCAATGTGGGAGCGGCGGCCGGCGCTGGGATTGCTTCCCACTTACACGCCCACGTGGTTCCGCGGTGGAATGGGGACACAAATTTCATGCCCGTGATAGGGGAAACCAAAGTACTCCCACAGGCATTGGAAACGCTTTACGATCAGCTCCTGCCGTTTGCGGAGGCGGAAAAATAGTCATCCCATGAAGCGATTTTTGCATTGGTTTTCGTCCCGTCACCGGCGGAAACAACCAAAGATCCCAAATTTGCCCTGGTGGAGCTGGCTCCGTTCCCTGCTGCGGGGCAATTTTTACATAGGCCGAATGATTTGGATGATGTTCCCGCTTTCATTGGCAATTACCGCAATCTGTTTCTCCGGATCATCCTCCATTCGCTTGCACATTACGCCAGGACAAATGGCCACACAGACCATTCGCGCGGAGGTCTCATTTCAGTACGAAAGTGAAATTCAAACGCAGCGTCTGCGGGACCGCAAAAAGCAACGCATCGCACCTACTTATAAGGTGGATACGAATATCTTTACCCTTTTCAGGGAAAGAGTGATGCTTCTGGCCGAAGAACTGGAGGCATTAGATCAAAAACTCCAAGAACACACATTGGATTCTGCGGCCAGGATGACAGCCATAGAAACATTCACAAATAACATTAATCAACGCCATGACTTTACCATCGACGCAAAGGACATTTCCATTCTATTGACGCACGCAGATGTCAAATTGCGTGCTTTTTTTTGGGAAGAAGGCTTGGGAATCTTGGATGAAATTATGGCCACTGGCGTAACAAATTCCGCATTTCAAAACCAATCCGCGAACAACATAAACTACTTCATAAACGTTGACATGATGGCTGGCGGGAAGGATCAGAAACTACGTACGCAGGAGGAGGCATTATTTCATTTGCGCGTTCATTTGGGGGCATTAGAAAAGCAACGGCAGGCCATAAACGCCCTGTTCCATATTCTCAGCCATGGAGTTCAACCTAATTTAACCTATGACAGGGAGAAAACCGAGGAAAAAAAATCCATCGTGGGAGCCATGGTGAAACCGGTGTTTGTGTCCGTTGACGTAGACGACGTAATCATCGTGGGAAATTCACGGGTAACACCGTTGGAGTATGAGAAATTACAGGCATATCGCAGCGAACTGAGTAAACAAAGTCGACGCCTCTGGTGCATTGATCACGATGTCTGGAATGATTTTGCTCTAACGTTTGCCATTTTGGCTTGCGCAATACTAACATTTCGCAGCTGCCCACAAGTGCGCTCTTCCGCCCCGTCCATCGAATTATCCATGCGAAGTTTATTTTTTCTCATTACATTTGGCCTGCTAAACCTCATTTGCCTGCGCATTTTTTCCAATCTTTGGAATATGCATCTGTTATTACGCGTGCCATATTTTTTCCGCATCGTTCCGTTCCTGGCACCCGTATTTTTCGGCCCAATTCTCGTGACCCTTCTCCTTGGATCATACGTGGCCATGTTTTACAGTTTTCTGCTGGATATCTTTTTCACCATGATGCTCGGCAAGAATTGGGATTTCTTTGCCATTTTTCTAGCGTCCATGCTATTGACCGTAGCCCTGTCGCGCAAGGTTACGTATCGCACGCAGGTTTTACGTGTGGCCACAACTGGCGGTTTTTGCCTTGGTCTTGGCGCGATGTGGCTCACATCCTTTGCAAATTTTGAAATTTTTGTAGCTCTGTGGCAATTTCTTGGAGCCACGGCCGGTGGCATTATCAATGGCCTACTCGCCATTCTGCTGCTTAATCCGTGCGAGCGCCTTTCATTGATGGCCAGCGATATCAAATTGCAGGAACTTTCCGATTTTAATCACAAACTTTTACGCCAGTTGCAGGTATGCGCCCCCGGAACATATCACCATAGTCTGGTGGTAGCCACCATCGCCGAACAAGCCGCCAATGAGGTTGGGGCTAATGCGTTACTGTGTCGTGTGGCGGCACTTTTCCATGATGTTGGAAAGATTACCAAGCCTGAGTATTTCATTGAAAATCAAACCGGAGATAATCCACACACGGAAAAATCACCGCGCATTAGCGTGCTAATCATTAAAAATCATGTGCGCGAAGGCGCCGAAGTGGCGGCCAACGCTGGAATTCCCAAGCAGGTCATTCGCATTATCTGCCAGCATCATGGAACAACACTGATTCAGTATTTTTATAATAAGGCGTGCCAAATGCACGAATTAAACGAATCGGTTGCGGATGATTCAATTGAGTCTGGCAATCGACCCGTGGAGGAATCACTTTACCGCTACGATGGTCCTAAGCCGCAATCCCTGGAAGCGGCGGTGCTTATGCTTGCGGACTCCAGTGAGGCCGCCAGTAGAATTCTTCGCAAAGTCACGCCGCAAAGTATCGAAGCCCTGGTATGTGGCATTTTTAGGGCAAAAATTGATGATGGCCAGCTGGATGACTGCTCAATCAACCACCAGCAGGTGCGAAGCATTCGGCAAATTATTATTACTACGCTGACAAACATTTTACACTCACGCATCAGTTATTCCTTCCGCGCGGATGAGCAAAATGAACCGGTTAAAGTTTCGAAACGGTGAATCACACGTAAAGGCAAATTAAATAAACTTGCCAAAGTCATAATATTATGTTCAAGAAACATAACATATGGTATTAGATGCTCATGCGACCGTCAAACTTCCAGCTGCGAATATGCTAAAGTACGCGAGCGATTTCATAACCACTTCGTACTTTTATAGGCATAGGGCGATTGCTATTCCGCCGCTACTACTGGGAATTGTTATCGCGATGCCTGTATCATTCCTATGCCCCATTTCGAGCGCCGGAATTTATCTGCTATGGTCGCTTGCAGCAACTTGCAGTATAGCCATTATGGCACTTTCAATTCCACAGCCTTCGGGAACCGTACGCAGTTCCGGTGGAAATGTTCGCACTAGTGTCATAATCGGCGAGGCTGCCAAGTCAGGACCGGCAGCGGGGCATGCGCATCTGGGAACGCAGACGGATTCCAAAGATTTGGCAAAGCGTGGAACTCAAACGGCTGTAGAATTTGATTTCGATGAGAAAATCAAAGAAGCACAAAGTGCTAATGAACTTTTGCCAATTTCGCCGGAAATAGAGGCTGAAATACAAAAATTGCGCCGCCCGCCAGACGACGAACTTACCGACCGCGCACGGGTGGTTTTAAGGCATTTAGGAATTGATGACACCGAATCGCTCCAAAAGTACGTGCGTGTCGCATTGCAGGTCCCATTCTATCAAGAAGACAGTGGAAATTGTTTTGCCGTGAGCCATCTGATTCGCTGGCAACTGGATAATCCGGAAATAATTCTTAAAATAATTTCGCAACTTCTATTAAAGGGACGGTGTAGAATTTGGGGCCTGAGAAATGTTCCCAATTTTATGCACGCAATTGTGGGGACGGATGGCCCTTGTCTCCCCCAAGAGCTTCTCGAGGACTCTTTTGCAGATTTGTATGCACGCAGATGGGATTCCGGAGAATGCGACTCCCTTGCCCCGGAAACACAATTGATCATTGAAGCTCTTCATAGGCTTGATGTCAAGTTCAGACGAGATGATGAAAACTCGGAAATAAGGGATGCATATAATGGGCTTCTTAAAGAGCAAAGCCAATATTTTGTCCGGACGAAATTTGCGCCATACGCAAGCACAAAAGCTTGTGAGGCATTGTCTGGTGAATCTGGGATAACAAGTTTTCATACAAGAATGATCATCGATCACAAAAAATGGGATGACGATGACTTTCGCGAAAAAGTCAAAAGCGCATATGGGCTTGCGGATATTTTTATGAATATGTTTGTCGGTTGTAAATGTAGTTGGTATTGGGACCGCGATAAAGATGGATTTTGCATAAATTTCCCATTCATTGATTTTTTAAAAAAATGCCAATTTCCTAGTATCATACGATCGGAAATTATGAAATTTCTTTCGGGAATGCCAGACTGCGCCATCGTTAAAAATGATTTCGTAAGGTTAGGCGCACCCGGATATGTTTGCTGCCTGTTTCCCAAAATGGCAAATAGGGAGTTTGGACAAGCTGAGTTTACGATTGCGAACATAAAAGACGCAAGGTGCGCCCTTGAGAGCATATTGAAACTTAAGCACAAATGGAATTTGCGTCCAGGCAGTTTAGTTCCTGCCGCCTTCAAAACCCATCTGGCAAATGCATATGTGCCGGAAATTAATTCTAGTGCCGATCTTCGAGACGGGCAATTTGTTAAATTTTTGCGAACAAATTATTCGATCGACAAAAATATCTATATTTGTAAGTCTCGTGGAAGGTATTTCTTCGCCGCCGTTGATATAACATGGCCCATAGACATACTTCCTCTTGATCCGATTGCCGAAAACAATTGGAGCGAGGAAATGATCGCTTATAATCCGTTATTCATGAAGCCTTCCTTTGAAAGAGAACCGCCCCTTAGCTGAAGCTCATTCAATCCGAATATTCTGGTACAGGTGATAATCAAGTAGGTTTGGGCCCCATCCATGGACATTGGGGGCGACAAGCCGTCGATAGGGTTCGAAGTAAAGCGGTAAAATCGGTAAATCCTCCAGCAAGGTTTCCTCCGCTTGCCGCAGGACAGAAAGCCGTTCATCAGGATTAACGGTTACCGCCGCTCGTGCCAGCAGATCATCATAGGCAGCATTTTCCCATCGTGTAAAATTATTAGCGGCACCACTTTGAAAAAGTTCTAAAAAAGTTATCGGATCATTAAAATCGCCTACCCAACCACCGCGGCCAATGTCATAGGTTCCGGTTCGGCGTGTGAGCAGAAATGCCTTCCATTCCTCGTTTCGCAATGCGATTTCGACGCCCAACTCCCGGCGCCACATCTCCTGAATTGCCTGAGCGACAAGCCGGCCAATTGGCGACGTATTAAATGTGAGCGTAATCAATGGAAAATTTTTGCCATTCTCATATCCAGCCTCTGCCAGAAGTTCCCGCGCTTTTTCCGGATTATGCGCAATGGGCTTCCCGGCAAAGGAATATCCACCCGTTCCGGGTGGAACAAGATTGCCAGCGGCGAAATGTGGATCGCAATGAATTAACTGGCATAGAACTCCGCGATCAATAGCCAACGCCAGTGCGCGGCGCACGCGTCTGTCATCGAGCGGCGAATGTTTGCAATTTAAAATATAATAAAAACTTCTTAGTCCGGTGATTTCCTGTAGCCATTCAGGATGCTTAGCGCAACATGTGTCAATAAATTCCATTGGAATCGAGGAGCTAACATCGATTTGTCCGGACTGAAATGCGGCCAATTCCGTATCTTTCCCAAGGGGATAAAAAATAACTTGATCGACAGCGTTTAATTTTGCCCGATGATGGGTTAGATTTTTTTCAAGGACAATACGGTCTCCGACACGCCATTCCTTCAGTGAGTAAGCGCCGTTACTACACAAATTTCCCGGGCGAGCCCAGGGCGTATCCCGACGGTGCATGGCATCGAATTTTTGCAAGTTCTCGGGCAAAACTGGAGACCATGCCGGATGTACAAGTTGCGAAAGAAAATATGGCGTTGCCCGTTCGAGGACAATTTCCAAATGCCGATCATCGATGGCACGTATACCAACTTCTCCCCATGGAACTTTCCCTTGATAAAAGGCACGGGCATTTTTGACTGGAAAAATGAGATCCGCACACGGAGCAACCAAAGCCGGATTGAGAATGCGCCGTACGCCAGCTATAAAATGCTCGGCGACCACCGGCGTTCCATCGCTCCAAAGCGCATTTGCTCGTAATTCAAAGTTGTAAATCGTTCCATCGGGCGAAATATTCCATGAAGTTGCCATGCCCTCGCATACCTCCAATGTTTGATCATCCAGCGTAACAAGCCCTTCAAACAGGCCTCGCAGAATAAAAATGCCAGCAAATTCGCAGGTCAGGTGCGGGTCCAGCGTTGGCGGCTCAGCGCCATTTCCAATGCGCAGTGTTTTTTTGTAATTGCCATCGCTTCCACGTTCACACGCTCCAAGAAATAGCAAAAAGATTAAAAGCCATCGCCAATTCATAGATGCGACGGGACGAAAAAATGCTTCCGTGTCAAGATGGACGTCCAGTATCGCAGCTGACGGCAAATTTAACTTGTCAGTCGCAGGGATGGAAACAAGAGACTGCACCATGCCATCTCCGACGGATATTCGCAAGGGACGAGTGATGATATATCAGAATGTACCACATCTGGTGACGGATGTGCAGCATCGCACGCAGGGACGTCAAGCGGGATTTGTTCAAGTGACCATGCGAAACCTGAATACCGGTGCATCAACCAACACGAAAATACGCACCACGGATTCCGTTGAATTTTGCTTCATGGAACGGAAGAAACTGGAATATTCCTACCGTGACGGCGATGGATACCATTTCATTAATTCGGAAACCTTTGATGATACATTACTTCCCGTGAGCATATTGATGGAAAAGGAAGAATTTCTCGTGGAAAATACATCCTATGATATTATGTTCGTTAATGAAAAACCCGTTGGGTTAGATCTTCCGGCGGCCATTGAAATGGAAGTAATTGAATCAGCCGAGGGTATTCGCGGGGATACGGCGTCCAACGTGCAAAAACCAGCAAAACTCGAAACGGGCCTAATTGTACAAGTTCCTCTTTTCATAAAGTCCGGCGATCGAATTCGCGTGAGCACGGAAAATGCAACTTATCTTGGAAAGGCATAACTTTCTTGCTGACATTCATTCGAATGCCATAAAAAAAATTTACGCTTTCCCAGCCTAAAAATGTTTCTGATTGTGAATTTTCATGCGCGAGTTTGACAAGGGAAAAACGTACATTACCGTTACGTAGTTAAATATGAGTGGAAAGATTTTGCAATCCGTGCGCGGAAGAGTGAGTCGCACACTTGGGTTTCTTTCCCATGACATAGGCATTGATTTGGGCACCGCGAACACACTCGTTTATGCGAAGGATCGAGGCATTGTTCTTAATGAGCCCAGCGTGGTAGCCCTTTACAGCAATAGCCGGAAGGTACGGGCGGTAGGCATTGAGGCCAAGCGCATGTTGGGCCGTACCCCTGGAAATATCGTCGCCCTTCGCCCTATGAAGGATGGGGTAATCGCCGATTTCGATGTGACAGAGGCAATGCTTCGTTACTTCATTTCAAAAGCATGTCGACACACACGGTTTGTTGCACCACGCGTAGTCGTTGCCGTGCCGTCAGGGATCACGGAGGTGGAACGGCGTGCAGTCAAGGAATCTGCCATAAACGCTGGGGCGCGTGAAGTCCTACTGCTCCAGGAACCCGTTGCCGCCGCAATTGGCGTTGGACTTCCTATTGAAGAGCCGGCGGCGAATATGATCGTTGACATTGGCGGCGGAACCACAGAAGTGGCCATTATTTCCCTCAGCGGGGTTGTTTACGCGCGAAGCCTGCGGGTTGGCGGCGATGAGATGGACAATTCCATCGTCAACCATCTTAAACGTGTGCACAATCTCCTCATAGGAGAGCGTACGGCGGAAGACATTAAGATTCGCATCGGTTCGGCAACGCCGCTTGATACGGAAATGTCGCTTGCGGTAAAAGGCCGAGATACCATTTCCGGTTTGCCAAGGACAATCGAATTAACCTCCAACGAGGTGCGAGATGCCCTCGCCGATGCTTTGGCCTCAATTGCTGATACCATACGGAATACGCTTGAAAGATGTCCACCGGAATTATCATCGGATTTGGTTGATCGCGGGATCGTCCTCGCCGGCGGCGGCTCGTTGGTGCGTAACTTAGACAAATTATTGCGCGAACGCACCGGCCTGCCGGTTTTTGTTGCACCAAATCCTCTTATAGCCGTTGCCAATGGCACTGGAGCGGTTCTCCAGGACCTCTCCCTGTGGCTTGAAAGTGAAGTCCCGCGCTAAAAATTACTCCGGAATATCGAGTACTTGGCCGATGGTGAGTTGTGATGGCGACGGCAGGGATTGGCGATTGGCGGTGAAAATATCTTTCCAGCGATTTGGTGTTCCATAAACTTTTTGACTAATGGATGAAAGCGTATCCCCTTTGGAAACGGCATAATGGCGTGGTTCCCCTTGCGCCTTGGTTAGAGTGATGTCACTGGAAGGTTTTGCTGCATTTGCAGCTCGCTCTGAATTTGCCTCCGCCTGCACTGCTACCAATTGACGGCGAAGACGCGAATTTTCATCCTGCAAAAGCTTAAGCGAATGCAAAAGGTCATTTGGATCGCCACTGGCCTTGTGGCGTAAAGATGGAATCTGCGAAAGATAAACTTTCTCCGCCGTATTAATTCGCTGCCGCACAAGCGGCGATTGCCGATCATGTGGCATTTGCACTAAATACTTTCTATAGTGGTAAATGGCAGAAATTGGATCCTTGTGGTGATTGAGATGGATTTCGCCACTTTCCAGATGTGCCTCGGCACATTGTTCCGGATTAAGCTGGATAATTCTCTCGAAACAGCGTAACGCTGCTTCGTTATTGCCCCGCTGAAGATGAATTCGTCCTTTCCGAAAAATCGGATCATTGATCTGCGCCCGCTGTCGGCACTCATCGCCACTGGAGCAACCAGCTAATAGCAAAATTATAGCGAGCGAAACAAGCAATGAAATTTTGCGCAAATCCATGAAACGCTTGCCAATCGACTGCCCCACGCGAATTGCTTACTCCTAATCGATTCAAAGTGTCAATGGGATTTGCTATCCACACCTATTAAATATACCCCGATCGCAAAAATGCTTTTTTTCTCGCAAAGTAAGTCTTTGAGCATCGGCGTTTTTTTAAACGCGAATTTCATAATCGTTGTTGGTGACAAATGGCGTTGCTCCGGGCTGCCTATTGAGATGCTGTCGGTTGTTGTTCGTTGACGGAGCGTAGGCGTTTATCCATTGATTTTGCCAATGAAATACATTGCCATTGCGTGTGGCGGAACCGGAGGGCATTTGACTCCTGGAATCGCCCTGGCCCAAGAGTTGGATAAACGTGGTTACGGGACTACGCTTTGTATCAGTTCAAAATCCGTTGATCGACGCCTCTGCGAGCACTATAACAAATTCAATTTTATTTCCATGCCGGGATGTGCTTTCCGCTGGCAACCAATTGATTTCTGTAAATTTATTTTTAAGACCCTACTGGCGTTCATTCGCGGCTGGAATCATTTGGGAAACCATCCCGATGCGATCGTTATTTCCTTCGGAGGATTTTCCGCCGTTGGTTTATGCCTTGCCGCATTCATCCGCCGCCGTCCAATTTTTCTACATGAGGCCAACTTACTCATGGGGCGAGCCATTCGCTGGCTTACGCCTCTGGCTAAAAAAGTTTACATTCCGCCAGCGCTTAAAGAGTTGGAACTGTACAGGCATCGGAAGAAATACATACCAATGTATTACCCAGTTAGAAATGATTTTTTGCCATGTTCTATGAATAGGGCCCGTGATTTGTTGGGCCTCCCCACTTATGGCAGATGTTTGGTTGTATCCGGCGGAAGCCAAGGCGCAAGAGCTTTGATTGAATGGACGCGTGCTCATGAAATTCTACTGATCACTCTTGGATATCATATTATTTGTCTAGCTGGGCCAGCTGGCACGCAGGCGGAAATCTGTCATTGCCATGCGGATGGGCGAATCTATCACGTTCGCTATAAGACATTTAGTGACCATATGCATTTGCTTTATTCGGTTGCGGATTTGATCGTCTGCCGCGCCGGCGCTGGAACTATTGCAGAACTTATCCGCTGCCAAAAACCTAGTGTTCTCGTTCCATACCCGGCTGCCATCGGCGACCATCAAACGCTTAATGCCCGTGCCCATGCCGAAGCGGGTATGGCCGTTTTGTTGCCACAAAGCAGGCTATCGGAGCTCGTAAGCATTATTGAAGCTTTGGACGACGCGACGCTTAAATCCATGCAGGAAACTTTGGTCAAATTTGATCGATCAATCGGCGATCCCGCCACCGCATTGGCGGATAGTCTCCTGGAAAATTCGCCACAGGGTTAGAGATGCTCCGACCTTTGTCAAAATAAAAGCAGATTAGCGGCAACTTACCAGCCAGCCAAGGGCTCACTAGGCGGTGTGGGCAGCGTTAGTTTGCTAAGCGCCGGCAGATTCCCTGCGACCCTGGCTCGTTCGACTGCCGCCGCTAGGATGGAGGAATTGTCCATGTCATTTGGATCCGCACCAATTTGCATAACTTCGCATGATTTACATAGAGCGAGTGTTCTATCTAAAAAATTATTATAATCGGATTCGTAGTTCGGGCCATAGCTTCTTTCGTCAATAAATGGGGGCGCGTGGTGGTGAAGTGTCAACTTTGTTATGTGCGGTAGTACCTTTTCTAAGAACTCGAAGACGCTCTCCCGCTGTGCTGGAGTTAGTCCGCCAAAATAACCCATATCAAGGGAAATGGATTTGAGCTTGGGAAATGTTGCATGCTCAAAGAAGATTGGACTTTGAGCAATGGCCACCACAGAGATATTGAGTTTTTCCAATTCGGGAAAATTTGGCGGCTCCGTTGGTGGCAATAGCAGCGACGAATTTATGCCTTCGCCGAAAATGCCATTCAGCATTGGGCGTAGTATTACTTTTTTAAAATGATTTTTTGAGAAGAAGCTACTGGGAGTAATTTTGCCGCAGCGGGAAAATTCCAATTTGGTTATGTTAGGCGATGCGCAATTCGGCAGCTCAAGATTGGCAATATTATAGAAATGCACCTCTCGTACACTTATTGCGCTGAGTATTGCTGCAACAAGATCTGCTGGTATTTCCGTGCAATCTTCTTGATCAGTACCGCCAATTTCCAAAACTTGCAATTGTTCGCAAGCCAGGCAAAACTTGACTAATTTGGTAAGATCATCCTTAGCATTGCCTGCGACAATTATCTCAACTGAGCGAATATCACACAGAATATCTGCGCATTCAGCTTCTTGAAAATTTGCAAGCGCACTTTTGTCGGTAAAAAAGTCTATATCTAGACAAATTGGTTTCCCATTCGAAATTTTTTTAATCTCCGAATGTGCCTGTCGTAAAGCGTCGGCGAGTGAAAAATCTTTCCAAAGATACGAACTTCTGATACCGTCAATATTCAAATCATGGAGCGGGTGTATACTCATGCCATAGCCATTGATTGAAAGACACAACTCAATTTTTCCGCTATCATCATTGAGTGGCTGTTCAGAGATTGGCTCAGCGGCAATTTCTCTTTTAGGCGTTTCAGGAATTCGGCTGCATTCCCCGGTGCGATAGAAAAGAATAAGCAAGACATTCGAGAAGGCAAACAATCCGCCAACGGTTATAATAATCAGCGCCACCGGCCCGGCAAAAAGACCACAGGCAAAACCGCCAGCCCCAGCGATTACTGCAAACGCTGATATTATTGCCGTACCAAATATGGTAATTTTCGTTGAAGTTGGTATGGGTTTATTCCAATACTGCGATCCGCAAGTCCATCTGGCAGTACGTGTAGTAAGTACATCTGGCAGTACGTGTAGTAAGTACATCTATTATCACTTTGTTCTATTGCCATAACGAGATCGACATGTTAGTCAAGTGAATTCAACATAACCGCATTGACATTTTTTATCCGGCCTATTGATATCCACTGAATGGTAACCAAGGATCGCGGACGGTGGGGCGAGGGAGTTGCAATGCGGTTCCTGCAAAGAAAGAGCTACGATGTACTTGCGCGCAATTGGAGATCCGGACACGATGAAATTGACATCATTGCCGAAGATGATGGCGTGTTGGTTTTCGTGGAGGTCAAAACCCGCTCCTTTTCGGACGTTATTGGAGCCTACGGAGCGGCGCGAGCGGCCCGCAAAAAAAAGGCCCTTTGTCGCGCTCGCGATGCCTTCCTGAAAATATACTCGGCCCTAACCTATCGGATGGATGTCATTGAAGTTCTAACGCCCAAGAGCACTAATCGCGCGGATAAAATCATTCACTTTGAGAACGTTGGATTTTCCTAATATTTGTCGTCGGCCAGTGATTTTGCTGGGGCTGCATAATTTTTTACCTGCCGCTGGGCTTGGGCGGCAGGACAAATGGTGAGACCGCCACCCACGCATCCGCCGGGACAGCACATGACTTCGATCATATTCCCCTTGTCGCACTCCCCGGATTTGGCATAACTTTTCAATTCTTTGATGACATCTCGGTCCAAACCGTTAATTGGAACAAATTTAACCCCATCCAATTTTCCTCTCGCAACTGCTTTTATTGCACCGGAAACGCCGCCGCTAAAACCAAATTCACGAGCCTCCCGTGCACTAGGTGTGGAGAAATTTTCCCCTTCGCATGTGGTAACATCAATGTCTAAAGCTTCGAACATGGCATCAATTTCACTAAAGTTGAGCACAAACGAAACATCTTTATTGACATATCCTTCCCTGTATTTTGCGAGACAGGGACTAATGAAGACAAGTATAGCGTCCGGGTATTCCCCACGCAATTTTTCAGACATATAAAGTAGTGGCGTTGCAGTCGTTGAAACGTATTGTTTGATTTCCGGCATGTGTTGTTCCACTAAATTATTATATGCGGCGCAACAGGAGCTGGTCATAAATTTCGCCCCGGATTCCAGCCGCTCATGCAGTTCATCCGCCTCCTTAAGTGCTGTTATTTCCGCGCCAATGGCCACTTCCAACGCATCAAAAAAACCAATTTTTTTAAAAGCACCACGCATCTGTTCCGGAGTGTGTTTGAAATGACCCCAGATGGCAGGCGCGAGCATGGCAATTACCCGCTGTCCACTGCGTATAGCATTAAGCACGTCAACAACTTGACTGCGCGGCTGGATGGCCTCGAAGGGACAGACGGAAACACACTTGCCGCAACAAATGCACTTGGAAAAATCGATGGTTGCACGGCCTCCGGCATCGCGAGAGATCGCAGCCACCGGACAAACGTTTTCGCAGGGCATAATAGTTTTGGCTATGGCGCCATAGGGACAGGTGCGCAGGCAAGCGGCGCATTTTTTGCACTTCGTCCCATCGATGCTTGTGCGATTCCCGTCGTTGCTGATGGCGTCAAATTTGCAGGACTGCATGCATGGTTTCAGGGCACAGCTTTGACACAGATCCGTTACACGAATTCGCCCGCCACTACAGCCGTTGCACGCACATGGGATAGTTGTCAGGGGCGGCATTCCCGCTTGGGTACGCTCCAATGCCAGCCTTGCAAGGTGTGCCAAATCGATGTTTTTTTCATCGGCGGCGAATCCTAATGCCGTAGCTACCAATGCCCTACGAACATCATCCGGAACAGAATAGCTTTTTTCGCCCTCCAGTGGAAGATTTTGTGGAATTTGCTCAATTTCCGCGACAAAATTTTGCCCATTGAAGGCGCGAATAACCCGAATGAGGACCGCCCGCCGCTGTGTTTTAAAACCCGGTGTCATTGCGATGATTTTCCGCGGGCGCGTAGCACGTGGCAATGGTAAATTAGCCGAAGGAACTTGACAGGAGGGTTCCAGTTCCATCCGCTAGAATGCATAGAAAAATATGGCGGTAAAAATTCGTTTACAAAGACAGGGGAGGGCGCACCGGCCACTTTATCGTGTGGTGGTAGCAGAGGCAAGTTCGCGACGGGACGGCCGTTTCATCGAAGACATTGGAAATTATAATCCGAGCCCGAGGGGGCAAGAGCGTGAATTGGTGCTTAATTTGGAGCGTGCGGACTATTGGGTTGGCGTCGGTGCGCAACCGACGGACACGGTGCGCGCATTAATTTCGCGGGCTAGGCGTTGCGCCATCGCCTAAAATTTTTAGCCATTTGCAATGGATGCGGAATGCGCGCTACGTGTGGATGTTTTGTCGTTATTCCCGGGTATGCTTTCGGGATTTACGGCGGAGAGTATGCTCTCCCGTGCCGTTCGAAGTGGAATTGTACAAATCACATCCCGCTCCATTCGGGAGTGGACAACTGATAAGCATGCCATAGCCGATGATCGGCCATTCGGTGGTGGCGCAGGAATGGTTTTAAAGCCGGAGCCCCTAGCGCGAGCCATAGGGGATATAAAAAGAACTGAGTCCTGCGTCATTTATCTCTGTCCAGATGGAAAACTCCTTTCATCGGAATTGGCCGAGGAACTGGCCATGAGCAAACATCTCATTCTTCTTTGTGGCCACTATGAGGGAATTGATGAGCGCATTAGAGGAAAATATGTGGACCAGGAAATTTCCATTGGAGATTACATCCTGACAAATGGGACCCTTGCCGCGGCGGTTGTGATCGACGCGGTGGTTCGCTATATACCTGGCGTGTTAGGCTCGGAGCAATCCCTGCAGCAGGATAGTTTCAGCGATGGGTTGCTAGCTTTTCCCCAATACACGCGACCTGAGACTTTTGAAGGAACCTCCATTCCGGAAGTTTTGCTTAGTGGACATCACAAAAAAATTGCCAAATGGCGCCAGGAACAGCGCATACTTCGCACCAAACAACGGCGACCGGATCTTTGGGAGAAATTTCTCAAATCTTCAAAATCCCTACCAGAAATATAGAAGCCTCACGGCCGGGAGCAAATCATCCCCAATACCCCTGGCGTGGTATAATTTCGTTCACAAAAGAAGGCACTTCTTGTCCATGGCCTCCAAATCCTTTTGAGCCTTTTTTCTGGCAATCTCAGCGGTAATACTTGCCCCTTCGGAAGTATAATGCGCAGTCTGTGCATCGTAGAAAGCCTTTCTTGCTTTCTCTAACTCCTCTTTCACCTTGTATTCTTCGGCCTCAACCTCTTGTTTTAACAACTCATCCAGTTTTTCGCACAGATCATTAGCAAAGTGTTCCACGCGCGGTGGCAACGACTCCGTCATCAGCAAAAACCTAATTTGCATCGCCACGTTATTTCTGGGACCTGGCCCCAGCGTAACAACGACTCCGGCAACAGTTTTGAGGAAATTGATACTAGTAACGTCTCCGCGAATATATTTCCCGCCAATGCCGCCAAGGATTTCCTTCGCCTGCGATGAATCCATGCTCGCAACCCATGTTGCATTATTCAATTGAACCATTAAACTCATTCGTATACATATACCTCATGAGGTGGGTGAAACCAAACTCGGCAAACATATTTGCAAAAAAATGTCTTTATTTAAAAATTTGATATGCTCAATTTTTCCGCATTGACTTTTTCATAGGCGCCAGCAGAAATGTATATCATGGTAAATGGGTATTTAGTTGGGCTCCAGATGGATGGCGGAGCCGTTGATGTAAATTTGGGTACTCGGCCGCGGATGGATATGCCGGAAGATGGCAGTAATCCAAATGCCGTTTTTGACGTGCGGACAACAGCTTTTAGGGTGTGTCGATGTTCTAAATCTGATATGGAGGCAATTCAGGAGGAGGTTACACGATTGTGCCCGGAACGGGCAGAACTGTTGCGTGATATGGTAGCGCGGCTAGTGATCGAAGGGCTTAACGCCGATGACATAAGAGGCAGGATGAAAGGAGAGGTTGCCCGCATGGAGCCGGATGTCCTGCGCGAAAGGCAAGAGCGCGCATCACGCATATGGGACGGTGAGTGTGGTGCTAATTTTGTGCCGCGCACGGATTTTGAAGAGCGCCTATTGCGTGAACGTGAGGCTGTGGGCGATATGACGCGAGATCTAAATGCAAGGAAGGTGAGGGTCGAAACAACCAAAGTTGAAGCAGATGAGTCGCAACAGAGGGCAATTAGGGCGAAAGCGGAGCTCGACGCGATTAGAGCTGCGGCGGCTGAAACAAGGCAAATACCTTTGCCTGCAGAAATCGGTGAAAAAAAAAAGTTCGGTTTGCTTACTGGTGTAAGACGTTTTTTGGGATGATTTTCCACGGCATTGCCACACCATTTCATGCAATATTGGCGATGTTCCATTAAAAAATGCCAAACTCAAAGACTTATGGAGCGAAAGGCCGGGGCCATCTAGGCCACCTTTGACCATTCTCGACAAACAATCCCAACCCAAAGAGGTTTCCCAGGTTTTTATGGGTTTTTTCTAAAAATTTCCCGCTCGCGGCCAAAACCGATTTTGGAAATGAAAATCCATATCAGAGCTATATCAGTGACTTTTCGCCACTTTAGCCTAATCGCCCCGGAATCCGCACCAGCAGCGTGGCGGGGGAGGAGGGACTCGAACCCTCGACCTTCGGCTTAGAAGGCCGCTGCTCTATCCGCTGAGCTACTCCCCCGCGCCCCTAATCAAACATTCCGTCGGATACTTGCAAGAGTAGTTATGTCCTCCGAAATTCAAAGAAATTTCGTCGGAAACACCGGCAAAAAAAGCGCATGCATACATTCGGACGTAAAATTCTTCTCATCTGCGGAAAGGGAGCATAATCAATTTCTGCCATGCGGTATGCTAAGTATAAAAATTTAGAACGGGATTGGATCAATCCGGCCTGCATTCTTGCATTGGTACCCATGGGAGTAATGTCCATTCGATCGGCACAACTCTTCGTCCATGGCAATCAATGGCGTGGACAGTTAGTTTGGTTTGCACTGGGATCCATAGGGTATTTGGTTTGCGCGCGATGGCATTACGCATTTTTCTTACGTTATGCGCATTGGATTTACCTGCTCGGGATTTTTTCCCTGCTAATGCTCTGGTCTCCCTTCGGATTGCGCCGTTATGGAGCACTGCGCTGGATTGGGGCCTTTGGTCTTTGCGTTCAACCGGCGGAATTTGCGAAGTTCTCCACGCTGATTATGTTAGCGGGGACGCTTACCGGGAACAAAATGGGTCCAATTCGGGAATCAAAATCACCGCTCATACGGGCATTTATAATTTTCGCCATTCCATGGTTTCTTGTCTTCCTGCAGCCGGATTTAGGCTCCGCGCTCATTTTCCCTCCAATTTTATTGGCCATGCTTTACATATCCAATCTATCCAGTCGCTTTTTCCTGGCCATTTTTACCCTTGGCGTTCTCGTACTAAGCGCAATCACGTGGGACATCTATCGCTATCGCAATTTTTTGGATACGAATGACATTTCCCCCGGCGAACATGGTGGGCTCTACCAGAAAACTTCCTGGCTTCCATTGAAAGACTATCAACGCAACCGCATCATAGGATTCATTGCCCCCGAAGTGGTGGATCCGCATGGAACAGGGATTAGCTGGAATCTGCGGCAATCTCTTATTTCCATTGGATCCGGCGGGTTTTTTGGCAAAGGATACGGAAAGGGAATGCAAGCACAATTGGGCTATCTACCGAAGGCGGTTTCCACAAATGATTTTTTGTTCTCCGTGCTCGGCGAAGAGCGTGGATTCTTGGGAACGTCGACGGCATTGCTGCTCTTGAGCGTTCTCATAGGAAACACCTTCCGCATCGCCGGCCTAGCCCATGATCGCTTCGGCCGCTATTTGACCGTTGGAATTGCGGTATTTTTCCTAATGCATGTGCTGATTAACATGGGAATGACCATTGGGCTCATGCCGATTACGGGCGTGCCATTGCCATTTCTGAGCTGCGGGGGAAGCTTTCTGATCGTATGTTGCATTTTACAGGGAATTGTGCAGAGCGTCTATCGGCGGCGGCGCAATGTGGACCGCGATGGATAGGACGGGAATGAAAACTTTCGATATTTATGAAAAATTTTAGCAATGCACCATGTCAGGAGTCGGAATCGTGCGGGGAAAAAATCGATGAAAAGGAACTCCTTGATGCTTCCAAGGACCGGGCAAAGGATCAACCGCTCCTCCAACGCATCATAAAAGGCCTAACTCGTAATAATAATAATAAATTTCGAGAAATAGTCATCAGTCGCCAATTGGGCGTAACCCGTGTAGCCGTGCTCGTCGACGGCATAATGGAAAACTTTGAAACGGATGCGTATCGGGGGGCGGACTTGGTTGGAGCAATTTTCAAGGGCCGAATTCAAAAATTGGAAGACGGGCTAAAAGCGGCCTTTGTTATCACCGGGCAGGAAAAAAATGCATTTCTCCACTACTGGGACATGTTTCCCGCGGCCAACGATAGCTTTGAAGTTGTCTCAAAAAATCCGATAAGATCCAAAATCACCCTCGAAGATATTCCGCACATGTATCCGGTTGGGGCAGAAGTTTTGGTTCAAATTTCAAAGGCTCAGATGGGAACCAAGGGGGCCCGTGTAACCACGAATATTACCCTTACCGGTCGCTATCTCATATTAACTCCATTTAATGAGCAATGCGGCATATCACGGAAGATTGAAAATGAGAAAGAGCGGGAACGACTTAAGGATATTTTGCAAAAATTAACCATCCCCAGCGGCATGGGGATTATTATCCGCTCCTCCGGATCGGAAAAGAAGTTGAAATTTTTCATCCGCGATCTATCCATCCTCCTCGCCCGCTGGAATATCATTTCAAAAAAAGCCAGCACGCTGGAAGATTCTGGTTTGGTTTACCAGGAACCAGGCCTAATTGGACGGGCTGTACGGGATTTTCTCACCGATGATGTGGATCGTATCGTAACCGATTCGCCACAAGTACTTGACGAAGTCATCACTGAAATCAATGAGATCGCGCCACAATTGCGCGGGAAAGTGGAACTATACGAAGAAGAGACTCCAATTTTGGAACACTTCAACGTTGAAAAACAAGTACAGCGAACATTCAGCCGCCGACTCCCTCTCCCATCCGGTGGCGAAATAGTTTTGGAAGAGACGGAAGCACTCATCGCCATTGATGTGAATACAAGCGGACACAAAGCCGGAAAGGATGAGGTAAAAAATTTTATTTTGCAGGTAAACCTGGAAGCCGCGCTTGAAATTGTTCGCCAGATGCGGCTAAGAAACTTGGGCGGACTTATTATCATCGATTTTATCGATATGAAAAATAAGGCGGACCAGAAGCAGGTTTTTGACGCCATGCAAGAACTTATGGCCAAGGATAGCGCCCGATTTCAAATTTTGCCCATTTCGCCCCTCGGGCTTATGCAAATTACTCGGCAGCGCCATTCGCAAAGCATGGATCGAGAAATGCGCATCTGCTGCCCTTATTGTGCCGGCCGGGGAACAGTCCATTCCCCCTCCGCTACGGCTATAGTTCTTCAATTGGAAATCCTGCGCACCTTAGGCCAATTGCGCAAAAATGCTGATTGCAAGAGCGTGCATACATTGAAAATTTTTTTGCACCCGCGTGTGCTTGAAATTCTCAAGCAAGAAAGTCGGCAAATTCTTGAAAATCTAGAGGACACCTACGATATTCGACTTGTCTTTCAGGGCGACGAAACAATCCATTTGGAGAGCTATAAAATTCTACAAGAATTCTAGAATTTTCCCGATTTTCGTGCGCGCCGCCGGAGCAATTGGATGCTGTAACGGTAAAAATTTCCTTGCTTCGCATTGCGGCCTTACCAAGGTTTGGCACCTGGTGGCGCCCCTAGCCCAATTGGACAGAGCACCTGACTACGGATCAGGAGGTTACAGGTTCGACTCCTGTGGGGCGTGCCAGAATTTGGGGTCGTAGCTCAGTTGGTAGAGCACCACAATGGCATTGTGGGGGTCAGGGGTTCGAATCCCCTCGGCTCCACCACGCAATTGGTGCGACTTTGTATGTCATTCGCATTTGGCGACTGAAAATAAGAAAATACGGCGGGAAAAATCGCAAGCTTTCTACCCCGGTCGCAAAAATGCCCGTACCAATGATTTTCTGCGCATTCAGCAGCGCACGGCAGGCGGAAGGTGCCTTTTGGAAAAGCGATCCCGCATCGAAAATTTCTCCAGATTTCGCTCCTGGGCCTCTGCCAAGGCGGCAATCACCTTCGCCATCCCGGCGATTAATCTCAGATTTTGAACTTTGTGATCTGGGTAAGCTTTCTGTAATTCTTGCCGAATTTATGACTTAACCGCAATAGGCCGTAAAAAACGCTGTGATTTAGTACATATGCCGTAGTTCCGGGCAGGACCATCCTTCCGGCCATGGGCCACTAAAATCATTGCATCATTCGGCACTTCATTGGGCGAAGTTTGAAGCATCAGTCCGGACGGCAAGATCACTGTCACATCCCTCATGTCAGTGAAACACACATAAACGGGGACTAGCGTAAATGCCGCTAGGAATGCAACGTCAAGCATGCCGCCACGTCGGCCCGGTTTCCTGGTAACTTCTTTCCCATATTCTGACACGCTTTGGGGGATAGCAACGGCCGCAAGTCCTTTCACTTGCCTGGCGCGGTTCTCGTTTTCAAGATTGATTCGCGCCTGATTAAAAATTTCTTTCACACGGCTAGTAGTAGCAGCAGGCAGCAAGCAGTCATAAAGGCAATGGCGCACAACACACTGGGCCGTAAACTGCGCCTGGTCGCATAAACTTTCCTCACAAGCCTTTTCATCACAGGTTACACTATGTTGCAGGCGGATTTGCCCAGGCACTGATACGAACCTATCCTGAAACTGTCTGGTTACAACTGGTAGGTCCGTATGATTGTGCGCTAAAGTAGCCACACGCAAGACGAGATCCGGATCGCGTTCCCCATTTACTACCGCATTTCCAAATGCGTTCAATGCGTCCAATAGCAAAACATCCAGCGCAAAGGCATTGCTCACAGCATTCTGCACCTGCTGTGATTCGTTCAGAAAAAGCATAAGCGCAATTGCGTTAAAAAGGCAATTAGCACTTTCCCTCACGGTAACTTGCAGGAATCCTAAGTCGCGTGTTAGCACGGAATGTGCATCCGTTGCCCAATGCGGAATTTGCCCATGATAGGTTGACGACACCTGGTCTTCCCCGGCTGCGACAATGTCGCGCTGGCTAATTATTTGCAGGCCGAACAATGAAAGGTCACACGGCTGCACGGCTGTTACTGTTTCCGTTGCTGTGGGAACAACTTCGCCGGTAACGCTAACGACTGACACCGGCAAAACCATGGTTGCTTCGCGCGGCATGGTGCTTCGACCAATATCTTTAGCTACCAGCCCAATAAAAAATTCACACAATTCTTTGTGTGACAGGCGTTTTCCGCCGGACCTTTCCGTTTCAACCATTGCGCCTATTCCCGCAGCGTAGCGCTGGCGCTCATCCACGGAAAGACATTTTTCCGCCACTTCAGAAACGGACACCTGCGTCCCCGCGGCGCGTGCTCTTGCAGCAAACAAGGCAAAAACAATACGAAGAATTCCGCAATTTCGCACGCAAATATTTGCCATCTCAATCCCGGTCACCACGATGACATCACCTTGAAGTCTTTCTGCAATAGCGAGGGCAGCGTCTCGTGGCAATAGCGTGCGAAAAGCATGCGCAAACATCTGCACAGCACCATTGCCATCAGTTTCCCTTTCTTCGAACGCTAAGTCGGTCAGAGCGATAGGAATTTCCATATTTGAAATTCCGACGGAACGCGCAATGCGGCTAAACTCAAGCGTGACAGCTAGATTGCTGGGGTGCTCAATGCGGGATAGTGAGCCTTGCGCCTCCCGCAATGAATGCGGGCATAATCGTCCCCCCGCGTACCTAAGGACTGTATGCAGGTTATACTCCATGAAATCAGGAAAATTTATTCCGCGATAGACACAATATCGCGCATCGTTTGGCGCAGTCCATACATCAGGTCGTATGCCTGAAAGATGTAGAAACTGGTAGCCTAAAGTCAAATAATTGGCTGTGTTCAGTCGGCGCCCGTCCGGTGTCACGAAAAGATCCGCATTTGAGGCAAAATAGAAATCTGCCCACATAAGGGAATATGATATTTGCAATAAGTCTCCCTGTATGTGTTCGGCCAATAGGATCGTTGCCGGGTTGCGGGCAAACTGTTCCGCAATGGAATTAACATTGTCCGTAGTAATATCGCCAAACAATTCCATCACAAATGAATTGGTGAGGTGGTCGTATTCATGGGACGCAATTCTTTCACGCCGTTCATCACCCATCTCCCCCCATGAGCTAATAATTGCTTGCAAATTTCCGTTTGCAGTTCCGCCCCTATTATGGGCGTAGTACTCCATGTCCGGAGCCGATTGCGGCATCGGTACGAATTGGGGTAACAAATTTCCGAGTGTCCTTGGAATGCTGACATGGGGTGAACCACGATGAAGCGACCCCATAATTGCCACTTGCAGCGCCAGTATGGGGAGGCATTCACTGGGAAAACTCAAAAAAGCTGCCCCTTGCGTTTGACGCGCATGACTAACAGCGCAACCTAACACTTCGGTCGCTATGTCCCAAAAGACTTGTGTAATAGGGTTGCCAATCTTCCGAAAACTCGCCACATACTGGTTTGCTCCTTCGTTCTTGGTCAATTCGATGGACCATCCGTCCCGGTTAACCCTAAAAAGAGAAGTTAATTTCATTCCCATGACTGGATCGACTATGACTATCGCCACTAATGTCGACATGTTTCTATTAAATAAGCATTTCGCGCGCGTTGAAATTTTAATATATTGATTGTGAAGACATTACCGCAAAATATAATTCCGCACTCGGCAATCTCAGATTCTTAATTGAGGTTGGCCATCCTGGCGATTTATTCACTTGCAAATGCTTCGCATATAATTTCGGATGTGGTTGTTGCGTTCGAATGCGGCATGCGCACACGTCGTCCGTAAATGCCAGGACATTGATAACCGGTTATAACTGCCACCGGGAAATCGATAAAATCGGTAAATCTTTGTAGCAATGTTTGTTGTTCGGGTATGAGAAAATTGGTAACCCGATTGCTGTTTGCGCTCATCCGCTCACGCCCGATGCTTTGTTGCTGTACCGATCCGAGACCACAGGGGTTAAAGCAAAATGTATCACATCCATATTTTAAGCCAAGGAATTGCGCATATATGCCATCAGTAAAGGCTCCAGTGATGGAAACGTTATCTCCGCAAACGGGCAAAATGCTTCGAAATGCTGCCTCAAATGCTGCCGTTCGAGAATCCATCCAGGGGCAGGCGGCGGAGGCAAATGCCGTCATTCGTTTCGAATGTGCGCTCGTTATTCTTGGGGCGAGGTATGTATTATTATCGGCGTCCGTATAAATCATGAAACTAATACCAAGATCTTCGTTATGAAGTTCATAGCCGGTAACGGAAATATTCTCATTGAGAATAATTTCTTCCGGCCCGGAGGCAGAACGAAAACCTGCCGACAATAATTCTTCCCTTTGATTCATAAACTTGTCTGGCCAAATGCTTTCCGACCCGGCCGGAAGCCAATTGGGTAATGGCAATTCACATAATGCGCTCGAAATTTGAATGCGCTCCTTTTCCTCAAGGAAATTTTGTCCACAAAAAGGTATTGGATTAACCATATAGCCTGTTTCCGCGAAGGTTCTGTCCGGGTTTTTGATGGCAATTCCATAGCCAATTATTGTTAGTGTAGTGGCCATCGCAAAAAGCCCAAAGCTAATGCCAAAGCCGATTGGTCCGAAAAAAATTGACACACCTATTCCAATACACTTTAAAATGGGAATAACAATGCCACTAGTAACGCCGATACCGGTAAGTATCCAATTCGTAGCATCATGCGAAGTTCCCATTAGGGTTTTTAATCCCTGCATCAAATTCATAATGGGAATATATGCCGAAATTCCACGCGCATCCGTTGCTCCCATTTTAAGTTTTTCGTTAACCCGATCAGCTAATAAAGTGCGCTGGTCGGGTGTCGAATAGGAATGAACTGAAGGGTCAACGAACACTATAATTGTAGTTTAAACGCTGATAGCAAATTTGTAAATTAATTTCCAATGCCAACTTCCACATTCGCAAGTTTTCGTCCGCCACGGCGATGTCCGACAATAGTCTGACAATTTTGGAAGTGCGATTTTTGTGGATCGCTTGGAACCTATTTTCTTGGCGGTTTTGAAAAAAATTCAAAACGCAGCGGACAGCCGCCCAAGTCGAAGGATTCAATGCATTGACGTCGGAGACGAGACTCATAGGTTTTATTGAGCAACCGCCGTTGATTGCAATAGATACGCATGGTGTGAGGATACGTTGCCGTTTGAAGGGCGTAAAATAACTTGAACGGCTTTCCATGCATGCTGTGAAACGAGGAAACGCATTCGCCCAGGATACGGTTGAGCATGCCGGTTGTCAGTTTTTTTTGCGCCCTTTCAGCCACCTGAAACGCCGTTGCAACAATTTGTCCTCTATTTTTATCGGTAAGGGCGGAAGTGAACAAAATGGGGACATTAACCCAGGCGAATAGTTCCTTGTGTAGTTTTGCCTCATAGCTTTTTCGAAAAGCATCAACACTTTCATACGCTGGCAGATTACCACCAGAAAATGCCAGGTAAGAAAGATCCCATTTGTTGACAATGACGGCAAGGGGCCGGCCCAGGGCTTCGACTTCATGGACAATTCGCTGCACCTGCCGAGTTATCCCGTTCACGGCATCTAAAACGAGAAAAATTACGTCCACCCGCCCCATGGCCTCTCGAGCACGAACCGAGGAAAAATATTCCACGGATGAATCCATTTTCCCGAAGGACCGCAGCCCAGCGGTGTCCACTAGGCGAATGTTTTTTGTGTCCCCATCTGGCCCAACGGCTTCAAACTTTGCGGAAATGCTATCCCTGGTTGTTCCCGCCGTCTCGCTGACAATGACCCGGGATGTGCCAACCAAAAGATTGGTTAGGGATGATTTTCCAACGTTTGGTGCCCCGACAAAGGCGATGGAAAGATCCGTCTCGTCGCGTGCGGATTCGTCGTTTGCCTCGGCATCACTCGGGATTACTTTCTCTCGGATTTCTCCAATGGCCGTCTGCAGCACATCAATGCCTCGGTTGTGTTCCGCTGAGATGGCAATGGGCGCCCGGGCAAACCCGAATTTGGTAAACTCCCCCGTGCAATCCGCCATGGAATCATTGTCTACCTTGTTTGCAACCGGAATCACCGGTTTTCCAATTCGCCGAAGCATGCCAGCGATTTCATCATCCATAGGTAGTACTCCGCTTCTGGCATCCAAGACTAACAAAATTAAATCCGCCATGGCGATGGCGAAATGCACTTGCTCTTCCACGGCCATGGCAATTTCGGCCGAAGTCTGACTTTGGCCAACGACCAAACCTAATCCGCCGGTGTCGAGCACAACCGTGCCATCGGGCAAATCCTCGGCCATTACATCACGTGTGATTCCGGGCTGGTCGTGGACGATGGCGCGCCGGGAATTTGTCAGTCGATTAAACAACCGGCTTTTGCCAACATTTGGCCGCCCCACAATGGCCAAACAAAATTTTCGCCGCATTGGCCACATTCGAATGAAGCCACCACCCACTCAAGGAAAATTAATTACTAACTGGCGTCCCGTAGGGGATTCGAACCCCTGTTGCAGGAATGAAAATCCTGTGTCCTAGACCGAACTAGACGAACGGGACGGCACGCGTATTCATTTGGCGGTGAAACTTTTTCCGCGCAAGAAAAATCTCAGCCATCGCCCAATAGGTTATTCAGCTAGCCAATGGCCGGAAAGAAGCTGGTTCATTTGCAATTTCGGAGAATAGTAAAAAACTTTATAAAAATAGACTTTTTTTACAAAGCGGCTTGTTATTAATTTGTGTTCCTAGTAAGCTCGTATTATGGATGCCACAAAATTACCCAATGGGGTTTCGCAACTTGATGCGGTTCGCTACGCTCCGGCGTTGGGAAAATTGCTTAATGCAAATGCAGTGTCGGATTCGGAAGACATGAAAGGAACTAAAACCCGCACGTTTGATGCATCGGCGGTAACTTTTGAATATTTGAAAGGGAACGAAGCACACTGTTTACGAAACATTTGTTGAAGATTTTTTAGCGTTGCGCAGACAAACATACGAGTTGCTTGAGGTGCGTAAAATCGAAATCAACCTTCACGAAAACGACGGAACAAACATTAATTGTATAGAAAATCCACAAAAAGCTTTAGTCAATATCCAAAATTCTCGGAAGGAGTTTCTCCGCAAAATCGGTATGAATAAAACTGGCCATTACACTCATGCGGGTAAAGGTCATAAAGTAGGCGACCAAGTCGATTCGGTGTTGCGTGAAATTGATAGTAAATTTGCGGCCATGGAAGAATATGCTGAACGACTGTGTCATATGGGCAAATTGCACGGACGGGAAGATAACCGGCCGTTGACGGACGAACAGTTGGAAGAATTCGATTCCCGGCTTCAACGCCTAAAAGACAGGTATGCCGATGACCGCGCTCTTCCATAACGTGTACGAACCCGGCCATAGAGGTGGTCTTTACGCGACTGCTCCATGAAACGCGAATCTCAAAAGTCATTCGAAAAAAAAGTTGGATTCAAAACCCCGATCGCAAAGATGCTTTTTTTCTCGCAAAGTAAATTTCTGAGTATTAGTGTTAAATTTATTAAAAAATGCTAACACTCAGAGACTTACGGGCGAAAGGCCGGGGCCATTTTGAACCTTTTCGCCATTTCACCCAAATCCAAAGAGGTTTCCCGGGTTTTTATGGGTTTTTCCCTAAACTTTTCCGTTCGCGGCCAAAACCAATTTTAGGAATGAAAAATCCCGTCAGGGACCCGTCAGCGATTTTTTGCCACTTTAGCCTAATCGCCCCGCAACCCGCACCAATTGCATGGTAGGCCGACAGGGATTCGAACCCTGAACCAATGGCTTAAAAGGCCACTGCTCTACCGTTGAGCTACCGACCCGACAAAGAAATTGCTATGGAGGCATTGGGTTTTGGTCAATAATTTTGCAGGAGATGGAGGAAAAAATTTTGCCAACTTGCTTCTAGGCAGAACGGATGGTTGCTGCGAATTGTTTTTTAATGCGATCGCACAAAGCTAAAATAATAGTTGCAGAAAATTATCGTTGCGCATATCATAATTGCGATGAATTCGGTGGGCGTCAGTGCTAGAAATTGGGTCGGGGGGCACTTGCAAGCTTTAGGTGTAACAACGAAAGATCTTCATGGCATTTTACACAAGCACTTGGCAGGGACACAAACGGAAAGTGTCAATTTCAAAAACCTTGTCGGCGCACTGCCAGAGGGTACAATCGCTCGTTTAAAAGGCCAGTTTCCAGGTATTGCAGGCGAGAAAACAGATGCTGAATTTCTTTATGCGGTCATGTGCAGCAGATCTGGCGAAAATACACAGGTTCCAACGTTTGCCCACGGTGCTGTATTTTCCCGGCAAGTACCAGGCAAAATTGCCTCAGCCTTTCCGCGGTCCGCCACGGAGCTCTCGAACGTGAGAGATCTGGTGTCTGCAACAATTGGTGATCTAAAATTGTCCGGCGGAAAGACCATAGGAGAAAGCCGCGTAATAGGCGCTGCCCATTCGGTGGAATATATGGATTTGGAAGAAATGGCCCAAAAACTCGATCAAAAAACAATGAATTCCATAAAATTACAACTACCAAAACCGACTCCTGCATCCTGCAAAACGCCCGGAGACCACCTTTTTCATTTTATGTGCATGCGGCTTGGGACGGACCGAGCAAAGTCATTATCTTATCACGATGGCAAGGTGCGGGTTAAACGTGACCGTTCAAGCCAAACCCAAAAAAAGTTATCGCAGTCCGCGCAAGTACGTTCGCCCCATATGGATGGGCCGGGAAAGTCCTCATCGGTGGCACCTGCGGAAATACGACAGTTGACGAAATCTTCCCCCGTGGCACCACCATCTGCTTCATCGGTGTCTGGCGCGTCAAGCGCAGCGGTTCAATCGGAAAATAGGAGCAAATTGATAGCTGCAACACGGTTAGATCTCACTGAAGAAATGTCTGACGGGACATTCATCTTTGAGGACCAAAATAAAAATAAACTTTTCGTAAAAGATGTTAACTTTTTATGTGAGTGTAAAAACTTGAACACATTGAATATCTTGGTTGGCGATTGTTTGACCGAGATTGATCTCAGCCTTTGTAGCAAATTGCAACACCTCAAATTATACAATTGTACAAAACTTACAAAAGTGACCCTTCCGCCCGGAAGGGGAGCAATGGACGCCCATGGGTCTATCTCCGTAGGCCAATGCCCAGCATTTCCACAGGATATGGACCTTCGAAAGTTGAAAACAGCAAGTTCGGATGAATCCGGGCCAATCATTTTCGAAAACGGGCAAAAAAGTACTATTCGTGCAGCAAAGTCATCCGCCGCCAGCCCTGTTCAGATGAGTGAAGATGATAAAAAATTATTGGATGCAACAAAATTAATTTTCAAAGGGAAAAAGGATGGAAAATATGAATTTGATATTGGGAGCGAGGCTATAGCCATAGAAGATCTATCGCTTTTGTCGCAATGTAAAAATTTGCAAACTTTGACCATTGATGAGCCTTGTTCTGATTTGGAAAATTTAGATCTTGGCGCATGTAAAAATTTGCAGAGATTCGAATGCCGTTGGTGTGATAATCTCGCTGAAGTCAGATTCTCTCCAAGCGCAACATTACAATGCGTGCAATTTCAGGGATGCACAAGTCTTAAAAAAGTTACATTGCCCGTTAATAGATGTTTGCAGAATTTTGATGGAGACGGATGCCCTGTCTTCGCAGGCATAGTAGCAAATTTGCATATTCAAGCTGTCGCAAATGCCATTGAAGCGGACGAATCGCTTGGAAACCCGCAGGATGCCGGAAGAAAGAAGAAGAAAATTTTTCAAAGGGTCACTGCGCAAATAGAACGAAATGACGATGGCACGACCACATTTACCGCACCCGCGCCAAAAAAGAGATCATTATTCGCCCGCTTATTTAGAGGGAAATAACTAGGTGCGTGAACGGCGAAAGTCTTATGCAGTTTTTTTTGCCGGAATTACCGCGCAATAAAATTTTAATCGACGGAGGTTGTTGTTGTATATATCATATGATGTTATGAATTCGATTAGCGCTAGAAGTTGGGTCGGGGAGCACTTGCAAGCTTTAGGTGTAACAACGAAAGGACTTCATGGCATTTTACACAAGCACTTGGCAGGGACACAAACCGAATGCGTTAACTTCAAAAAACTTGTTGCCGAACTGCCAGAAGGGACAATCGCTCATTTAAAAGGCCAGTTTCCAGGTATTGCAGGCGAGAAAACAGATGCTGAATTTCTTTATGCGGTCATGTGCAGCAGATCTGGCGAAGACACACAGATCCCAACATTTTCCCACGGCAAGGTGTTTTCCCGTCAGGTGCCCAATAGGATTACCTCCACCTTTCGCCAGTCTGGTACCATACCTCAGAACGTAAAAGATCTGGTGCGGGAATCGATTGGTGATCTAAAATTATACGACGGGAAGACCATAGAAGAAAATCTGAATGGTACAAATTGTCCGGTCAGTAGTATCAATTTCAGAAAAATGGCCACAATGCTTTCTCCGGATGCGAAAAAATCCATAGAAAAGCAACTTCCAATGGAAGTTCTTAGTGGTTGCAAAAGTAATGAAGCAATGCTTTTCGAATTCATGCGCATGCGGCTTGGCCCGGAGCGGGCGGAGCTATTATCCTGTGAGCGAAATGGCACTGTGCAAATCAAGCGCGAAAGTTCTCCGAGCGATGGATGTCAGGCAACATTTTCGCGCTCGCAAACCATAGGTGTGCGCGGAAAGCCATTATCGAATTTGCCAGTGGCGACACGTGAACTGACAAGATCTTCCCCCGTAAGGGCAAACACCACTTTATCCGTTGCATCACCTGCAAAAACCGCGCAGGACGAAAATGCCAAAAGATTATTGGCAGCAAAGCAGTTAACATTTAAACGACTTGATGGTGATGGATACACCTTTTCCGACGGACAAAAAGCCGTGACGGTGCGAGATTTATCGCAACTAAAGCAATGCGGAAATTTAGAGCAACTAATCATTGCAGTGCCGTGTTGCGGTTTGAGGAAATTGGATCTTAGCAATTGCCGCAAGTTGCAGCATCTTGAATGTAGGTTACCCGATGAACTTGAAGAGATTTGCGTTTCTGCGCAAGCGCCGTTAACGTATGCATCTTTTTCCGAATGTAACAGCCTTAAAAAGATTACTTTACCGACGGCTAATATCGGTATATTTGCTCGACCCTTAGGCTCGTTTTTTGGCGGCATCTCAACTAAAAATGATGTGCAGATCATCGCAAATAAAGTTAGGCGTAATCCAGAACTCGGAAATCCGCAGACTAACGAACGAAAGAACGATCAATATTTCCGAGATGTCACTGCTCAAATAACGTCAAATGCCGATGGCACAACCACATTTGCCGCCCCTGAACCACCCAAAAAATCGTTTTTTGCCCGTTTATTCGGAAGAAAATAGCGTGAATGTTGACAGCGCATACAAATGGAGGACATTTTACTCGTCGGCATGCCGCACGAAAATCCTGAAATCATAAACGGAGACCATATTGCAAAAGAACTGGCATGCGGGAAACTTTTTTCAAATTGCGAATGGATATTCCATGAAAGTGTTGGCAGTACCAATGATCTTGTCCGACAGCGATTGCGCACGAATGCGGATCAAAAGATCATCGTAGTTTGTGCACGCCGGCAAACAAGTGGACGCGGGCGCGGAATGAATCGCTGGGTAAGCAATCGGGTAAATAATATTTATTTATCCTTCGGATTTCCGACGAAAATTGGTTCGGTTCCGCAATTTTCGCAAATTTTTGCAAACAAGGTTGTCCGATGCTTCCGCGATGTATTTTCGGTGAATCTAACGGTAAAAGCCCCAAATGACTTGTTGCTGGGCGACAGAAAAGTGGGCGGCATTTTGCTCGAAGTTCCGGCGAAAATTTGTGGCTGGATCCTTGGCATTGGAATAAATTTATTTTCGGACCCAGATCTGCAAGGACAATGCGCGCAACCGGTTGGAGCAATTGATTTGGTCAAAAATCTCCAACCGGACGCGGTAATTTTGGAGCTATGCACCATTGTGGCGAATTTGAAGGAGGAAATGGGAAAGAAGTTTTCCATAAAAATGTGAAAAGGGCTCGCAATATTCCACATTCGCCATAGTTTCAAAAACACGCATGGTCGTTGACAATCTCGGAGCACAATTGAAAAAGGCGCGAGAGGCGCTTAATATGAATCTTAGGGACGTTGAAGATGTGATAAAAATTCGCGCGGATTTTCTTTCCGCCATCGAAGATGAAGATACTTTTGCAATTCCACTCCCGGATGTCTATCGGCGCGGCTTTGTTCGAACCTATGCAGAATTTTTACATGTCGATTCGCAAGAATTTTCCACGCAATTGAATGATTGCGAAAACCACACAAAGTCTCGAAAGGCACTCCAGGAGCAAATCCAAACGGCGGCGGAAGCCGATGCAGGACAACCGGATGGGCATGGACGCGATGGATGGTCTGCTACTGAAGATTTTTTAACGGTTGCGCGCCAGGCCATCTCCCAACGCTTGAAAAATCGCAATTGGCAGTTAGGGCTAGGATGTGCCGCAGCCGCTTTACTGGCCTGCTCACTGTTTTGGAAATTGCCACGGAAGCATCAAACAAATGCACTTGAGGAGCTTCTGGATCGCAGCATTGCCGAAACGATTACTCTCGATGAAGTACCAACTAGATACCTAACCCTAACTGCAACTGATAATGTCCAGGTCTTCATGCGTAGTAAGACAACCAAGGAGAAGTTGTTTTCAGGGACGCTGAAGAAGGGTGAGAGCAAACGTATTAATTACTACGATGATGTGCAAATTTCCTTCTCCGAAGGCGGTGCGTTAACCATCCTCAGGGAAAACGGGGAAAATGTGCGCCCTAAAAAGACTGGTTCCGGGTGGTTGGAAGTGCATTACATGAACTGAATATTCCCTTGACCGACAATTTCAAATTATTATTACAAGGTCCATTGCCCGATGGTGTAATGGTAGCACACTGGATTTTGGTTCCATTTGTCTAGGTTCGAATCCTGGTCGGGCAGCGGGTCATTTTTTTCCCAATTCGGCTCCATAGATAACAACGGGTACGGCCGTCTCTAAAAATCCATCCGCACGAAGAAAAAGTGTGCCGCGCGCGGATTCCGCACCTTCTACAGCTATGGTTATCGAATTTTTGCCACCGTGTATGATCACATCGGGAACGACGATTGCGTTCGGGATGTCCGTTGTTACATCGATTTCAATCCCTTCACCCGGTGCCGGCGAGGAAAGGTTGATGACTAACTCTACCGACTTTCCCTTTGGAATTTCTAGTGCCCGCGGCGATGTTTTAATGATTCCACGGTCGATGAAAATAGTACCAACGGGAAGAGTTTCTTGGGCATTTGCTAATTCAACGGAATAGTAGCGATCGGCGGGAAGGGAAGGGAGGCGAAAGCGAATGGCGGTTGGTGAAATAACCTTCGTTTCTGTTACTTGATCGTCCACATAGATCATATCACCTTCGCGAAAACCTCGCCCGATGACGGTAACAACGGTTCCCGGTGTGCCACGCTTAGTATCTAGACCAAGGGCATAATGGTCGGATAAAGAGAGATGATAAGTCGGAGATTTTTCGCGGACATGTTGCAATCCGTTATCGGTTTGCCGGGAATAATTGACTTCAAAAAAATATGGAATGGAAGTGCAATCGGATGGCATGCGATATTCGTAGGAATAATGGCCTTGGGAAACGCGCTTCATAGGCAACATTCTACCATCCACACAGACATGGGCTACTATGTTGCGCTCGTTGACGCCGCTACTTAACACGAAAAAGTCCAAGGTAAGCGGGTAAACGCCGGATGCATTAACCGGTAAAACATCCGGAGTGGCATTCTTTATGTGCACATGTGAGCATCCAGAAAAACACAACAAGGTGCCCAATAATAGGCTAACTCTATTTAACAGCCTCATCATTAAGTCATTGAATAGGCTGCCGGCGCGTTGTCAACAAAGATCAGTTGGGCCGGCAAAAGTCAATTTGGCATCTGAATAGCGGCGATGAAATTACAGAGACCATCTCGAGTTTCCAAATGATTATTTCCGACGATGGCAATATTTGCCCGATAAAGAGTTGACATCGGCATATTTGGTGGGCAAACTCCACTGTGCATGGATGTAAAAATTACGAGTACCGAGTACCGAGTACCGAGTACCGAATGCGAATCTTCGGCGCTTGAAAGTCTTATCGAAGCCGGCGGCATGCACGGCCTTGTGGGCGTATCGGCGGAAACATCAGTCGGTGCAGCAACACCCGTCCGAACGCCTCGAATTGGGAGTCGTCGCATGGCCACAACCCGAAGCCGGCGTGTCGACACAGAATTTCTCAAGGCCTCGTCCCCAGAATTGGAGCGGCAATTATATGAGCTTGCCGCAGGGCAAATAGATGAGCTGCCAAAGGCGCCAATTGGGACGCGTAGGGCAATCATTGCGGTTCCCCCATTCATCGGAGAGCGGCGATTTGGCCTAGCCATTGGCGATGCGCTTACTAAATTTGGTTATGAATGGTGCATTTGCTCGGGCAAGTTGGCACATAGGGCTGAAAAAATGAATTCCGACATATTCATTTCAACGAACGCATCCATATCAATTTCGCCGCCATCACAAGTGGTATCCTTGCTCTATATTCATTCTCCATATGATGTTTCTCCGGCGAATTATCAATATGCTAGCACCTATGACAATTTTCTGTTTGCCCAGTCTGGAACGGAAGAATTGGAGGAATATTTGCGGAAAAAGGGAAAAAAATTTCGCCAATTGAAAACCTATTTAACCCTCGGTGAAACGGATTTTTGCGATAGTCGCAAGGAACGGATCGCCTTTGTAGGGCATCTATGGGACCCTCGCCGGAGGGATGACTTTGCAAAACTTTTTCAGTTGCTTGATAAAACGGGATATTGTGATTTTTATGGCTCAGGTGCGGTATGGAAAAGGAAAAATTTCCGTTCCTGGAAGGGCGCAATTCCAATGGTTGGCCCCGGGGATGTACGGGACGTCATGACGTCCGCAGGAATTGCGCTTCTTTTACACCATAAGCAACAATTTGAATCTGGGTCCGCTGTATTTCGCGATTTTGAAGCACTTCAAGCGTCCTGCGTAATCATTTCAGAAAAAACCTCATTCATGCTGGAAAATTTTGGCGATTGTGTGTTATTTATTGATACGGAAAGACCGGCCGAAGAAATTTTTGCCCAGATCGACGGACATGTGAAATGGATTCATGAGCATCCGGAAGAAGCCATAGAAATGGCACGGAAGTCACATCAAATCTTTTGTGACAAATTCTCCCTTGAAGTTGAGTGTGAAAAAATTCTCAATTTTGCCAATGAAATTTCCGTATCCTCCCAGAATTGCCTTGGCGATGACAAAGTGGCTAATCAAGCGATGACCGAGTCTTCTTAATCACCTATCCGATGACTTTTTCCGACAAGGGTAGCATTCTACCATTGCGGAAAAGTGTAACTTGACCAGTACTCTGCGAAACCACGATCGCCAGGCTATCGGTCGCTTTAGATATTGCGGCGGCGGACGTGTGTCGTGTGCCCAACCCGCCGGGAAGAACGATGCCGCGGCTTGGTGCATTGATCATTGTTCCGGCAGCTTCAAATACGCCGTCACTGCAAACGATGAAGGCACCGTCAATGGAGGCAAATTCCTTAATTGTCTCATCAATGAATGGATTGAGAACGCTTCGTTCCTGGCGCGGATAACCTTGAAACGGATTGAGGATAAGAGATTTATAATAGCGCTTAATTTTAGCATGATTTCCGATGATAAACATTGCTCCCAATGGCTTGCCTTCGCGCCCTTCCGCGGCAATTTGATGAGCAATGGCAATAATTCGTTCGAAGACTTCCGGGGGAATGTCCTTAGGAATAAGCCCGCGTCGCGTATCAAATAAGGCCTTGTACTTGGCTGCCACGTCCACGAGAATTAGGCAATCGAAGTGCCCGCTTTCGCTTCCGCTCCCGATGCAGCAAATTTTTTCATCGCAATTGACGAATCCGCGGCTGAGTGCGATGAGAATGGCTCCATGCATTTGAACCAGCCGCGTGCGGGAATAATTGGATACGCTTAGAAATTGATCCATGCCATATTCGGATAGGAGATCCTCCTGAAGGCGTTCGGTAACAAGAATGCGTTTCATCCCAGGAAAATATTTTCCAAATATAAACCACTCGGTTAACGCGTCCGGGAAAAGAAAAATGGATTGACATCCGGAACTGCGGGCAAGGCGGAATGCCTCCCGGAGAAAAATTCGTTGCCCCTTTGATGAGAGGTGGATACCAGTGTTTGTGGGCTTTTTTTTTCCGAAGATTTGCTGGCATTTTTTATGGAAAAGCGATAACGATTGCGGATGTATAAGTGATAGTATTTTATGTGAATCGTGGAGCTCCCTTGCTAGATGAGCCAAAACCTGCAACTGTCCGTCCCAACCTTCTTTGAAAAGGATCAGAAAAACAAGTCGCACATCCTCGTATTCTGGATTGTCCTCAAATTTTATCCCATTCGGGCAGCGTCCAATGGCAAAAAGGCAAGGCCGATGAAGGGGAATTTTGAGGTGAGGGATAGCAATACCATTTCCAAGGCAAGTGGATGCCCGTTTTTCCCGTGCGATTAATTCCTGTAGCACGGCATCATGGTCAATTTTCTCCGTCTTAGAAAAACGGCTTAAAAGTTCCATGATGGAACCTTCCATGGTTTGACTGCGAAGGTTTATCAGACGATTACGCGCAAAGTAGGCGGAAAGGTACACGTTCGTGCATATTGTCCGATTGAAAGCAACTCACAAGCCATTTCCGCGGCGGATTTTGCCAGCGCAATGGTATGGAAATTAAATTCGATTAACTATGAGTTTCAACATACGCTTTGGCGCGAAGGTCATTTATCCATCGGTTTTGATCCGCATCACGGCGAAGTTGCACGATGTCATTTTCGATTGAACTTTGCACCTGTTCAATGGATTGAAGCATTTCCGCGCGACGTTCGTACAAGTATAAAAATGCCACACTCCCATTCGATAGATGAATCTTTCCGGAGCAAGTTCCAACTTGCATGCGTTCAACCACCGCTTTCAATTCTTCGCGCAAATCATCCGGGGAAAGCCACTCATCCGCCAAAGAGCTGGTGGCCATATCAAGGCTCTTGGCCAGTGTGGCAAATGGCTCTCCTGCGTTCAAATGCGCAGTAACTTGTGCAATTTCAGGGTTTTCCACCATTTTTCCAGATTCTTGCTCGGTGGTGTCCGATTCTAAATCGGAAGTGGCAATCACGCTTTCCGGCAAATATATTAATCCAAGCCGTATTGCCGATGGGATCACGAAATTACTCCGATTGCCGTCGTAGTATTCGAGAATTTGCCGGGGACTGACGCACTCACGCGCATGGTGAAAACGATTCAATGCCCATCCGACGATAAGCGATTCCTCTATTTCACGCTTAAACTGTTGCAGCGACTTCCCGTACGCCCTCAGTTGTTGGGTGAAAAGTACCCGATCGCCGCCGAATCGATTCCGAATAAATTCGTCAATTTGGAACTCCTTTTGAACCTCCGGGACCTTCATGCCGGAACTTTCAAAGTCCTGAATAATAAGTGCGCGCGCGATATTGTCATCCAATAGATTCTGAAATGCCGCCGTCGCCTTTTTACCAAATTCGCGCTCCGTATGCGATTCGGATTCGATCCTTGCTAAAATGGGAGCAATCTCCTGGCGCAATTCTCCAACGGTAATGACCTGCTCATTGACCACGGCTGCCACCCCATTGAGATAATGTTCATTCAAAAACTTACCGCCACCGTCATCACCGTCGGCCGAGACAATGAACGGAATAACAATGGAAACGCTCACTGCTACAGTCCGCCGCCATTGAAACTTCATGCCGCGCAATCAAAAAACTCTATCGCCTTTTTTCAAGATGGAAATTTACCTGGGTCATCGCCGTAGGTAAAAATGAATTTCATTTTTTTTACACATTTCATCCGCCAATCTGCAGCAAAGGCATTTAAAAGCTTTCGTTCGTTAAATTTTAATTCCTGTAATACAGCTCCATTAGTAACCTCGATGGTAAGTGTTGGCTGAATAAAGTTTTTTACTTGCGAAAATGATGCCATTTTTGCCCCGGCTATACTGCGCCAGGAGCGGCGCATTAATTTTAAGCGATCGAAATTTTGCGCAACATTCACAAGTGTTTTGGATAGAATTATTCGCAATGAATCTGGTACGCGCAGCGTTGGCGATGTGCTTGCACCACTAATGCCACAAAATTCGGCTATAATCCCCCGCTGTTGCGCATTAAATTTTTTCGCAGCCATCTTTTTGCATAATCTCCCTCCTTTGAAGCACGGCACCAATTTTCCGTAATTTTTCGTCAAAAATTTCATATCCGCGATCCACGTGATGTATCCCGCGAAGAATAGATTCGCCGCGTGCAAGCAATGCCGCCGAATAAAGGCATGCTCCGGCGCGTAAATCCGGAATCATCACCGGGGCCCCAGACAAATGGGTTGCCCCGCGGATGACGGCACGTCGCCCATCCATGACAATATCGGCACCCATCCGCCGTAACTCACCTACGTGCGTAAAGCGGTCGGGGTAAATATTTTCTAGCATGCTGCTTTCGCCGCAAATTTGCGTAAATAAAGTACACAGTGGCGCCTGCAAATCCGTTGGCAAACCGGGAAAAGGGAGCGTTTCCAAATGCATGGGTCGCAAATTTGATCGTTCGCCATGAACTATGAAGAAGTTGCCAATTTCCTCAAATTCGGCGCCACTTTCGGCGAGAGCATCAATTATGGCACCGCAGAGGGCCGCGTCCATCTTCGTTAATTCTAGTTTTCCACGTCCAGCGAGTGCAAGTAATAGAAATGTGCCAAATTCAATGCGATCCGGGATGAGTTCGTGTGAAGCACCGTGTAGCTGCTCAACGCCGTCGATGGTAAGTGTTGATTCACCAATTCCATCAATTTTGGCGCCCATCTTAACCAACATGCGGCACAAATCGGCAACTTCCGGCTCTCTGGCAGCGTTTTCAATGATCGTTGTCCCATTAGCCAAAGTTGCCGCGCAAATAACATTTATCGTTCCGGTCACCGTGCTACCGAAAACACCCCCCATAGAGACGGTTGCTCCCTTCAGCTGGTTGGCAGAAGCGCAAATGAGGCCATTTTGAATGAAAATTTCACAGCCAAGTGCGGTTAATCCATGCAAATGCAGATCAATTGGCCTTTGCCCTAGGACGCATCCGCCCGGGGGAGGCATATTTACGCGCTTCAAGCGTGCAATCAATGGTCCCAACAGGCAAATGGATGCACGCATTTGCTGCACGCGCTCATAAGATGGATTGCCGCCAATGGCTAATGCTCGGACGCAAGCCGTACCGTCTTGGAAGGAAAATTCACAGCCTAGATCTTCTAAAAGACTTCCCATGAACCGAATATCTTTGAGATCTGGCATGCGATGTATGGTAACAAAGTCATCAGTGAGTAGGGAAGCAGCCAGGGCCGGCAGCCCCGCATTTTTAGCTCCACTAATGCTTACTTTACCAGCAAGCGGCCGCCCACCCTGTATAATCACTTCCTGCACAAAACTACCCTTAAATGTTCAGGAAAATACACAAGTTAACTCACCCGTCAACTCGTACAAACTATAGGTTACTCAGTCAATTGGGCGCCGGTTAAAAAATCTCCTTCGCGATTTGCTCCGATAAAACAAGATACGCCACATCCTCTGCAAAATCAATTTGTAAACCCTCACTATGTGCGTGGAGCTTATTGCCGGAAGTAGCCGCTTGTACGTTCAAAATCGCTGCCAGTTCACTCATGGTTAGTTCGGTGCGCAACGTTCCATTGCCAAGGTCCGCCCATCTTGCCGCATCTCCCAAAATGGTCTGCTCGGCGGCATCAAAATCTGGCAAATCCAGGTCCGGGTTCGGTTGCACGATATAAAGCTGATTCCCGCTTCCGGTAGATTGATGTCCCTTATAAATATCAAGTAAGCTTTCGCTATTAGGTGTACCGAAAACTGCGCGCAGTTTGCTGCGGTCAAATTGTCGCGGATTTTTGTCTGCGACGACACTATCAAGAGAAATTCCTGACATAATTTTTGGAGTTGAATTACCAAACAAATGCTTTTCTTCCTGCACGACACAATAGCCATTTCGCATAATCGATGTAAGAACTTCTCCAGGCACAGACCTTACCTTTTTGTCAGCGGGGTTGTTGCGAGAAGACGATTTCAACAAGTATCTTAGGCCGACAACTGCATTCGCTGCGCCTCCAGCAAGCAAAGCAGCTGCTGGATTCAAGGTCACAGCAAGGGTGGCTGCCGAAGTAAACACACCAGCCAAACTAAGCGGTATAGTTTTCGGTGTGGTCGGACCCGCGATAGGCACAGTTTTCACGCCCTCATGCAATGCCCCGGTCGGCAGCAAAATTTTCTTATGCTGTGAATGTGACGCATCCTCTTCATCATCTGGTTTTTCATCAGCCACGGAAGCAGCGATGGCAATTGGAGAAGTTTCCTCGGGGTCTTTTTCCGGGGCAGGAACATTTGCGCCAGCAGGGAGCATTACCACCACGGGCTGCTTTTGATCAGTCGGAATTTCTTCGTCTCCGGAAATTGCCGGAATTTCTTCTTCGGCGGCCGGTAAAACTCCTTCTTCAATGGCTGGGTTTTCCGGTGGATATGCCAAAAGCAGCGGCTTCGGAATTGAATACACGGGAACAGGATCTTGATTGATTGCGCCGGCGAATCCAAATTTCCGTTTTGGCAAGGTATCATTCGCTGGCGACACATCCACTTCGACAGACTTTTGCTCATCCGCTTCAACCTTCTGTAATTCCGGACAAATATCTTCGGCTACATCCATTTTTTCTGCAATCGCTGGATTATTGTTGGATCCCTCATCCTCATTAGATGTTTCCGAATCCAGAGAATCTTTCTCTTTCGCCTGGGCATCATCGTCGATCAATGTTTCTTTTTGTTCAATCACATCCGGCTCTGGGCAAATATCGATGGTTGGATCCGTCTCTTTTTCGATTAGAGGATCTTCGGCAGGCACGTCATCATTCGACACTTCCGGATTCAAAAGAACATCTCCATTATCCGCGGCATCTTCACCAGCCAAAGTTTCCTCCAATTCGCTCGTATCCGGCTCTCCTGCATAAATATCAATTGCTTCGCCCATTTTTTCTCGGCTTGGCAAATCATCATCGCCATTTGGCTCTTCAAAGCATGAAGGAACTTCCGCTTTCGCCTGGTGCTTTCGCGACGCACTACGATCGACATCCGGTGGCGACAGTTGTAGATCTTCCTTCCGCTGTGGCAATTGCCCGGAGGTCATACTGGAGGTGAGCCATCGTGAGCGAAGATTTCCATTTTTATAGACTGCAACAAGGATTTCGCCACCGATACCAACATCATAGCGAGTATGCCATCCATGCATGGGCGTTTTCGACAAGCCAAATTTTCTGTGTAAAATCTCCGTCTTTACCACGGTAGTAGCAAGAGCAATTTCGAGAGGTGGTGCGACAAACGTTGACGGGGCATCATACCGCATAGAGATGCTCGAAAGGGTCTCATAGGCTTCACGCAGACTTTCTACGCATACATTACCTTTGGCAATTCTTGCACAACACAAGCCAAGGGCCTGAAATAACCTATTGGCCGATTCATCGCCTGGGTTCATTACGAAACCAATGTATGCCTCCCGTTCCTCTGGCGTTCCGTGTTGGGTGAGAAGAGCCCGCATGACTTCGGTTAGTTGGGTTACGGTTCTCCCATCATCTAAAAAACGCTGCAAAAACTCATATGCACTGACATCAGTTCGGGTCTCATTGGCGTGAAGTACGGGTGATTTGGGTTGTAATACATCCTGTCCAACATTCATAATGCTGTGACGAAAGTTGTTTGCGCGAATTTTGTCAAGTCCTATTTACGGAAAGCACTACAAACAGCTGGTGTTCCGATAATTACATTTGTATTTTCATGGAAAATTCGATGAGAGGAAACTCAATGTTTACTCGGTATCGTGGTTCGTTAGCAAGCCAATGTAAACGGCGGTGAGCATGGTGAAAACCACCGCTTGAATTAGGCCAATGAGAACTTCAAGCAGGTAAAATGGCACCGGGAATAAGTATCCCATTAGCCCAAGCATTTCGGTTATTAGGTTTTCACCCCCAAAAACATTACCGTAAAGGCGAAAAGACAGTGAGACTACCCGAAAGAGCATGGAAACCACATCCACAAGACCAACGCCGATGAAAACAAGCCCAAGGCTGAGATATATGAGGCCCGGCAACTCCTTTCGGTCGGCTTTGTTCCCAAAAGTGTCATGGAAAAATTCCTTCGGGCCCGCGTAGCGCAGAACAAAATAAAACCACCCAAAGAAAGAGACCAGGGCAAGACCTAGCGTGGCATTGAGGTCCGCGTTGGTTGGCCGAAAAAAATAATAAAAATGATCACCGGAACGGAGGCCAAAGGCGCCGACGCCTGGAAATAATCCGCTGAGATTCTGAACAAGAATGTAGACGAAAAAAGTCAATAGTAGTGGAAACACATGTGGCATGACACGTTTTCCAACTATGGGTTCGAACAAGTCTTGTAATTTTTCCATGATCATTTCGACTACCGCCTGCCCGCGACCGGGAACGACGCGAGGTTTCTTCCCAATGGCAAATCGAACACCCAGGATAATTATAATCGCCAAAATCCAATTGGTAATCATGGCATTTGTGACCGGAATGCGCTTGGCGACACGGAATAGTTCGTAAGCGCCCTTACTGACATGCCCCGTGATAACGGGGCAAAAGTATGCAAGAGGGAGAACAACGGCGGTCAAAAGGCAAACGGAAAGAAAAAACCGCCAACGCAGCACACAGGCCATGTAGTCCATTTATCTCCAAAAATCGCTACAAGGCAAGACTAAACAAATTCACCGGTATCCATATCCATTTTGATGGGCAAATTTGAAGATTTAACCCCGATGGCCAAAATGCCTTTTTCTCGCAAAGTAAGTCCATGAACATTGGCATTTTTGCGATCGGGGTTATCTAAAGAACGTCGCAAAAAATACTTGCACTTCGGCCGCAGAGGCAAACATCGTCGCCGGAAGCATGAGCACAATCAGGCTTGGATGGCGGTATACCGTTGATATGGGCGTAGATGCGGAATTATCGAGCGCGCAAGGCACAAATACGGACCCAACATCGTCGCCACCGAATACCATCGTGCCACAAGGGTCTTCCAGCGAAGATTTCCAGTTGGCGCTTATAAGGTGTACGATGATTTGTTTGAATATTTTCCATATTTCCCGGATAAGGCAGCTATATTGCTCCGTGTAGTATTTCCTGAAGAAGCGGATGATGTACTGGAGTTGGCCATCCAGCCCGCGTGCATTATTCCCTGCGTGAATTTGCTTGAGGAAAGTGTTTCTACGGGGATATCCAATTCTATTAACCATTGGGCTGGGTTGCCGGAAGGGACGGATTTGGAAAAATGGAAGCTTTATATACGGTTGTGGCTTGTATGCATGCTTACCCGGTTTGAGAACATGCCACGGGACGATATTGTTACCTCGAATGAGCAACTTGTTCGTTCATTAATAGAGCAGGCCTTTCCGTTTCAGATTTTGAAGGATTTGAAGCCATTCGACCGGCGGATGATACCCTAACCGATTGGGGCAAATATGTTTTCGACGTGTTTTGGGGCAACTCCAAAGCCGCATACCACTGGTTCATCAATTTCTGTGCGGCAGGTTCCCTAATTTTGAAAGCAAAAAAGATTCTTTCGTAAATGAGATTCCACTTATTCTTAAAGATGGTGGATGTGCGCAGCCCCCCTTGCTTGCATCTGGCGAAATCGATATATCGACAGCCATTGCGACAATTTTAGAAGATTTTCGATTTTTAGAAGCATCCGCGGCAACACCTGCATGCTTTTCTTGGCTTCGAGCCGTTTGTGTCATTACTAACGATAAATTGCCCGGCGATGACATCGCGTGCACCACGGGTTATGTGTTCTGCATTTATGTTTTACTGGGATGCGAAAATAATTTTTGCATGTATGACGTAAAGACCATTTCAGCAATACTTCTCATGGCGGATGCGGGCGACATTACCTCACTTAACCTGGCGTGGAAGATAATTCCAACGCACCTTAAAAGCGGCATTGTAAATATTTTTTTTCAATATTGCATGGATATGTTTTGTCGCCACACTTGCTATGGAGATGAGATCCGTGAACGCGTGTTGGAAATGCGTGAACAGTTGGGACCCGAAAGAAGTTTTTTTCAGAAATCGAATTTATTAGCCTTATGCTTAATGCTTGCGAAAGCAATTCACTTCCTTTGCGCAGTTCATACTGCTATGAAACGCGGATAGAAAATTGTTTTCGTGAATGCGTTGTTCCAGCATTACGCGAAGGTTGCAGCACGCCGATAGAAACACAGGCGCTAATGGTTTACAAGGTGTTGGATGTTACATTTCGCTCTTTTATTCGTGTTTCCTCATCCGACGATCCGGATGCCATCCAAAGAGCCCTTTGTATTTTTGACTTCGGCCGTTCCGTATGCGTGAGGCGAAACCTTAATCTAGAAAAAATGTTTATAGAAGTAATTACAGGACGTGTTTTGCCGGAGAATATTGATCGTATCACAGCGGAATTGCTATCATTGGAAGGAAGGGCTATCCCTGCTAAAATGAAAGAAATGATACAGGCATGCCTCAACTATATTAATGAGCATGACTGGCGGAAAGCGACGCAAGTCGTAGTCGCGGAGATACCACAATCTGATATATTAAGTTTTACGAATGAGGTACAGGCATGTATTGCAATTTTGCGCGGCCTGTGTCCGCCTAAGGAGTCATCGCGTGCAATTGTATGTCAGGCGCCGAACGCGGAGGGAAAACCAGCAGCTTTATTGCAATCGGTGGCAACATCGGCTACGATGCAACTATCACCATTGTTAGTAAAATCGCAATGGCACATTTTGGCGGGCATAGTGCCAGACTGTATCCTGTTCGATGTTATTGGAGATGGAAATTGTTTGTATCACTCGCTTTCGCTCGTTCTTTTAGACGAAGAACAATACTATATGCGCGTTCGCTTGTGTCTTCTCCGTGCCGCATTGGCGCTTGCGCAAGGAGGGGCTGTGCGAATTCCCGAGTATCTTGTCGCTGCTTTTATATCGCCAGCCTCAGAGGCGTATGAACCATGGTTTTTGGATGCCGTGGGAGAGGATCCCGATGTCAGCACTGCGCCTAAAGAAATTCAAGATTGTCTGCAAGCAATAGCCGGACAAAATAAACAAACGGTTGTGGCGCAGGTTAGGGCGCATTTATTTACATGGTTTGGAGGTGGTGCCAATCCAAGCTTTCACATTGCGCCACTGACATGGATATATGCCATCGCCGTAATTGGCCGTAATGGGCGGTGAGGGGAATTGCCGGATTTGGCGATAATCGCCCATTGTTTGCGGATAACTATTTTTGTGCACACCTTAGGCGGTGCGCACATTAGAATTGGAGATGAGCCAACTTCCATGCATCTTGCCAACAATGCTGTGAGGGATAGAAGTGGGACGCACTGGAATGCCTATCGCCCAATGTATGAGAGTAAACGTGAAAAACTGACCGCTATCTTCCGTGCGCAGCTTATGCCGGAGTGAAATGTGTTGGCTGGCAATGCGAATTTGCTATTCGCGTTAAACGGAGAATAATCAAATACACTGATCATAAAAATGCTTTTTTTCTCGCCAAGTAAATCTTTGAGCATTGGCGGTTCCTAACGATTCTCATCTTTTGGCAATACGCAGGAATAATGGATTTCAAGACATTTTATTGCGGGCCGATGCGCCAAATTCTAGAAAATTTCTTTCTAAAACTACCGCATTATACGTCATTTATGAAGCGTCTTCCAAAAGATAGCGATTATATTTTTCGGGAAAAAACTGACAGACCAATGAAGAAGAATTTAAAATTCATTGCCCGGAAGAAAGAACATGAAAGTGCAGAACACGGAGGAGGAGAGGCAGCGGTTAAAAAAACGCCGTTGCATAGAAAATTTTAATCAGCGGTTGAAAAAATTAGTCGGCGAAGATTTCTCTCGTTTTCGCGTCTGGGCCTCTGCCAAAGCGGTAATCGCGGTGGCTCTCGTCGCCATAAACCTCGGATTTTGAATTATGCGATCGGTGTGTGTTTTTTATCTTGTGAAAATTTCCAATACTAGAATAAAATAAAGAAGGTGAGTATTTTTCTTTACAGGACATCGTACTGGCAAGTAGGTAGCTTTAGTCAGTGAGAGCACTCATAGGAACTAGGATTTAAGCATGAATTTTTTTTAAAAAATCTTTCCCAAGAAGCCACACATAGAAGTGCCAATTGGCATAGAGGTGATGAGTTTCATAGACGATAGCACATGTGTTATGTCGGAAACAGCGAAAAAATTATATTTTCGATACAAGGGGAGTGATGATAAGCTTATGCGCCTAAAGGTTGGGCTTATTGATTATAAGGTCACTATAAACGGAACCCATTCACAGGAATACACAGATACATTGCAAGCTTTGTCGATGGCTTTCAAAGACCATATAGACAAAAGACAGTTTTTTTCATGCCGTGAACCAATGAATTGTTTTTGGGCGGAGATCATATTATATTTCGCTTCCAATAAAGCAGATATGCCATTAAACTGTGAATGGTACGTTCTCAGAGGAAAATTATTGCAACGTATGTAATAGAGGTACAAAATGTCTATCTATGTGTACCGTGCCTGGATTGCAGCCTCTGGGCGGCGTTGCGGCGCCAAATATTGCACCTCAGCAACCAGTAACGTTCCAGGATGAATGTATGGATGTTTTCCGGCAACAAGGAATTAACAGGGGTGAAATTACCTTTATTTCACCGGCAAATGGAAAGAATAGCGCCCAATGCGTTGGGGCATTAAGAGATATTTGTAGAACGCAAACAGGATTGGCAGTATTCAAAGAAATTGCGACCAACGCGCGCAGCTTACGCATAGATTTTTCGCTGCAAAATCTTAGCTCGCGTATCGATTGTACGGCGACAATGGATTTTTCGGTGTTAATAAGTTTAGATGACTACAATACTGGACATATACCTTTTTTAGTTAAAATAGGAAATGGAGACCTTTCAAAATTCGGATTTGTTGCTGTTCGGTATCCGCCGTCTCTTGTTTTGGAGCATGAACTCGGACATGGACGTCAATGCATGCTGGTTGGCAAAGATGCAAATGACACTAGGGATACGCTGAGACCAGTACGCAATTGCCTATTTTCTGATGCTGCCGAAACGGTAATTGGGTATACATGCATGTTCGAATTGCGCGGACTACTGACACCAGTCCCCGATGCTGTCAATCCGCTCGTTCATATTGTAGGAAAATTATATGATAAGGAAAAAAATGGCGAATTGACCCCTTCGCAGAAAGATGTGTTTAATGCAGCTTCATTGATTATGTCGGAGTGGAATGATGAACACTTACTTGAAACGTTAAACATTTTGCCATTTGCGTGTCCTGGTCGCCCCGCAATTAGTGATGGAATATTTTTGCAGGAACTCTTATCGTTAGGCAACCTAAGTAACGACCCGGCAATTGTTGGCGGCAATATTCGACATGTTTTTAATGGGAAAGTTGCTCAACGGTAGTCTTTTCATGGAGAAAGACCCACTTTAGCACAAAGCAAAAACGAAAAAAGAATTCACGATCAATTAATTGCATGTATTCTAAATGCGGTTGATTCCAACATCATCGGCAACCTTCCTGTCGTCCAAGCAGACTGCCCGGCCCTTATTCACCAAGGACAATTCGAAACATATACCTGCTGCGAAATTCAATAGCTAATGCGAATCTCAAAAGTCATTTGAAAAAATTTAAATTCATAGATTGACTGCTAAGATTTCGGCGCAAATTGCTGAAAATGCGGTTAGTGGAAATCGAAAATGGGACGATTTTGAGCCAAAAACCCCACTGCCAAATATGCCACTAAAGCGATGGAGGACTTTTGAGATTCGCGTGAATTTAGAAATAGTGGTTTTACCCAGGGAAAGCCTTTGCCAGCTGGGGCTAACTGAGTCGGCGGGGATGGCAGGCAGGACGGTTAAATAGGTACAGGAAAGATGTTTTGTTGCGTAAATTGATAAAAATTTTTTTGACGGATGGCCGTGCGAATATTGGCCATCAATCGCATCATAAATGTTATATTGTGAATTGTGAGCAATTGCCCGCCGAGGAGTTCGCCGCTTTTTAAAAGGTGATGAATGTAACCGCGGGATGCCGTGCGACAGGCGTAGCAGGTGCAATTTCCATCGATCGGGGATGGGTCGCGTGCATATTTTGCATTTTTGAGGTTAATATGCTCAGAGCCAATGGCAATTTCCCGCGGCACAAGCGCACCTCCATGGCGCGCCAGGCGGGTTGGATGCACGCAATCAAATGTATCCATACGGCAACGTACTCCGTGCAAAATATCACTTACGCCTCCGATTCCAAGCAAGTGTGTTGGCTTTGTCGGATGCTTCATTGCTCCAACCATGGAAATTACATCCATCATCTGGGCGCGGTTGATGCCAAGGCTTCCCCCGATGGCTTGGCCGAAGAAGGACTCATTACTTACAAATGCGCAGCTTTCCCCGCGTAGCGACTCATCCGTCCCGCCTTGTACAATGCCATAGAGGGCTTGCGTCCCGGTGTCCGATCGCAAAAATTCTTCCAGGCTACGCCTTTCCCAGCGGTGACTCCGATCGGTGCTTGCCCTCAGGCTCTTATTGTCCAAATGCGCGGGCGTACATTCGTCTAAGGGCAGAATAATGTCGGCACCGAGACTGCGCTGAATTTGAATGGATTTTTCCGGGGTAAGCATGCGCGACGAGCCATCGTAGTAGGAGCGAAAAAGTGCGCCTTCTTCCGAAACTTTAATTAATGATTTTTTCCCAGGGAGGCTGCGGCAGCTTTTGATTTCCCGTACGACGCCTCCGTATTGCAGGCTAAAAACCTGAAAGCCGCCGGAATCCGTCAGCATGGGGCCATCCCAACCCATCATTCGATGCAGCCCGCCGAGGGTTTCCACGGTTTTTTCGCCCGGCTGGATGTGCATGTGATAGGTGTTAGCAAGAATGATTTGCGCACCCGCCTCTTTAACCTGCGCAATTGTAAGGCCTTTGATGCTCCCGCGCGTGCCGCAAAAGATAAAATTGGGAGTTTCCAGAATTCCATGGGGCGTGCGCAGGATGCCGCATCGCGCTCCGGTTGGATCTTCGGCAATAATTTGAAAATCAAATAGATCCATTGGTCAAAGTCTCTAGGTAATGTTTTTGGCCCGGCGAGAAAATATGCATCGTTCGAAAAAAATGCTTTAAATCTTCAGTTGCGCTTCGTCCACGGATAGTGGCTCGCATTTCTGTTTCATAACCCCTTCGTCCTTTGGCCATATTTTAATGCCAAACTCGCTCAGTTCCTCAATGAGGAAGCGGCGCTCCTCTAGTGACGGATGCGGCAAGGTCAGATGTAAATTTTTCACAATAAAATTATCGAATAGCAAAAGATCGATATCCATCACCCGCGGATGGTTGGGAAAGCTTTTTATTCGGCCCATGGCACGCTCGATCTTCTGTGTATGGCGTAAAAATTCCTCCGGATGGAGCCATGTTTCGATGAGCAGGCATTGATTCAGAAAGTCCGGCTGATTCCACAAAAGTAACGGAGCTGTGCGGTGGATGGACGAAATTTGGATGATGCGCGTGTGTGGAATTTTTTCGATTTCAGTCCTGGCATCGCCGAGATTCTTCTGCAGATTTTCGCCGAGATTTGTTCCCAGTCCAATTGCGCCGGTGAAACGTCGCAGCGAGGTTTTCGCCGTAAAATTTTCCACGAAATTAATCCAGTGAGTCGGTTTCTTGCGAACGGTAACCGTAACGCGCCAAATCTGTGAAAATTTGGCTAGAATTTCCATGCATACTAACTGCGCAATGTTTTCGATGAGATGAAACTCCGACTCATTAAGTATTTTAAAAATCATGTCGGCCACAACCGTGTAATCGACGGTATCCGCAATTGTGCGCCGCAAAAAATCTCCAGACCTGACAAGTTCCAGCGCTGCGTCAATTCGGAGATCTTGCGACTGTTTGCGCTCCTCGGCGCCAACCCCGCAATGGGCTTGGCAGCGGAGTCCGCGAATTTGAATTTCATCGCCGCAATCATTGCATGCGTCCATGACAGATTCCTAAACTTTTTACATGAAGAACTACATTATGCACGCGGATGTGTTTCACGCCCTTTTGGATGGCCTCCCGGGCGATCTTCACACTTGCCGCATCCCGCAGTAATGGATCCGGTTCGTTGATTTTTCTTCCAATGAATGATTTTCGAGAAACTCCAAGGAAAATGGGATGTGGAGCAAATTCGCATGCAAGTGTACCAATATTTCGCAAAATTTCCCAATTTTGTTCGTCGGTTTTGCCAAAGCCAATTCCAGGATCAAGGAATATTTTTTTGATTCCAGCGGACCCGGCAATGGTGATGGATTTTTTCCAAAAGCGAGCCACGTCTGCGATAATGTCTATTTCAGGGGCGACGGCCGCGCGATTATGCATAATGACAATGGATGCTCCATGTTGCCCGACAACTTCCGCCATCCCCACATCCCCTTGCAATCCCCAAATGTCGTTCACAACCGACGCGCCATTGGCCAGCGCCACATCTGCCACAGCCGCCTTTTGCGTGTCCAAAGAAATCGGAATGGAAATCTGGGAAATCAGTGCTCGGAGAATTGGCAAAATGCGAGCTAATTCATCCTCCGCGGATACGGAAGTATATCCGGGGCGCGTGGACTCACCGCCCACATCGATGAAATCCGCGCCATCCGCAGCCAATTTAAGTCCCTTGGCAACGCGCATTTCCATAGTTGCTGCGCCATTGCCGTCGGAAAATGAATCGGGTGTCACATTGAGGATTCCCCAGACAAAGTGGTTTTTTCTCATGGTTATTCATACTTTCCATGCAGTTTTGAGCAATAAACATCACAAATCTTGTGCTAAATTTTCTAAGGAACACGCCTATATGTCATATACATGACCTCATTGCTGCGAATAAGTTCTCCAAGCTCGACTTCGGTGACGCTGCTATCGCTGATCATGTACCATTTGCCTCCCCGGCGTACGTACGACACGTAGTGTCCATAATTCGCAGTAGTGCCAATGTGGCTTCCGAAAAAACAAAGCTGATATGTTATACCGTGAAGTGTTAGTTTTTGGGGAAACTCAATTGGACCATTTTCCTTTTCGATTTTCCCTCTTTCTAGCTCGGCAAATCTTTTTATAAAAAAATTTCGAAATATGCCAAAGTCTTTCAATGTGCAGACGCGAGTCGCATCGCGCAACTCCTTACATTCCGCACAATACAGTTGGTCATCTCCTTGCAGCAGCTCCTCGCGTTCATGCCAGTCTATAGCCTCTGCTAAAGAATTTTTACGAGCAAGTCCGATATTAGGCTCCGATTGCCACGATGGCGCAAGGTGTTTGCAGGGAAAGTATTCAACTGCAACGTGTGACATGCCGCCAAAATTGTAAGATAGACCTACAACTTCCGGCACTTCATAACAGAGCCCATAAGCACAGTTTAACTGCTTGTTCTTATAAATTCCAGATAAAATTAACAGCGCCAAATCTTCTTCTGAAATTTTTCCACCCAAGAAGGCCGCTTCAATAGTATCGTTTACATAATCATATCGCATCTTATCAATCTCAAGTCCGTCTAGCATTGCTATTAGGCATTCATGCGAGCAATGCTGTGCGCTATCTGCAAAAGTAGGATTTCGGTGAGCAAGCGCATTTTTGAATTTTTCAAACGACTCCCTTGTCCACGGAGTTCCTTTCTCCAAGCAGTTAAAAACTTCTATTAGGCATTCGCGCATATCGCCACCGGGTGAAGTCGGTGGAAAAATTTTACCTAGCACATGAACTAGCATGCGAAGAAAATTGTGATGATATGCGCATTGAATCGCGGTATTTAGATAGCACGAATTGCCGTAGTTTGGAATTCCAATTGGCGGGCCTGTCGGATCCAAATTCTTTTCTAACATCCGCAGCGCGACACCGCGCGCCCAAGACAAATTAAATTCTTCCATGGATTTTTTCTTGGGAAGTTCTATTCCAGTGTCCGATTGGACTTCCGCCTCTGGCGCAGGTTCTAAATTTGAACTAGGCTCTTTTCGTGCATGTTGTGCAGGGAGTTCTTCTGACGCAAGTTGTGCAAGAATTTCGCGTTTTTCATGTGTTAGAGAACGAGAGAATCGCCAAACAATGCCGCCAATGGTAATAGGCACTTTGTTTCTTTTGTCGATGATGATGCGGGCCACAACCAGTACGGTACCAGCGGGGATGAAGATGATGCATAATATGAATACGATCACATCTTTCCACCAAGTCGGGGTAAATCTTTTAGTATTTATTCGCACAAAAATTCTATCCGATTCTTCCTGCGGAGATTTCACTGACGCAGCGAGAGTTTGTGATTCCGGTGAAATTGTGGCACCCAACATTCCGGTAGTACAATATATCAAAGTTGCGATATTGCAAGGACTAACATTTTGCGCTAGTCGTTAACCGCAAACATAAAGCCCTAAGCTTTCGGTGAAAAATTTTTGAGGGTTGCGCGTTTTTTATCAAAATGGCCAATGTGGCGCCGCGCCGCAGCGATGATGCGTAATCGTGCGGATGCCAGATTGCCGTACCCCGCGCATGCTCATGCAAAAATGTTCTCCTTCCACGCGGACGGCAACGGCCTTTGAACCTAGCCGATGAAAAATCGACTCCGCCAATTCCACGGTCATGCGCTCCTGCAGCTGGAGTCGATGTGTGAATTTTGCCAGCATGCGAACTATTTTGCTCAATCCGATTATCTGGCCATTTTGCGGCCAGTATGCGATGGAGATTTTGCCAACGAATGGCAGTAGGTGATGTTCACACAGTGAACTAAATGGGATTTCATGCATCTCAATCCAGTGGTCATAGGCAGGCACGTCAAAAAAAGTTAACTCTTCCTCGCTATCGCCATAGCCATCCAGCAACTCAACCAGCGAATCGACCACACGCTGAGAGGTTTTTCCCATGCCCGCGCGCCCTGGATTTTCTCCCAATTCCCTAAGGATGGCGGACAAAGCATCTTTAAATTGTTCGAATTCCAGCATGACTCTTGAAAAAAAAGTTGTGCAATAAAGGCAAGCAAATGGTAGAAAAAGCTGCCGAACGAGTATGGCCATGCTAAGCAAAAAGCATTGACTCATTTCCGGCCTGAATAATTATAACTGCATGGCAGATTTAAATTTAGACAAAACAAAATGCGAGGAAGTTCGCGGATTGCTTCTACAGTTACTAGGGAGTACATTTGCGCTTTATCTTAAAACCCTTGGCATCCATTGGAATGTGAAAGGCGCCAATTTCCGCGGTGTTCATACGTGGACCAATGAGCAATATGAGTCGCTGCAGGGCGACGTGGATGCGATCGGCGAGCGAATTGTGCAATTGGGCGGATATGCGCCGGCAACCTTTGAGGAAATGGGCCATTTGTCGCAAGTAATGCTTGCGCGAGAATTCCGTGATGCGGGGGCCATGCTTCGGGCATTGGTCGAAGACCATGCGCTTTTGGTACGATTGGCCCGCAAAATTAGCCAGGTGGCGGCAAATGCCTCCGATGGCGGGACCACGTCTTTAATGGATTCATTTATTCAAAGCCACGAAAAGCTCATTTGGATGTTGAGCAAGAGCATTGAGTAAAATTTTATCGCATGTGTACCGCTTTGGCGTGCGCATTCAAGAGAAGCGCTCCAAGAGGTAAGTATTTAGCTGTGGACAAGTGGCATTTTCGTCCCTACAGTGGCGGGCCATGACGCTTACGATGGAGCAGCGGCTGAGCATTACGCAGGAATTTTTAAAAATTCTCCAGAGCTCGGTGGTGAGTATTGCCCAGATTGAGGGTCTTCTTAACCTCTTTGAGATTTCGCAGGATGATTTGGAGGCTCGAATTTTTATTCTTTCACGCCTGGCCGAGTTGGCGCGGGAAATTTCCCTCAAAACTTATCGCTCGGAGGAGGTGCGAGATTATGTGATCAATTCCATCCAGGGCTTACTTGATCGTTACATCGAACAGGAGGATGCGATGATGGAAGAGGTGCAGGAATAGGAGATATTACTGTGATCGTTTGGGAGGAGATTCAAAAATTTTGCGCAAGCGTTGGCGTTGAGGAACCTATTCTTGGCGAAAATAATGTGGCCGTTATGGAGTTCGAAAATGTTGGCGAACTGGTTATTGATACATCCGAGAAAGACAGCGTTTATATGTATTTATTTTCCGACCGGCCACGGTTAACCGCAAAAGAAGTGTTCCGCACGCTACAGTCTTGCGACCCAGCCAGATTGACTGGAAAAACTCTATTGCATTTTGTAGCTGACGAAAAAGGCCGGGTGGGATTTCTTGTCATTTTGCCGGCCAATGATTGCTATGCGGCCGCCATTATCGGTGCATTCAATCAAGTCTTGCAGCTGTTACTCCGGCTGATACAGTTGTAACAAAATCGTGGACACTCACTCCCAGCAATCCGGCATCAAGCAGCAGCAGGCAAGGCGACCACCGCCGCTGGAACCCGTTAATCCAAAGACGTATGCCTTTGATATTGGGTTGACGCGAATTACCACGAATAGGAATCAGGAAAAAATTCCATGTCTGCCGGAATCTGTCGAAATCGGCCCGTGCGAGGGGCGCATCGAGGAACGGTTGCAGGACATCATCAATTTAAAAACATTCGAATCCATCCTTTTGGATGCGCTGCGGCCCAAGGTCAAAAATCGGCAGCTGCTGATTCCCATACACTTCCGGCGACGCTTGAGGGAATTGCGGGACTATTTCGGCAAAGCTCGGGATCGAAAGGGTCGGCAACTGTCCGGCGAAATGGAACCAATTTTTGCTCTTTTGGAAGGCCACCTGGTGGAAGAAACCGGACGAAATGAATTACTTGAACAGTACCGGCTAATGATTTTAATGGGGTAAGGACGCGTGAGGGACGAAGATAAAGATTTTTTAGAATTGCTGGGCTACCTCTATTTGCAGTACGGCAAGCATGACCCGGCAAGGGTAATCTACCACACGCTTTGCGAACTGGCGGATCCCACGGCCATCATGCTGCTTACTTACGCCTATTGCCTGGCCGCGGACGGCAGTTATGCCATGGCGCTACATGAAATGGATAAAATTCCAATGGGAACACTCAATCTTCAAGAGCTCAGCGGATTTCACCTGCTGCGGGGAAATATTTTTTGGCACTTACACCGGGATCGGGAGGCGCGAGTGGAATTGCGGCGTTTTTTGGAGCTGGAGCGGCAGCGGACACACGGCCAGCCGCGCCATGCGGTCATCGGACAGCGCATTGAGCCACTGGTCGTGGATGGCGTGGAGCGGGTGGTCAGCATTAGGATGCGTCCACCGGAAGATGGACTTTGGAAAAAATTTTTGAGATTCATAGCGAGAAAGGACTTAAATCGTGAGCTTAGCCGATAGAATTGAGGGCGGCGTTTTGCGTATCAGCCGCTTTAGTGACATTTTTTTGGCAGGATTCGTGATCCTGATCATCTCGTTGATGATCATGCCCATCACGGAAGGGGTCGTGGATGTGCTCATTGCCATCAATTTAACCATTTCCGTGGTTATGATGATGATGGCCCTTTACATTCCTGGGATCCTGGCTTTTTCAACTTTCCCCAGCCTGCTGCTGTTTACCACCCTGTTTCGTCTGGCGTTGAGCATCAGTACAACGCGTATGATTCTTATACATGCCAACGCTGGAAAAATCATCGATACTTTTGGGAACTTCGTCGTTGCAGGGAACTTCGTCGTTGGTGCGGTAATTTTCCTAATTATCCTCATCGTACAGTTTATTGTAATTACCAAAGGTTCCGAGCGCGTGGCTGAGGTGGCCGCTCGATTTACCCTGGATGCCATGCCTGGTAAGCAGATGAGCATCGACGCTGACATGCGCGCGGGGACCATCGACGCCGATGAAGGCAAACGGCGTCGGAGCAATCTGGAGAAGGAAAATCAACTCTATGGCGCCATGGATGGTGCCATGAAGTTCGTCAAAGGCGATGCCATCGCCAGCCTGATCATCACGGCCATCAACATCATCGCCGGACTTATCATTGGCGTAAGTCAAAAAGGCATGACCATGGACAAGGCGGTGAAGGTTTATTCCATCCTCACCATCGGTGATGGATTGGTTTCCCAAATACCGGCACTGATTATTTCCATCACCTCGGGTATCATCGTTACTCGTGTGGCCTCCGAGGATAAGACACCCCTTGGTTCAGAAATTTTCAAACAAGTTATTGGCCAACCGAAGGCTATGATGATCGCCGGCGGCATGGCGGTACTATTTATGGCAATTCCGGGGTTCCCGAAAATTCCATTCATCATCCTAGGTGGGGGTATACTTGTGGCCGGACGCACGTTCTTCCGTGTGGGCCAGGGTAAGACGACCAAGGGCAAGAAAAAGGGCCAAACAAAGCCGGGTGTGAAAGGCGATGCGGAGCCGGCGGGGCTAGAAATTACCGAGGAAAAAGAGGAACCGTTCTCCGTCACCGTCCCACTCATGCTGGATGTGGCCACATCAATCGAATCTTCCATCGAGGCGGAGACGCTGAACGAGCAATTGATGCAGGTCCGTCGGGCACTATATCACGATTTGGGTGTGCCGTTCCCAGGCATTCACCTACGCTTCAACGATCATCTGGCGGAGGGCAGCTATCAGATTCTCCTCCAAGAAGTTCCGATTTCACAGGGAAAGATCGTTGCCCATTCGGTCATTGTCCGCGAAACCAAAGAAAATCTGGATATTCTCAACGTTCCTTACCAGGAAGAAAAACCGTTCCTGCCAAATCTATTGGCTCTGTGGGTAGACGAGAAGCACATTCCCCGCCTGGAAAAGGCCGGAATCAAATTCTTGCGAACGCCGGAAATTTTTACCTATCACCTGTCCTTCGTGTTGAAACGCTATGCGGGAGATTTCCTCGGACTGCAGGAAACTCGTTTCCTCACGGAGCAGTTCGAAAAAAATTCCCCGGAAATTGTCCGAGAAGTCATGCGCATTCTTCCGGCACAAAAAATTACGGAAGTTTTACAGCGCCTGGTGCAGGAGGAAATTTCAATTCGCAACCTCAAAGCCATTCTCCAATCACTCATCGATTGGGGGCAAAAGGAAAAAGAACCGGTACTCTTGGCGGATTATGTGCGTACCAATCTCAAGCGCTACATAAGCTACAAGTTCAGTGGTGGGCAAAATATTCTTGCTGCCTATTTGCTTGATCCATCCATTGAAGATGTGGTCCGTAAGGCCATTAGGCAAACCTCCGCCGGTAGCTATTTGGCATTGGAGCCGGATATGGCCAAGCGTGTCCTGCGCGGCATTAAGCAGGAGGTTGGTGATCTGTCCAAGCTGGAGCGTAAGCCGGTTCTACTCACCTCCATGGATATTCGTCGCTACGTGCGTAAGCTCATCGAATTGGATCTGTACGATTTGCCAGTGCTTTCACATCAGGAACTTACCGAAGAGATCACCATTCAGCCACTTGGTAGAATTGTTCTTTCTCGTAGTTAAATGTTGTGAAAAATGTTTCAATTCTGCATTATTTCAGGAGTCTGCCGCCTGGCATGCGGCTAAAACAATGAAAGTATTTTCGTTGCAATTCGTTCGGAGGCACGCGAAATTACGATGATATTGTGACTTCACGCGTGTCCTTCCTTCTCCGGTGGGCGGAGGGGGTTTTGTGCAAAAATGGCGTGGATAATGCTCGCTGCGATGGAGAATGGCTCCTGGCTGGTGCGTTAAATTGTGGGCGCATGGAATTGTATCTGGCTCGAGATTGGATGGTTGCGCCTGAGGCGCGTCATGTTTTTGAAAATTTCATTCACCGCCGTGCAAGGCGGGAGCCATTGCAGCATATACTTGGAACGGTCGCATTCGGAGATGTTGAACTAACGGTCGACCCGCGGGCGCTCATCCCTCGCCCGGAGACGGAGGAGCTTGTTCATGCAATCAAAGATTACTATATGGCAAATGGCATATCTCCAGCGTCCATTCTTGATTTAGGTACTGGTTCCGGGGCAATCATTCTTGCTCTGGGCAAAATTTTTCCGCAGGCATCACTGGCCGCTTCCGACCTGGATTATGATGCTCTTTCGCTCGCCCGGGCCAATGCGGAGCGCTGTCGCATGGAAAAAAGCGTAACCTTTTCCCAATCCGATTGGTTTCAAACGCTCCAAGGAACGTGGAATCTCATCGTAAGCAATCCCCCCTATTTGAGCAATGGAGAATTGGAAAGTGCCGCACCGGAGGTCCGCCTCTACGAGCCGCGCCATGCGCTTATCGCTCCCGATGACGGCATTGGCCATTTGAAAACCATTATCCACGAATCTTCGGCATTTCTTTTGCCGGGTGGATTGCTCGCTCTTGAGACGGGCTTTTCCCAGCACGATTATTTGATCCACGTGGCGGGACAAGCTGGTTTTACAATTCGCAAGAAGATGCATGATCTTTCCGGTCTACCGAGAATACTCCTGCTGCAAAGAAATGGGCCATGGGCTTGACAGTTGTGGCGTGTCGCCGTTAAACGTTCGAGATCGTGTTTGCAATAATTATAAAAATTTTCAGCGTAGTGGAATTTTATCGTAATGCGGAAGTACAATAATGGAAAAGAGGCTACTAATAGTCGACGAAGATAATTGCGGGTTTTGTGGGTTGAATCGCATGCCGACGGGCACCTATGAAGTGATTTGGGCCAACAGCATCTCCGAAGCCATTGAAAAATTGCAAACGGCGAAAAAATCATTTGATATTGTTCTTTCGAAATGGCAAGTGCAGGGGAGGTCCGGGATGGACGTTCTTCATTTTTGTCAGACGCTTTCGCCTTCGCCCGCTTGCGTATTCTTGGCCGACCATGCAAATGTTCCCACGGCCGTTTCTGCCATGAAAGCCGGTGCGGCTGATTTTTTGATGGAACCGCTGGATGCAACGGTGCTTGAAAAAACGCTGAAGCAAATATCTTCGCTAAGGGCATCCAACGATATTGCCGTAAGCAATTTGGCCTCGACGGCCATCATTGGAAACTCTCCCGCGCTGCAAAAGGCGCTAAATTTAATTCGTCGAGTGGCATCAACCAATGCCGCGGTTTTGCTCATTGGAGAAACCGGCGTCGGGAAAGATCTTTTTGCCCAGGAAATTCATCGGCTAAGCGTACGCGCAAATAAGCCATTTTTGGCGATTAACGGTGCCGCACTTCCATCTGAAATGGTAGAAAGTCAACTCTTCGGGCACGAGCGAGGTGCTTTCACGGACGCCCGCCAACGGCACATTGGATATTTTGAGCGGGCAAATGGCGGAACCATATTTTTAGATGAAATTGGTGAACTCCCACCGGCGACACAAATTAAGCTGCTGCGCGTTCTGGAATCAAAATCCTTCGAAAGACTTGGCGGAGATACAACAATTTGTGTGGACGTGCGAATTATTGCAGCAACAAATGCAAACCTGGATGTGCTGGTACGACAGGGAATATTTCGTGAAGACCTTTTCTATCGAATCAACGTTGTAACTATCCATATTCCACCGCTAAGAGAGCGCATTGAAGACATTTTGCCGCTGATGGAACTTTTTTGGCAAGCACATCATCCCGCCCCGCAGATCGGAGAAGATGTGTTGGCCATTCTTCTGAAGTATCCTTGGCCTGGAAACGTGCGAGAGCTGCGCAATTTTTGCGACGCCACCGCCGCACTTTACCCTGGGGAAATGCTAAATTTTAGATGTTTGGAAAATTACCTTATTCCCAGAATGCCACCGTCTGCTAACCCGATCGCTCTTCCCGATCGGTATTCCTCGTCGCAGCCGAATATTCATGAAGTTTTAAATCAATGCGGAGGCAATCATTCACAAGCGGCTAAACTCTTAGGAATTAGCCGGAGCACTCTCTATCGGAAACTTAGGAATGTGTAAATATGATTTAGTGCGCTTATGCTGCAACACAATTTTTTACATCAGTAAAACAGAGAATAAGCGTGGTAGACCGGTGATCCCCGCGATGGTATTTCATATATTTGGGCACAAGCTCGCGAATTTTTAAACCGATGTTTAAGTGGTTGCGAGGTCAATATAAGAACATTCGCGGCAAGTAGATATGCTGATGATACTACAAAAGTGTGGGCGCGAGGCGCACACGAAATAATATGAAACTTTAGAGGCAAGTTAAAAATTTGTGCTTGTTGCTTTTATATTTCAAAAAATTTTTCCACAGCTGAACTCCTCCACAGGAGAGATTTATGAGTGTTAGTATTTGTCAGATAGCGAGTATAAATGGTGCGTTTTTGCCTATGTTAAAAGAGGCTAGTTCAAGTGAGCGGCCTGACTTGTTGGCAACGTATAGATTGGCATTGGATTGTACTAAGAAAGAGTTAGAAATTGCTGCACTCTTTGCGATTATTAATAATTCCAGCATGAGCGACTCAACGAAATCGGCGCTTATTCGCTCATTGCAGAGAAGTACAGCGGGCAAGGTTGCGTTTGGCGTCGGTTATGCTGTGGCGGGTCCCGTCGGTGCGGCAATTGGCGCAGCTGGTGGTCTTGCAGTCGGGGTGGGAGTTGCTCTCTCAAAGCTTTAGGAGGGGTTAGTTGTTGATATTGGCGTCTCGTCTGCGTTTCAATCTTGCATTTGAGTCGGTGTTGTGTTAATCGGGTGATAGAATGGATGATATTTCCGTTGAACATGTAGCGGCCGCTGCTGGTGTTGTTCCGCAAACAATGGAGGATGCTCTATTGGGGCGCTCAAGTGCCGTTACTGCACTAAGACATAAGGGTTACGGTAGAATTTTGGGCGTCGCCGTGCTTGGGTTCGGCACTGGCGTACTGATTGGATTTGGAGGCGGCTTGCCAGCGGGGATCATTTGTGGATTCCTCGGCAGTATTATTCCTCATTTTACGCCCTGGGGCGTCTGGCCAATTTTTAGAGAGATCGACCAAACGACTCGTGCGGACGTGCAAGAGTTTTGCGAACGTGACTCTTCTACTGGGTCCAAACAAGATTCGGAATCCGTTTTTTCCGTGGTCCCGGAGTATAATGGCGTGGCGAACGACGCTGCCGATGGGTTGAAAGGGACGGTCGCCGGGATGGTTAAAATTTGGATGGCCGAATACAAGGCGGAATCTGACACAGATTGCAGGAGGGAAATTCTGCGCTTATTAGGTATCGCGTTGCAGGCATTTAAGGAAAAAGATGTAAATGAAGCCTTTGCATTGGCGAAACGGGAAATCAATGATTCAAGCATCAGTGATGCCAGGAAGGCCATTTTTTCTGTTTTGGTAGATGAATGTGCGGAGCGACAAAATGTTACAGTGGCAAAGGTTGTGGAACAAGGTGGTTTTTTTAGTAGGTTGTGGTGCCGGATTCGAAATTTTACGAATTAGCACCTTTAGGGATAAGTGGAGTATTTATGGATGTGGTATATATACGGGAAGTATCCGGCATGTCGCAAGTTAGAGTTGAGGTGGTGGATGATCTTCGAGCCAGTAGAAAAAAAGATGGAATGACTAGGATAGCAGGCGGTGTTGCAGCCGGTGCAATTAGCGGAACTGTCACTGGATTGCTTTGCGGGGGTCTAATAGGGGCTGCCGTTGGAGCCACCGTTGGAATTTTTTCGCACTTTACTCCGTGGGGCGTTTTCAAAATATTTCGGCAGGTTGATCGTGACGTGGAAGTCGAGCTTCGTGAGTTATTTGACAACTAAGTAATGACATGCGCCAAGTGGCGCTCAAATTTTTGCCCCAGGTGGCCCATGGCAATTACCATGGAAACTGGCGGATTCATGTTTCCTAAAATCGGTTTCAGAAATGAAAGTCCTCGTCAGGGCCTCATCAGTAACTTTTTCCGCGATCGTTTCAAATCGCCTCTGGGCAACGCTGGTGGTGAGGGTGGGATTCGAACCCACGAAGAGAAATCTCGACAGATTTACAGTCTGCACCCTTTAGCCACTTGGTTACCTCACCGAGCAGGGTACCGTAAGAGATGCTTTTGGCGCTGGACAAGTTTTTTCAGGAAAAGAACAGCAACTTTTGCGAAATTTATAAATCCATGCTGTTATGTTTTTCGCGAATCTTCACTCGTTTACAACATACATGCTGATTACGGAGTCAAATTTCGGAAAATGCAAATGCAAATCGCGAAAGACCTCCATAATTTTAGCCAGGTGGTGGGTTGCGGGAGCTTTGGCTAACAATAATTTAATATTTCGATCGCATCTTCCAATGCATAGCAGTCAATGCTTGACACAATACTCGTTTTAACAATAGAGTTCAATTAATGCTTCCGGCTGAAAAACCAGACAGGAAACGGCTTGATGATTTTGCCTCCGCCTTAACTGTTGAACACGGCGTAACTAATCCGCGAATGATCACAAAGGACATGATGACTCGCACGTTCATTTCCTTTGGGATACGAATAGCTTACTACCGTCTTTGGCACGGTTTTTTCGTTTCCGTTATACTAGCATTCGCTCGCAACGGTGATAGGATTATCCCCATAATCATCAAACTATTTGAGCAAGCGTATGAGCCGTCAAATTTTAAAATGCAAGAAGTACAAAAACGCAAACACAGGATTGGAGCGGTATCGAAATTGTCGCCACTTCCACAAATTCATCCCATCCTACCACCCGATGTGATCAATATGGCGTCACATGTTGATGTAGTTCCCGAAGAACGGAATATCGAAGAGTCTACTAAATCCACGAGCGCAGCACAAACAAATTATTTACCTCAGCCAAAGAAGCTGACACAACAACCAGCTGCTCAAGGATTAGATCCATATTCGGCTAAGTTTAATGAATTAACGCCAGACGAAGCTGTTCTCACTCGGATTTTTAATTTAGGAGCACCGTTTTTCGTGCGTGCGGACACGGATGGCAACCCTCCAAAGAATGCATCAGCCTACCAAGATAGTGATGCTGGCACGAGGAAAGCGATTGAGCGGGGCGAAATACTTAGTGCGAAACGCGCAGAACTGGCTGCTAATGGTTTATTGCAACCAGTCTGCTACGAATATCCACGTGACCTTATTTCTAAAATTAATGATGCCGTCGGAGAATTGCAAAATTCTAATAAAGACGATGAAGAGCCTGGGCTTGTCGGAAAAGCTTTCAACTACGTGGTGGATCGCGTTACCGGTGGCGAAGACACCGCAAAGAAAGTGTTCAATGCAATCGGCGCCATTACAGCCGCGAACACTACCAAGGCAATTGGATTTTTCCCAATTGAGTATCCTCTTGGGGGCGTAAAAAGAGATAGCGCAAGAAGGCAAACCAGAAAAGAAGTTCGACCAATTACAGAGGATATCCAGAAAGTGCTTACCGATTTCGGTAAGACAATTCATTTTTCCGACAAAGATATTAAAGTCGTATTGAATGCTGTCGTTCACATGGGGAGTCCCTCATTATTTAGGCGTACAATATTGCAAAAAAGTGAAAGTGGGGGATGGGAGTTATATATTTATTGTTCGGAAGGTGTTGCAGAAGAAAATCGCAAGGAAGCAATAAGGATGCGTGCCCGTGAAATCGCAAATGGCCTAATAGAATTTTCCAAAGGCGGATGAAAGCCATTCTAGGAAGCAACTGGCTCCATACCAGAAAACGTTTGAAAATTACATGTAAATGAATTGAATTGAGACCGTGGGCATTCGTCGCGTTGGAATCTTAACCGCTGGGGGGATCGCCCCGTGTCTATCCGCATCAATTGCCTATCTCATTGAGGCATATACGCAGCAGGCATCGAACGTTGAAATTCTTTTTTATCGATACGGCTACGGCGGCCTTCTACGGGGCGATTTTTTCCTCATCGATGGTGAAATGCGCAAAAATTGGCAAAATTTGCTGCCATTCGGTGGAAGTGCCGTTGGCAACAGCCGTATCAAATTATCCAATCGGGATGATTGTGAAAAGCGTGGATTTATTCGCACGGGGCAGGATCCACAGGTTGTCGCAGCGGAGCGTTTGCGGACGGATGCCATCGACGTCCTGCATACCATTGGAGGTGATGATACCAATTCCGTTGCCGCTCAGCTTGCTGCTCATTTGGATCGGAATGGTTATGGATTGGCGGTCATTGGACTACCAAAGACCATTGATAATGACGTTTTTCCCATCTCCCAGACTTTAGGTGCGGATACGGCCGCCGGGGAAGGGGCAAAATTTTTCGCAAATATTGCCAATGAATGCACAACCTGTCCGGGAATGCTCATCGTCCATGAGGTTATGGGCCGCAACTGTGGCTGGCTAACCTATGCCACCGCACGGGCTTATCTGGCAATGCTGGCCGGGCGAAAGTTTTTACCATCAATTGGTCTGCGCCGTGAACGATGGGGCATCCATGGGATTTATATTCCAGAAATGCCAATTAATTTCGATGACGAAGTCGGACGCCTGCAGCGAATAATGGCCGATGTGGGCAATGTGAATTTGTTTGTTAGCGAGGGAGCCGGCGTTGCTTCCATCCTCCGGGAGATGGAGGAATCCGGGAGAACCATCCCCAGGGACGCCTTTGGCCATATCAAATTGGATCAGCTCAACGCCGGAAATTGGATTGGCGATCGGCTCGGTAGCGCAATTGGTGCGCAAAAGGTTTTAGTACAGAAAAGCGGCTATTTTGCCCGGTCTGCCGCACCAAATGAATTCGATTTACAGCTTATTCGCGAAACGGCGCATCTGGCGGTGCAATGTGCGTTACAAAAAAAAAGTGGCGTCATAGGAAAGGACGAGGCACTGGGTGGACAAATGACACTCATCAATTTTGCGCGCATTCGCGGCGGAAAGCCGTTTGATTACAAGAATTCCGACCTCCCAGGGATGTTGGCGAATTTAGGCCAGCAAATTTGTTAAATTTTTCACTACACGTCCGATTGCCCGTATTACGCTATTTGTGCATGGCCCTTAAAAAAAATGAAGGCAATTGTTGCTTGTTAATAATTTGTAAATATATTTTAAAAATCTTTTACTTCCTACTCCGATAGAAAGCTTGCGCTTTCGGAAAATATCCACCACATAAGTGGGTGTGTGGGCGCGTGTTATGGGTTCTTTGGGAAAATGCTCGACAAATTTCGTGCAATCATTCTATGGGATTAATTATCTATTAGCATAGAGAATTTTTAGCACGGTGGGGGCAATGTGGAATGAGAGAAAAAAAGGAAAAGAAAGTCGCACCTTCATTCACGTTTTTGATTGAGAAAAAGCGTGATGGGGAAGAATTTTCACGGGATGAAATTAAATTAATTGTTGACGCGGTAACGGACAATGAATTGCCGTCCCATCAGCTGGCAGCGCTCCTGACGGCCATTTATTTCCGCGGATTAACCGTGCAGGAAACGGCCGTTCTCGCCGAAGAGCTGATGCTTTCCGGTGAAGTATTGAATTTAGAGAGCATTACGTGGCCGAAGGTGGCCAATTACACGGCGGGTGGCGTTGGCGATAAGGTGCCACTAGTCCTTCCGGCGCTTGCGGCGGCCTGTGGCGTGGTCATGCCGGCCATGATTGGTGACGATGAAAACTTCATCATCGGCGCATTGGATAAATTATCGGCTATTCCGGGGTTTTGTCGTGATGCGGATTTGAAAAGTTTTACGCATCATTTACAATCGGTAAAATCGGCATTTATGTCGCAGCACGCGTCTATTGCCCCAGCGGATGAGACAATCTATCGTATTCGCCGAGAGAGCGGAACGGTTCCTTGCCCATCCCTCATCGTTGCCAGCATTTTATCGCGAAAATCCGCTAGCGGAGCGGATGGTTTCGTGGTTGATGTTAAATGGGGCAGCGGGTCCTTCATTAAGGATGTGGAGCAGGCAAAGATCCTTGCGCGCATCATTGTACGTACCTGTGATCTTCTCAAACATCGCAGCGTTGTGCTTGTAACAGATGCGAATCAGCCACTTGGGGACGCCGTTGGAACAGCTTTGGAAATTGAAGAAATTGTGCGATTTTTAAGGGATGACGTGGCAGAGGACGATTTGCGACAATTGGTTTTACGAATGGGCATGGAGGTGGTTCGCTTGGCGGGTGTAGCTGGGTCTACGCTTTCGGCAAAACAAATGGTTCAGCGGAGTATATCCAGTGGCGCCGTCTTTGGAAAATTTAAGGAAATTGTGGCCGCCCATGGCGGAGACGTTGCATGCCTTGATGATCTGGAAAAGCTGCCGAAGGCAAAGTACATTCGAAAGCTTCCGGCACCCAAGCGTGGGTATATCCATAGCATAAACGCCGGGATGATTGCCCGCGGGGTGAGGTTATTGGGAGAAAATGCCGATGGTACGTTGGATCCAGCGGTAGGCGTTTCCAAGGTCATGAAGGCTGGTGTCCAAATTAAACAAGGTGAGCCACTTATGATGATCCACTACAATGATGAGCGCAAGCTGGAGGCCGGGCTAGAATACCTGCGTAATTCCTATCGGCTGGCACCCAAACGACCAACTATGGGTGAACTTATCGTTGAGCGTGTTGCCTAGTGGTCGCCGTCAATTACTATCATCAATCTTTATAAAATGGCATGCCGCATATGTGCCATTGCCGCTATCAAATAGATCCCTCCCGGCGGTCCTGTTGTCGTAGGTGATAATCAGCCTGGAAGAATTTGAAAAGGATACATCAGTGGCATTTAAATGAAGATGTGCGCAACCGATGATGGAAATATTTCTCAAGCGGCCACTACTTTCGCTGCCAATTTTCAATGAGGAAATAGCTGAATTGGATAAAAATAAATGTTCAATGGATGGGAGGCCATTGATGGTAACCCCGCGGCAAAGACTGCCGCTCAAATCTATAGCCTTCAATCCACAAAATTCTGGACCGAATTGAATAACGCCGTCGGCTACGATATCATTACCATTAATTGTGATTTGCGCCAAGTTTCCACAGGAGAAAGAACGCAATGTGCAAGCCACTTCGGCGCCGATGGCCACTTCCCGAATATGGGCGGGAAGCGACAAATTTTTTTCAATTTCATAATTTCCCAGATAGCTAACCTTCGAAACGGTTTTCGGCATTTGCGCGCGGCAACTGCCACCGGAGAAAACGATATGTTTCAAATATGGAAATTCCGATGGCATAAAACCGTATGGTTCGGGCCGTGTAATATTTTCCAAAACAATTGTCGTGATTAAATCGGCGACGATGAAGGTGCGCAACAATCCCTTTTCGCAAATTCCTTTAAAAATGATTTTCGTTGGTTTGCCGTGGGCATTGGGAGAAAAGAAAATGGATATATCGTTATTTCCCCCTCGCTCCATGGTAAGTGACGGTTCTTCAATTTCTGCCGCGGGTGGCGGCTGGACCGATTCCCCATCCGAAGAAATGGCCGGCGCATTTGTGTCGTTTCCATCCTTTCTTAGGGATGTCTTTTTTTGCAGCATACCATCGCTTTCTTGGCGGCATGACGTTGAAATGCCAGAAAAATTCATGCATCGACATAAAGCGCACATCAGTAGCAACCATTTCCCGTTGACTCCACCGTTCAAAGGCCCACACAATTAGAACGGAGGTTTGCTATGAAAAGATTCTTTCTTGTGCTGACGCTGAGCGGATTATTCGCCGGTGCCTTGCGGGCGGAGCAGTGCAGCTGCGGAAATAAGCAATGTGGATGCGAATGTAATATTTTGACGGTGGATATGGCAAAGGTCTATAACAGCTATGGTAAAGCGGAGCAGTCCCGGGAAAAATTTCAAAAGAAGGTTGAAAAGGTTCAGGATGAGTTTCGGACCATGCTAGGAGACGGAATTGAGATGGCAAAAAAGCTACGGGAACGCCAAGAAAAGGCAAACAATCCGGCACTCAGCGATTCCGCAAAGGAAAAATATTGTAAGCAAACCGAAGAATTGATAGAAGAAATACGTAAAAAAGAGGCGGAGGTAAATGAGTTCCGACAAGCAAGAGAGCGGCAACTTTGCGAGGAACGCGAGGAATCTGTGACACGTCACATTAATGAAATTAAAGGCTTCACTGCAGAAGTTGCCAAGGAAAGCGGTGCAGCCATTGTGCTTAACTCAGCTGGGATTGAAGTGCTTTACTATGCGCAGTGTCTAGATGTCACAGAAAAGGTAATTGCGCGCTCGAATGCCGAAAAGTAATATCGCAATTGTTGTATTGTCGCGCAATGGCTTATTCGCGCAAAAGATGTATGCTGAAAAACGCGGAATGTACATTTTTGTTGACTTATTATCTTTTATTCGTTCCATTGGAACATGCCTTTTTTGGATTATTTGATCGGTGGAAGTCTTCGTACGGATTATGCCATCAAGGCAGTTGAGATTCGTTCGAAAATTTCAGACCATGCACGCGAAGTAACGGATCCCGGACTGCTCGAAGACATCTATAATAATCCAATTGCCATGGACATGTTAAAACGGAAGAATATCAAACTTTCGTGGCCAACGGGATTTTCCTCACAAATATATAGATTTTTATATAGGTTTTTTAATTCAATTTGTCGTGGTACTATTTCTTTGCTTTTGAGCCCGCTATCACTCGTTGTGGGACTTTTTGCTTCTCGTGATATGCAGTCCGCCATATATAGCTTTTTTGACGTAAGAAGAAAAAAAGCCGAGAAAGGAGATGTAACTGTCTTCGACGTGATAGAGTCGACCGCTGCTCAAATTGGCAAAAAAGCTAAAAGCCGTCCGACAATTGTCAAAGGGCCTAATGATCCCGGCGCAGCTTTTTACGATTCGGTTTGCAACATTGTCTCCATCCCGAATGGGATAGGAAAAACTGTTGTAAGAACTGGAGACGTACTCCCAGTAACGCAACCCTGGACAAGTTTTGGTCCCCCCACGGCTCTTGCCATTGCTTTCCATGAAATGGGGCATGCGGAACAGCGCAAATTTCTGCTTGCTCTTCTCGCCATAAAAATTTTGGCAATACTTTTTAGTGTAGTATTTATTTCTAGATTATCACTCCCGGTGTTTTTAGGTGGTGGCGTTGGTTTAATTTTAATTCTACCGGCCATTATGGTATTTCCAATCGTTCAATTTCTTTACGAACGCGATGCCTCCGAGCGAGCTATTGTGAATTTGATAGCGGATAAACACATTACCACAAAAGAAGCTGCCATTGAAGCCGTTTGTTTGCTACAGGCTGCCGCCTGCACCTACCTTATGAGCACCGTAATAGAATGCATTAAGGCATGGAGGAAATATATGCCCAAAAACTCCGCCGAAGATTCTGCATCGGAAGCCACGTCCGCATAAACTGCTGGCGGAGAGAGAGGGATTCGAACCCTCGGGCCCCGTTTTATGGAACCACCTTCTTAGCAGGAAGGCGCTTTCGACCACTCAGCCATCTCTCCCAAAGGCCCTGATTAAGAGAATTTATGAATGAGTCAATTCTGGAATGCCTTTCTCATGCGTGCAAATGGGATGCAAAATTATTTCATCGTGCATGCTTGAAGTACATTTTTCATGAGCATGGCGACTGTCATTGGACCAACGCCTCCGGGGACGGGGGTGATGTATGTGCATCGCGGGGCAACCGCCGGGAAATCCACATCACCGCAAAGTGATCCGTTTATATCGCGATTTTGGCCTACATCAACAACAATGACGCCCTCCGTGACCATGTCTGCTTTGACCAAATTGGCACGGCCCGCTGCAACGATGAGAATGTCGGCCGCGCGCGTGAGGCACGGCAGATCATGGCTTTGCGAATGGCAAACCGTGACCGTGGCATTTACATCGTGGCCTTGCAAAAGCAAGCCCAGTGGCTTGCCAACGATGATGCTTCGTCCGATAATTACCACGTGCCGTCCCGCGAGTTGAATACCATAAGCGCGTAGAAGCAACACTATTCCCTTGGGGGTACATGGTATAAATCCGGACGGATCATCGCACGCCAGCTTCCCAGCATTGATCGGATGAAAACCATCCACATCCTTTTGCGGATTAATGGCGTTGAAAATAAATCGTTGGTATTCCATCGATGGAAGTGGAGCCTGGACCAGGATCCCATCGATGAACGGATCGCCATTCCATTGGGAAATTTTTTTTTCCACGGCTTCCTGCGGCGCATCTACCGGAAAAACCGTAACGGTGGTCTCAATGCCAATTCTTTCTGCCACCGCGCATTTGCGGCGCATGTAAAAAATAGATGCCAGATTTTCCCCCACGCGTAGCAGAGCGAGTTTTGGCCTCCTGCCCGCCCGAGCTGTGAATGCTCCTATGGCACCACGCATTTCTTCAAGCAATTCTTCACTGATGCGCTGGCCATTGAGGATTCGTGGAGATATCAAATTCATGAACGCGCCAACCTTTTACATTCGCCACGAAATATTTTTGCTCGTCGGTCCTCAAGAACAATGATTCGATCGGATAGGAATTTCACCGCCGGGAGGTCGTGGGAAATAAACAAAAGCGTCAGACCGTTGGTATCTTGTAAGGCTCGCAATAGTTCCAGAATTTCACGCCGTATACACGGATCAAGGGCGCTAATAATCTCGTCACAGATGAGAATACTTGGATATACGGCAAGGGCTCGGGCGATGGCAACCCGCTGTTTTTGTCCACCACTTAATTCCGCCGGCTTGCGAGTCATGATGTCGCATGGCAGGTGGACGGATTTTAGAAGATTTTCCACAGACAGATGAAGTTCCGCGCGCGGTATTTTACGGCAAATTTGCAATGGCTCTTTTAGTGTTTTGAACACGGTCCACGTTGGATCTAGCGCGGTATGTGGTGATTGCGTAATCAACTGAATCCATCGGCAAAATTCACGGCGATTAGCGTTGGCGGCCAACGCATATTGGACAACTCCAGTGTGTGGGATGTCCGCTCCAACAAGTATGTTGGCGATAGTTGATTTTCCGCTGCCACTTTCGCCAATTAGCCCAAGGCATTCGCCGGCAAAGAGATCAAAACTGACATCATTTAAAATTGGATTTTCGGTTGTGGCATTTACCGAGTAACATGCGCGGAGGTTTCGCACGGAAATTAGACATGAAGTCTGACGATTATTCGCACCCATTGCAATGGGATGAAATAAGCATATAATTCCTCGCCCTAAAAGGAAAATGCTTCTGACAATTTTCTTGTATATTCGTGCTGCGGGTTGGCGAAGATGTCAGAAGGCTTTCCAAATTCTAGTAGCCGCCCGTGGTGCATAACTGCCATGCGATGGGCTATTTCGCGGACAATATTTAAGTTGTGGGTAACCAAAAGCAGTGCAAAGCCGTCCATCCGCTGCAGCTCCAGCAGCAAATCGAGCACTATTCGTTCAGAGGTTCCATCCATTGCCGTCGTTGGCTCATCGGCAATGAGCAATTGTGGATGGTTGCAGATGGCCATGGCAATTCCAATTCGCTGCTGCATCCCACCGCTTAGCTGGTGGGCATGAGCTCGCAGAACATCACAAGGGTTTTGAAAGTGGAGCCTTTCCAAAGTATTGATCGCAATTCGTCCAACTTCCGTCCTAGAAAGGCTGGGATTGTGAATCCGTATGCATTCGCAAATTTGAAATCCAATACTTCGCAGCGGATTCAGACAAGCCATGGGCTCTTGGAAGATGTAGGCGATGCGCTTGCCACGCATTTTCCGCATATTTTTTTCGGTCAGATCCAAAAGCGATACATCGGCGAAAGTAATTTTACCGGCTATGCGGGCATGTGGAGGCAACAATCTTCCGATTGCCAAAGTTGTAAGAGATTTGCCGCTGCCGCTTTCTCCGACAATGGCAAAAATTTCTCCGCGATTAATTTCCAAGGAAACGTCAAAGATCGTTGGCTGTAAATTGCCGCGATCATTCTCAGCGAATGTGATGAAAAGATTTTGTATGGCAAGTAGCGGCATGGCATCACGGATTATGTTCGTGCCAGAAATATCATTTGGTAGAACTTTACAATTCAATGGAGAATTTCCAGTGCTAATAGTTGATTTTTTATGGATGATTGGAACATAAATTTTTTTTCAGGGGAGCAATTTCCCGTTGAAATGCATCGTGTACGAGTGGTCCAACATATCACATTGCCATCATTTCGGGAAAGGGCAGAGGCACTTCGATGCGCTTGGTACAATGGGTACTTGCTCTTCGCCAATGATATTTTCTTGGATATGCTGACCGACAGTGGTGGCAATGCCATGGACGTACAGCAGTGCGCTGCCATGTTGCGGGCTGATGACAGCTATGCCGGATCTGAGAGCTTTTTCCGGCTTTGCGAAACCATTGAAAAATTTTTCGGGCTCCCTTATTTCCTGCCAGCACACCAGGGGCGTGCCTGTGAAAATATTATCGCTCATACATTTATGCGGGAAAAGACAATTGTTCTCACCAATTACAATTTCACGACCATCAAAGCCCACGTGACAAGATTGGGCGGACAAATGGAAAACATGATCATTGATGAGGCGCTCATTGCACAAAGCAATCATCCATTTAAAGGGAACTTTGATCTGGAAAAACTGATAAATGCCGTTGAAATGTTTGGCCGCGATCGCATTGCATTTGTGCGTATCGAATGCGGAACCAATCTTATTGGTGGCCAACCGGTGTCATTGGGCAATATTCGGGAAATTTCCCATTTCTGTCGAAACTATGGCCTCCCCCTTGTCCTCGACTGCAGCCTTCTTTCCGATAATCTTTATTTCATAAAGACACGCGAAAGCGAGTGTAAAGATGAGCCGCTCACCTCCATCGTTCACCAAATGGCGTCTCTGGTGGATTTAATCTATTATTCCGGCCGTAAATTTGGGTGTGCTCACGGAGGCGGAATGGTTACCGCCGATAAAAAACTTTATGAAAAACTGCGCGAATTACTTCCAATTTATGAAGGATTTTGGATGCACGGCGGCATGTCGGCGCGTGATATGGAAGCCATGGCGATCGGCATCGGCGAAACCTTAAATCTGGATGTAATTGCGCAGGTGCCCCTTTTTGTGGAATTTCTCGGCAAATCATTGCTTGAAGCTGGCATTCCCGTTGTTCAGCCGTTTGGTGGTCTCGGCTGCTACATTGACGCTGCTCAATTTCTTAGTCATATTCCTCGGGAACAATATCCTGCCGGTGCCCTGGCGGCGGCCATTTATTTGGTTGGCGGAATTCGTTGCATGGAAATGGGTACCATTTCCCAACAGCGCAACGACGACGGTTCGGAATTTTTCCCGCCACTCGAATTGGTGCGCCTCTCAATCCCAAAGCGTGTTTTCACCATGTCTCACATGAAATTCATCGCAGATCGGCTTCGTTGGCTCTACGACAATCGCCACACCATAGGCGGCCTCAAATTTATCGAAGAACCGTCACAGCAACGTTCCTATTTTGGGAAACTCGGGCCCATTGGCGATTGGCCGAACTCGCTCATGGCACGGTTCTTACATGATATGCCATCCGGTGTGTGAGCGTCTAAGGTATCAGCGCCAGTGGACTCTTCTAAGAATGATGAAATAATTTCACCGATTTTGATGTGCATGGAATCCTCACGTAATGCTTTTTTGTCGAGAGAAATATGGGGGCCGCTGTAGATGGGACCATATTTTTCCGGGGGCTCCCTGCCAAAGATGGCCACCGTCGGGATGCCATAGGCATTGGCCAGATGCATGCCATCCAAATCCGTGGCGATTACGGCGGAGCAACGCATGAGTTTGGCTGCAAAATCGGCAATTGGCATGGAACCAGTGAGGTTTGCCACGTTTCCCCCACTAACACCTCCGATAATTTCCCGGGCTATTCGTATGCCGTCCGCATCCCCTCCAAGGAGTATAATTTTTAAATTCGGATTCCGTTGCCGCAAATATGTGGCCAGAAATTTCCAATGTTCCGCGGACCAAAACTTATTCAAACCATGACCATTGGCGCCAAGGCAAAAAGCTAAATGTGGCGAACATTGTGGATTCATCGCATTTGCAATAGGTTCCAGCGATGGATTTTTCAGAAGTCCGTAGTGGTGGAAAAATTCTTTCCATTGCAGGGTTGGATGCTTCATTAGGCATTTTTTTGGAGATGATTTATGGGTGAGAAGCGGGAATATTTGGTGCATTGCCGACTGTAAACCCATGCGAATGGGCGCGCCGATAAACAGAGCTTCCACGGCCGATCGGAAAGACCCGCTTAGGGAAATGTGCAAATCCGGATGGCGCGTTCGCAGCTGGAATGCTGAACAAAGATGACTCCATCCACTGTCGGGAAGCGCAAGAACTTCGTCGAACCATGGAAGCGATTGCAGCCATGCGACATGATCCAAGGTGCAGAGGGTGGTTATGTGTGCATCCGGCCGACTTTCGCAAATGGCGCGTAAAATTGGCAACGCCATGGCAGTGGCATAAATGCGCTCCGGCATGCGGACAAAAATTCGAAAATTTTTGGGTAAGTATTTATATCCGTAATATTTGCATGATCGTTCTAGCCGCTGCTTCCGACTGTGTAAATTTAGAATTTCGCCGACGGGCCGCTTCCAACGATTATGAGCCCAAAGCCAGGAATCGCGGAAAATTTTGTCCCCATACAAATGTTTTTCCAGCCATTCGTTTATCGCATCCGTGAGATCGTCCACGTTGGCGCGAATTGGCTCAATGACAAAAGAAGCCTTCCAAAAATCATCACGCCGTGTATGTACAATAAAGGTTTCTACGGAATCTTCTCGGCAAAGAATCTCCGGCAGGAGCGTGGATGATGTCACTCGACCGCAGAGTGTTGTTAATGCCCCGGCGCCACCCGCGTATTGATCAAAAAGAAGACCCACACATCCGCCCTTCCGTATTAGGTGTGACGCCTCCGCCAAACCTCCCTTTCGGGAAAGCATGCGGACTCCGAATCGTCCACGCGTCCGCCGCACGTATTGCTCAATGGTCTTGCGCTTAAAAGGTCTGTAGATGATTCCCAACGGCAGGCGATCGACTTCCAACTGCAGTAGTAGTGGCAAAAAGACCAATGCCTCCGTAAGCGTTTGGTGCGGAATAAGTAGCAATTGTGGCGAATTTTTAGAGCGGAGTCTTTCGCAAAAGTTATCCCAATTTCCCTCCAAGCGAAAATTTTTTCTAATGCGCCAGCGCGGGAAAAATGGTGAGGCGAGAGCAAACATGCCCAATTCGATGAGTTGCCGACTGCTAATGTGTGCAATTTTCAAGATTTCGTCCCTATTCTTATCCGCCGAAAACACGTGTGATAGATTGTTGAGAAGTATTTGCCGGCGCTTACGCGCCAGTAGAAAAAAAAGCCATCCCAGGGTCCAGGCGATGGGTCTTAAAATAAAGACTGGCGTAATGCATACCAATAGCCCGATGACATTAAGAAAAAATTGAGGGCATCTCCAGAAAATCCAGTTTGCCAGCGATGCCAATCCACGAAAAATAAATGAACGAAATATTAACACCCCATGCCAAGGAAAGGTGCATGAGCGGATATCGCAACCATGTAAAAATCATCATCGCTCCGGGCGAGCGTTTTACAGCGGCAAGAATCAAAGAATTTCATACATACTTTTACGATTGGAAATGAAAATGCCTTTTGACAGTTGCCATGAGGTCCCCTAGAAGGGCTCGGAAGGTGTATATTGAATAAGAGGTCTTTTTTATCGTATATGATTGCCGTTGTACTTGCAGTCTTCTGCGGTATATCTGAAATACCTGCGTTGTGGCAAGCTGGGGCGTTTTGTTCCGAAATATTTATTCGGATTTTTCGTTGTATTAGTATGCCAATTATTTCCCTCTCCGTCATCGTTGCCATCTCCTCCTGCGCATCCGATGGCCACATGCGAATGATTTGGAAAAAAACTTTACTTTACACGCTTTCAACGACCATTGCCGCCGCAACCGTTGCGGCCTTATTGTACGTCATCATTTCGCCAGCAAATGTTATCTCCATTATTAGTGACGCCGCGACCACGCCAGCCGTACAGCACGGTTACCTCTACCACTTGCTCGATACCATCCCCGAGGATGTTCTAGCGGCTTTTATCCATCACAAGGTTCTCAGCGTGTTGCTTATTAGCATAATTACCGGCATTTGCATCCGATTTATTCCCGACGAGGAGGCCAAGCATATAATACTCAAATCTTTCCAAGGATTGCATAGCATTTTCTTGCATGTTACCCGTTTTATCGTCCTAGTTCTGCCAATTGGTATGTTCGGCTTTATCTGTGCGAGCATCCATGAATCGCGAACCGGCATACAAATGGCAGAAATGGGGAAATACTTCCTTGTGATCATAGCCGCCAATATTTTGCAAGGAGTAGTAGTGCTGCCGCTATGGTTATTAATTAAGGGAATTAACCCGCTGAAGATATTCCGCGGGATGTTCCCGGCTTTATCCGTTGCATTTTTTTCCAAGTCATCCACGGCAACGCTTCCGGTTACCATGGAAATGGCTGAAAATAATCTCCACATCCAGCGGCAAACCTCCCGCTTTGTGCTACCCCTGTGCACGGCCGTTAACATGAATGGTTGTGCGGCGTTTATTTTTACAACTGTAACATATCTCATGCAAAATTATGGTTTTTCAATTAGTCCGTCTTCCATGATTCTTTGGATTTTTATCGCAACCATCGCTGCCATTGGAAATGCCGGTGTCCCCATGGGGTGTTTTATGTTGAGCACCAGTTTGTTATCATCCATGGGCGTGCCAACTCATCTCATGGGCATTATTTTGCCTCTATATGGCGTGATTGACATGGTGGAAACGGCTCTGAATGTTTGGTCAGATGCCTGCGTTGTCACTGCCGTTGATCAATATAGCTGATTGATCCATTTAGGAAAGCTTGAAAGTGTTTTTCCCGAAATTCGAACGAACTTCCGAAAATGGAAGAGGATAAATTTGGAATTCCGGTGGTGGAATCGAAAAATCTTGCCATGCTATTTGGCGCACTTTCCATGTGGCTATCATTATGGATGAACAGGAGCAGGTACAGCCGATGGTGTCGCGCAAAAATGTTTTTGACTTAACCTGGATGGATACAAACGAGTTATCACGATTTGTTACGGAAACCGGGAGAATTATCTCACGAAAATATACCAGACTCACCGCTGGGGAACAGCGTCATGTCACGCGTCTCGTCAAGCGCTCGCGCAACATGCTGCTCATGAAGTAGTCTCTGTTTGTTATTTCACAATTCTTGTCCTAACCTGATGCGTGGGAATTTGGCAAAGGGCTGGCAAGGGTTTTTCCCATTCGTGTGCCGCTATATTTTTAATGTGTTTTGCCAATGGGGTTACGGCCAAATCACTTTTTGCCACTTCATTGGAAGTGACCGGCAAAACTTTTATAGGTGGGCCTTGCGTCATTTCCAACGGCGGTAGTGTGCAGTTTAACACTTCTCAATCTCCAGGTGCGGCAGTTTTAATAACCGCGGAAGCACCCCACGTTACCTTTGATGGTTCCGGAGAAATGACTTTATACGGAAATCCAGGCATCGAAATCCTCGGGAATGAGACAACATCCCTTATTTTTCGTGCGCTTCCGCATTTTAGCAATCTCGCCGAGCCGGATGCCGGCATTGCAATCCTTGGAAACAGCTCAACTGTTGTGCATTTTGAAAATGTCCAAGGGATTATCAGTGGAAATATCGCCGCGGGACTCATCGCCAGCGATGGTGGTTCGAATGTAACCATTTTGGGGCAAAATATTTTGTCCGCGTCGGTGGAGGGGAATGTACAATTTAGTGAATGCGACGATACGACCATCGGGGACGCGACAAAGCCAGAAAATAATGAAATGCGCGACGGGGAAATTGCCGCGGATGATGTAAAAATGTCTCCCGCGCACCTTCATGCAATGAGGAATATTTTATTGCACGCTGCCGTTGGGCGCAAGGATGCACTATCGGTTGGAACGTTTAAAACTAACCGGTCTGATTGTAATGGCATTCATATGGCCTGGTGCTACGCATTAAAAAACACTCCTTCATCCATAGCTGTAATTACTGGGCGTGTCGGGCCCAAGCACATCGAACAAAATTATTATGGCATTTGTTTGGCTAATGCATCCGATGCCTGCAACTGGAACATGTACGGTTTTTGGCATGGAAAGCGCCATCGAATTTTTTTGTATGAAAACGAACGAAATAGTATCGCATGCGTTGGGTGTGCCCAGGGATATTCCCCGTGGCGCATGCACTATGGAAAGTACATTGTAAAATCGGTGCTTTGTATTGGTGCTGAGCATCAGATTGTTCGTCAATCGTTTTTGGATGATCGCACCGGAGAAGCTAATAGTGAGCGTTTTTCGCAAACAGTGGCAAATTTTTCCCTATCATTAAATGCGATCAATCATTCCGGAAAAATCAATCTCACTGCGAAAACCGGATTATGGAAACCCATTCACGCAGACATACAAAATCCACGCGAATATTTGGCGTTGGGTAAATTATATTTTTGCGACGTACGGTGCACTAAATATCTTCTCCGCAATTTCAAGTGCGAGTTGATGGTTACCGAATCATTGCTTAATGGTGTGAAGGAATTTTGCTGGGGTTCGACATTAATGTGCGAGTTCTAACTCGCAAAAATGCTCCGAGATTTACTTTGCGAGAAAAAAGCATTTTTGCGCTCGTGATATTTCATTTAAAAATACGCTGGAAAAATCCTTCTTTTTGCTGACCGTCGCAGATTTGGCCACAACTCTGGGCAAAGGCTTCCAATTTTTCCCTCTGATCCTTGGTGAGACTAGTTGGAATTTGGCACCGCACTTTCACGAATTGGTCACCACGATAGGATGATCCCATCTGTGGCATCCCTTTACCTTTAAGCCTAAATGTGGTATCCGGTTGCGTCCCAGCCGGAATTTTAAGCATACCATAACCATCGATGGTTTTAACTTCCAGCTCACCGCCGAGGGCAAGCATGGCGAAGGAAGCATCTGCAGTGGAGTGCAAATGCATCCCATCGCGTTGAAATTGTCGTTCATCATCACGAATGTGAATAATAACGTAAAGATCTCCATTTGGACCACCGCCAATTCCGCCTTCGCCACCGCCAACGGAACGTAATTTAACACCCGTATCCACTCCCGCCGGAATTTTAATGCGGATCGTGTGTTCCGCGGTGGCGCGACCACTCCCGCCGCATACTTGACAGGGATTTTTATTTAATTTTCCAGTTCCACGGCATTGGGCGCAGGTCTGGGACATTTGAAAGAAACCTCGGTTTATATTTACAACCCCATGGCCGTGGCAATGTGGACACACGATGGGCTTTGACCCCTTGGCGGAGCCACTGCCACCACATTCTGCGCAGGCAACCGAGCGGCGATACTCTAATGTTTTTTCGACTCCGGCAAATGCTTCATCTAGAGATATTTCCAAATCATAGCGCAGATCATTTCCGCGATTATTTCCTTGGCGATTTGTTCCACCTTGAAATCCAAATCCGCCAAAGACTTCGTTAAAGATATCAAAAGGATTGGAAAAATTGTGCCCACCAAAATTAACATTCCCTTGGAAATTTCCCATGCCCCCGCCGCTTCCGTCAAATGCAGCGGAACCAACCTGGTCATAGGTAGTCCGTTTTTGTGGATTGCCGAGAACTTCATAGGCATGAGCGATTCGTTTGAATTTTTCCTCCGCGGACTTATCCCCTTGATTTTTATCGGGATGATATTGAACCGCTTTTTTACGGTAGGCCTTCTTTATTTCCTCCGCCGAAGCATCCCGGGAAACCCCCAAAAGGTCATAATAATCTTCTGCCATTGCTGGTTACTCCATGATCTCTCCATTATCAGCATTGCCTTGATCGATTAAGGGTCCGCCGGATACGGTGACCGCCGCTGGACGCAGCAATTTCTTTCCTAAAACATATCCAACCCGCACGACATCAACCACATGTCCTTCGGGAATATTTGCGCTTGGAACAAGCGTTAATGCATCTGCGATGTTGGAGTCAAACACCTCGCCGGCAACCCCAACGGTGGAAAGGCCACGGGTACCGAGAAGCTGTTGCAATTGACGCCAAATAAGACCGAACCCTTGCGCAATTTCTTGATTTTCCGATCCTTCGGCTGCTTTTAGTCCCAGGGAAAAATTATCCAGAATTGGTAGCAAATCCTGAATTAGAGATTCGCATGCCAGTTGTATGCCGTCGGCATGATCCCTCGCCACGCGCCTGCGATAATTTTCAAAGTCCGCCCGTGCGCGCAACAGCTGGTCTTCCAGTTCGATTATATGCTTTTGGTGCATATCTAACTGATTCCGTAGACATTCTTCATTCTCCTCAGCACACATCGAGCATTCCGTCATAGCTTCCGACGCGTCGCACATGTCGCCCCGTTTGCATTCCTCCATGGCGAGATTTCCTAAAAATTTTTGCTTGTATCGCAAACCTAAACTTTTGGACGTACCGGGTTGTCAAAAGTGCCTAAAATTTCTACGGCCAAGGCGTCAGCCAGGAGAAGTCCCCGTTCCGTGGGATAATAGACGCTCTTTTTGCACTCCATGAGACCTTGCTCGCACCAAAATTTAAACAGGCGCAAACATGCATCCATGTTTCGATTATTCATTGATTCCGGTAAGTGAATTCCCGTACGCGTGCGTAATCCAAAGATAATTGCATCCTGGACGAGCAAATTTGCATCGACCGCACAAATGTCCTCTTCGCATGCGGCACCTGCCAAAATTCCGCACATCCAGCGATTTAGATCGGAAATATTCTTAAATCGCCGGCCATTATATTGTGAAGCCGCAGCCGGGCCAATGCCAAGCCAATCATTCATCTGCCAAATGCGCACATTGTGCAGGCATTGCTTCCCCGGTTGCGCAAAATTGGACACTTCGTAATGCTGATATCCCGCTTTTGTAAGGGTTTCTCCGGCCAATCCATGGAACCGTTCCCAGCCCCGCTCCGCGGGAGGTATTTTGTCCTTATGGCGGGCTGCAAATGCGGTTTCTTCCTCCATTGTTAGGCAATAGGTTGACAAGTGCTCCGGGCGCAGAGCAACGGCCTGCCGCAGATCCATCTCCCATTGGCGAAGTCGCTGCCCCGGAACGGCAAACATAAGGTCCAGATTCACATCAAAGGAGAAATTGCGAGCAAGTTCATATGCCTCAAGTGTTTGCCATAATGTCTGGCGCCGGTTGAGAGTTTTGAGCAATTTTTCATCAAATGTTTCCACCCCGATGGAAATGCGCGTCACGCCAATGTCGCGCATCGCCGCGAGCCTATCCTTCGTAATCGTTAGTGGCGAACATTCCACGGTCCATTCCTTCAAAAAAGGCATTTCGTCCGGGAAAATGTGGCGCATATCTTCCAATTGTTTTGCCGATAGGATTGATGGCGTTCCGCCACCCCAAAAAATGGTTCCAACGGATTCGCCGCGGTAACGCAGGTCCCATTCGACCTTAAGCGTTTTTATGTATGATTCAATCGTTGCGCGGCTTGGAACAGCTTTGTAAAAGGCGCAATAGGCGCATCGGAAGGCGCAAAATGGAACATGAACGTAAATCCCTATGGGCGACTCAGTTAAATTGTCGCAGAAATCGGAAATCATTGCGATAGAAATGGCGAATATCATCTATGCCATAGGCGAGCATGGCAATACGTTCAATCCCGATGCCCCAAGCTTGACCCGACCATGTATCCGCATCCACGCCGACCGCCTCAAATACCCCAGGATGTATCATGCCACAACCAAAAATTTCAATCCAGGTGCCACTCAACTTCCCTATGTTTGGCGCGCATATATCTACTTCGAAGCTTGGCTCGGTGAACGGAAAAAAACTCGGCCGATAGCGCATCTGCACATCGGCGCCGAAGAGCTCGCATAAGAAAAATTCGATGGTTGCCTTAAGGTCGGCCACGGATAAGCGCTTATCCACGTGAATGACATCGCACTGGTGAAAATTGGCGCTGTGGGTCGCATCAACCGTGTCCCTGCGAAATACTCGGCCGGGAGCAATAATTTTTAGCGGGAGTTGTCCTTTTAAAAGCTCTCGAATTTGCACCGACGTACAATGGGTGCGCAGAATAAAATGTTCATCGCCATGTTTTTGAACATTCCCACACATAAAATCATCAGGTAGGAAAAATGTATCCATGGTATCCCTGGCCGGATGCGTTGCCGGCATTTGAAGTGCATCGAAACAGGCCCATTCCGTTTCTAATTCAGTTGCTTCGGCGATGGAAAATCCCATTTTTTTGAAAATGGATATTACATGATCTCGAACAAGCGTTAGCGGATGTCGATAGCCCAATTTTTCATGGCTAAGGCTTAGGGTTGGGTCAGCGCCTTCTCCAAGGCGGGATTCCAGATCCATTTCACCCAGGCGCGTGCCAACGGCTTGAATTCGCGCGGACAGTTCATCCCGTGCCCCATTAAGACGCATACCCCATTCGGGCCGCTCTTTCTTTGGAAGGTCGCTAATCCGACGAAAAAGCAGTGTTAACGATCCGTTTGGACCGAAAATATCCGCTTTAGCCATTTCCAATTTAGCCATGGAGTCAATGGAATCCTCCATTCCCTCCCATCGGGCAAAAATATTCCCCAGGCACCGTGTAATTTCTTCGCACTCAACCATGGCAGCAGCAGGAATGACAACACTGGCATATGCCTTTATTTTTTAAGGCCTCTTTTGCCTTTTCGACAACGGCGGAAAAGCCAACCACATCGTGGATTGCTAATTCGCTAAGTGACTTACGGTCAAGCTCAATGTTGGCCGCCTTCAGACCCTCCATGAAGCGACCATACGGAAGCCCAAGCTGTCGACACGAGGCGTTGATACGCACAATCCACAACTGTCGAAATTCAGTCTTCTTCCTTTTTCGATCGCGGTAGGCAAAACACCCGGCCCGCCAAAAAGCATCAATGGCATAGCGGTAAAGGCGCGATTTATTGCCGAAATAACCGCGTGTCTGTTTTAAAATTCTCTTCCGGCGCTTCCTCGTAGCACCAGCATTAGTAGCCCTTGGCATATTGTCTCCCTTCTCCGCCTCCGGTAGTGGCCGCCAAATTAATCGCCCGCCGCCGGATTAAATAACATATACCCCATGTCCATTCTTCATGCGTGCGGCATGGCCCGTTTCACGTGTGAAGAAAAGCCCAACGAAACAGATTTGTCCCAACTAGCCCGTCGCTGACTCTTTGTGCTTTTGTTGCGCAATAAATGGCCGTATCCACCAGTACGTCGCAGGACTTTTCCACCGGCGGTTATTTTGAATCGCTTGGAAATGGCCTTCTTCGTTTTTAACATGGTCGAGCCGAATCAATGGATAAAACCGCCCGTTGTAAAGAGGTTTCAGAGCAAAAAATTTTAATGACTCAGATGGCATCAGCATTTGGCACAAGGATGACCGCCTCCCTCGCACCCGCAAGGGATGCATCTATCACAACGTCTCCTTCTAGAAAAATGTCATCCGAACTTCTGCGCAATTGAACAACAACCCCGATTGGGGTGCCGTCCGGATAAATACCGCTCAAGGAAGATGTTACCACTTTCAGTGGGCGCTCTTTTGATGCACAAACATCCGCGGGGACTTTTGTTACACGCCCCATCGGGTTGGAAAGCCCGCCTTGGGAAATGCCTTGAAAAATGATAGGCCTGGGATCGTTGCAGAAATGGGCAACCGTACGGAAACGCGGATCAGTAATAAGAATGGCCACACTGTGACGACTAAAAGTGCGATACGTTTTCCCTAAAAGTCCGCGGCCGGTTACAATAGCCATGTTTTCCCCAATGCCACGATTGCGGCCGCCGCTTATTATCATTTCTTGCCACCAGGTTTTCTCATTCCGGCGGAGAATGCGGGTAAAAACGGGTTGAAATGTCCCAAATGGGCCATCCTTAGCAATCATCCGCAGTTGCGGATCTTCGAATGAAATCGCGCTGTCTTGGATCAATTTCATATGGGCCAATTCTCGCGAAAGAGCTTCAATTTCCGTAATGAGTTCTCCCTTGGAGAGGTTGTGCAACTGGAGTGTGTTTTTTATTCGATGTAGAAATCCAGCGCCCTGCCACAGCGGCGCTTGAAATTCCTGCAAGGCGTCGCGGACGCCGTGCCGCAACCAAATTGGGGTAAGCCACCACGCCCCAATAAGTAAAAAAAGGTAAAGCAAATATCGCCAGCTGGAATGCCATACGCTCCGCCAATGGAACATTTGGCGAAACGTAATTTATGGACGACCGAGATCAATGAAAACAACCACTAAAAATGCATTGACTACATCAATGGCAAGCCCACCGTTCGAATGGATGATGGCGAGATAGCTCAGTCGGTAGAGCAGAGGACTGAAAATCCTTGTGTCGGCGGTTCGATTCCGCCTCTCGCCACCATGCATTTGGCGCGGGTTGCGGGGCGATTAGGCTAAAGTGGCAAAAAGTCGCTGATATAGCCCTGATATGGATTTCCATTTCTAAAATCGATTTTGGGGGAGTTGGAGAAAATTTTTAAATTTGTCCATCGGGATAACGAAGATTCGCCAATTGGCCGGTGGCCAAAAAGCTCATAATGGTGTCAAAAAAAATTTAGCTCATTTCCAATACTTCGCAAAATTACCGCCCGAGGCAATTGACAAAGCATTTTTTAGGAATAAAATTAAGAAGTGTCCCATGCTTTTTCCCGGAGGGAGGGGTTTACTCTAATTGAGCTCCTGGGTGTTATTGCCATCATTGGAATACTATTGGGTACCATTTTTCCGGCAATTTCTTCTTCTATTCGCTCATCCAAACGGCACCAATCTCGCTGGCAATTTGTCGAAATAAAATCGGCATTGGATAATTACCATTTGCACTATGGATGTTATCCGGTCTTCCTGCGTCAATACGAGGTGCCAATCGCACTAAATGACCACTGCGTAAAACTCATCGATTCTTTGCAGGGCGGCAAACCATCCGAAAGCAATCCAAATGGCGTGCGATTCATGGAATTTTCCTCGAAATTTATTAAAGACCAGATCCTCATGGATCAGTTCGGTAGCAATAAAATTTACATCATCCTGCGAAACCCGGAACGGCTGGAAATTCCCAGTTACTGCTTCCCAGGGGCAATTCGTGAGCATGTCTCCCAAAATGGGCTGAGGGAATCGATGGCCATATATTCCATCGGTTTGCAACCAGGGGCGGAGGTGGTTAGCTGGTGAAAGCGGCATCTTTGCATGAGCGGGCATTCTCATTGCTCGAAGTTCTAATAATCATTGCAATCATTGCCGCCCTCAGCGGCATTGGCATCCGACTCTTGGGCCAGGGGCCAATTTTTAAAGCCTCCATAAAAACTTTTCGCGCTTACCTGCAAGGCGTAAGCGATTACGCTGCCGCTCATGGGAACTGTTACCTGCTCGTTGGGAATTCTTCCGCCGAAGATGGGCCTTTGTGCGAATGCATGCTTTTGGCCTGTGGCACATCCATTGGGCCGGTATTTCCACGGGAATATTTTTTTCGCCTGGGCCCTGGAGAATTTTTTGTTTCCCCAGGTTCAGCAACGCCGAGCAGTGCTTTCCCGGTAATTCGAATTCAAATGCCGGAGGAAATTCCAGGCCATTGGATACCAATTGCCCTTGGAAAGCAAACCGGCCCCATTCAATTTGTATTAGCTTTTCAATCGGCACGGCAAATCTCCCATGCCATATTAAGGATTCAAGAAAATGGCACGGTCACACTCGAGTAATGGCGAAGGATTTACGCTCATAGAAGTGAGTTTGTCTTTCGGAATTTTATTACCGGCCATCCTGCTGTTAGCAACCTTCTTGACCCAATGGGAAACCCGTATTTCCAATGCCGCTTTCTCAGCGGAATTCCCATTCCTTATCAGTGCAATTGAAAATCATTTACGCGAATCCACGGCCATGGATTTGCCGCGACAGATAAGTGTATGTTATGGTCGGAATGGCAATGGTGAAAATTCACAAAAAAAGGCTGAGGTTTTTCTAACTCAAATTCCGCATATGCCCATTGTTCACTGTGACGTTTGCGGCCCGAAGGGGCAACTCAGCTTTATTTGCCTCATGCGACCAAAACTGCAGCTAGTGGATATGAAAATCTATTCCGAATAAAAGTTTTTCACAGAAAAGGGCAACCGCCATTTCTTTCCGATGCGCATTTTCTAACGATTCTCATCCTCTGTCAGTTATACTCTGTGGCAATTCCCCAATTGCCTTGGAACAGCGCTGGTGCTCGAGGGGGGACTCGAACCCCCATTCCCGAAGGAACCAGATCCTAAGTCTGGCGTGTCTGCCAATTTCACCACCCGAGCGATAAAATGAGCCATATATCCATTGAGGTTTTTGTCCAGTGAAAATGTCGCCATCACCGGTTGGCAGGTTTTACCTTATCTGCGACGCCTCTGACTTTTTCCGTAAGCTTCCCGGTGACATCATTAATTTTTCCAGGATTTAGCGGGAAATTGATGGAATTAAATACTGACTGCATGAGAAATAACGCCCCCCGCGAACGCAGATCCGACGTTAATTTTTTCACCAGGAGTTTCGATGAAGCATTTTCCATCTCCAGAGTATAATCCAGCCGAATTTCGCTAACCTTTACCGGATCGACCGTGTAGTCCATCATAATAACTTTTCCAATGTGTAGTAGGAAATGATCAAAGTAGAGCTCGCGATCCATCTCCTGTCCATTTTCTTTGGGCCGCGCCCGTGAATTTCTATGTTTTCCCGAAAAGCTTTTAAGAAACTCTTCGACGTTTACATCGCCGTTTTCATTTTTGACGTATGTCACCTGCGGCAGATCGAGAACAAAATCTTCGACGGTAATCTGCTTCTTAAAGAGTGAGAAAAGCAGCAAATCCGTGCTGAATTGTTTTAACTCGACAAATTTAGACACAGGGTAATGGCCGTTATTTTCTAGCGCAACATCATATAGGTTAAAGTTGAGCGTGAACACATTGGATTCGGATTGCCCGATTTTAAGCCGGAACCCGGAATCATTTCTTACCAGAAATGGTGCCAAACGGGGAAGCCATAAATTTATGGAAAAGGCCACCGTCGCAAAAACCACGAGCAGGAAGGCGATGATTCCAAAAATAAAATTGCACACCCAATTGATCGGCTTCATAAGAATTCCCAGAAATACGTTCATAAATTCTCCGAGGCAAATGAGAATCAAAGATTTTCCGTCCTAGCGGAATCACCCTGAAGCACATCCCATGTTCATTTTACCCCATCCGGTTTCACATGCAAGCGTTTTCAAATTTTCATTCAAGAAAATTCTCCATAACACACAATACTTATTTGTGTCGACAAATGTAATTTCACGTATTAATGCTGGTATTTATTTAGTATGTGTAGTGTTGCGCTTGCCACTTCTCTGGGCAATGATACCTCTAAAATTCCGCTTATTCACGGATTTTATTCGGGATATGTAAAACCATCGCTATTGCTTCTTTTCACGTGCATAACCGTCACGGCTACTATTTCGGGCATGTGTGCCATCGCAATTTATTTTGAACTTATAGTACTTCCCATCGCTCCATTTTTAATCGTGTTTGTCGCTGGCAGCCCGTTAGGTATTGTTGGCTTTATTATCTTGATGCATCCCTCCGTAAAGGAGCAGCAAGAAGAATCAATTATCCTCCAGCGCTCAATTCCAGGCAACGCCACATTGAATACGGATGACTTTCCATCAAACCCGCGATCATTGCCGGATGCGTGTAACTATATTGCGCGCACATATTACGGCAGGCCGCGTCCCGGGTACGAGGAAATTGAGGTCATTCCCGGCAGGGGAGGTCAGCGGACGAAATGGGTCGCATTGCCGGATGAGCAAAAGTGGAAGATGCTCAAAGAAGGTAGCAAGGGGACGGGCGGCCGGGAGGCGGTATCGAAGATTCAAGATTTATTGAATAGGGGGGAATCACTTTCAGATCCCGGTGTTCAGGCGATCATGCGAAAGCGCATTTGCTCAGGTGGAAGGATTTCGGAGATTCATGGCGCTGGGCATGCGCAGAGATGTGCGGCATTGGCGGCGGCATTGGCGAGTCGGTATGAAAAAATCTTTCAGCTTCCAGCACTAACGGAAGAAGAGCTCATTGTTTTACAAATTACTGCCATGTTCCACGATTCCGGGCGCCAAGGGGATGGAAGCGATGTGTGGGAAGAAGATAGTGCGCAAAATGCAGAGACATTTCTTAGGCGAGCCGGATTCGCGGAGAGTCTATGCATGCGGGCCGGCAACGCCATTCGCGGCGAAGAGCAAGATGATCCATTAACGATATTACTCGGTGACGCCGATCGATTGGAGTACATGCGTTTGTGCACCAAAGATGGCAGCAGAAGATTCGACGAAAAGCATTTGCGCGCATCGAGCATGAGATTACCGGAAGGCGTTTCGGAAGAATCAAGGGGGCATCTTATTAAACAAATTGTTGTGGTCGAAGAGCAATTTATCACCTCCTCGGATGGCTTCGATGTAAATTATGAGCAGTATGTCGAATGTCTTAATGAAATATTCCGGTCGACAAGCCCGGCTTTGCCGGCCGAAGAAAAAATATTACAGCGAGTAGCCGCTCTCGCAGAAAGTGCATCGCACTTCGCCGGGAAAATTGGCATGGTAGTGCCGTCGGAAATTGCGCTATTGCGAACGGTCAAATCGCAAAACATTAATTGGCGGGCAATCGAGGGTGATTGTCGTTCGGTTCTGCGGGAATTGGGACGAGATATTGCCAATGAAAGCATTGTTGATGCAATCCAGTTTGGCAGAGACATCGAATCAATCCTAATATGGTGCTGTGCTGTTATGGGTGGGAATATTCACCAGGAAAAATTGACCCCTTTTAAAAGCGGGCTTTTTAGTCAAACGTACACCTTTTCGATCGGAGGAAATTGCTATGTTTTCAAGCCAATTATCCCCAAAAATGATCCTAATGAACGTGACATGGAACGTCGCTATGGAATTTCACAATTTACACATGTAGCGCGGGAAATGGCGCCGCAAAAATTAAATGAATTATTATGCTTGCAAGGCGCAAAAAGGAACATACCGGTTCCCCGCCTCTATGGTAACACGCGCATGGGCGTTGTTGATGGCACGCCCGGCTTGATTATGGAAAGAGCATCCGGATCCAGCTTGCAAAATGCGCAAGACGAAAATGCCACAAGATGCAATCCTAATTTCCGGAAAGAAGAAACATATTTACAACTTCTTGATTGCATATTAGGTCAATATGATAGGCATAATGGAAATGTTTTTTGGGGTAACTGTATTCGAGCGATTGATAATGATATTAGCTTTTCGGATCTTGTCTTGCGTCTTTCTGCTAAATATACAGACCGCAATGGCCGTTTCCCAGTAACTCCGCAAATGCTTGCCTACGCAAAAACGATTGACCTTCCAGACTGTATTCCACTGCAATTGCGTGAAAGAAGAGCCGTTGATGGACTTGCCGGGCCATGGAATTATTGTATGCCACCGGTAATCGATAGCGAAATGAGAGCCATTTTTCTTGCCATAAATGAGGATGACCTTTGCGAAATTCTCCGAGCCGATGGGTTCACCGATAACCAGATTAGTGCCACAATAAACCGAGTAAAATCCTTGAAGGGGCATATTAACAGCGGGCATATTCGCATCATAGCCCCGGACGCCTTTGGTAGCGATCCACTTCCCGAATGCACGCCTCAAAATACCTACTTCATGTGGCACACACAGTAAAATCCAGGTGGCAATGATCCCGAGCGACACAACTTCAAAAAACTTGATCTTCCCCGGCCAATGTCTTTTTGGTTGATGCGTTGGGAAGTTAGCTCAGCTGGTTAGAGCGCCGGTATCACACACCGGAGGTCATGGGTTCGAGTCCCTTACCTCCCACCACGCGATTGGCGCGGGTTTCGAGGTGATTTGCAAAAGTCGGCGAAAAGTCGCTTATATAGGTGCGTGATGGATTTATCGCACATTTCCGTTTGTAAATTTTTCACATAAAGCATCTTTTTTGCTTGGGTACCTTTTCAACTCGCATACACACCGGTCGATGAGTGTTAGGGAAATTCCAAATTATAGATTCGAGGTCTTTGTTCCGGACGAGCCGTCTGCTATCGTTTGCGTCGACCCGGTTGGCAAAAATCGTCCACAAATATGTGTAACCACTGCGGCCGGGAAGAATTATTTGTGTGTAAAATTGGCAGAAATAGAAGTTTTTGGCGAAGTTGGTAGTGCGTATGCCCTGCTTATTCCATCCAGCCATTATTCATTAGGTTTGCTTTTTCTGAATTTGGTTGCCGACAAGTATCGTATACCAAACTTACGCGTTGTGGCGGAAGAATTAGTTTTGTCGATGAAGCCGGTCGAAAAAGGTCCAAAAATGCACGCCATTCCAGTAGGTTCAGAGATGGGGGTGGCGGGCGATGCATTACCTGAATGGATCAATTTACCGCCGGCGGATGAGGAAGTTGCTATTTTTGACTGCGATGTAACGACACCTGATCCCATGTATGAGATTGTCGGAGAACCTGTCAGACTACAGCCAGGGTCTGTTGTCGTTGCTTTAGACCCTGGTGGGAACTATGGCGAAATTGTGCGCGACACTCACAATAATTTACGCATATGTTTTGGTACTACAACAATGTCTCCAAATGTAATCGCGCCCGCGCTTTTTCTGCCGAACGCATGTGCACAAACATTTAAAATTTTTACATGCTTATTCGTTGCACAAAGTTTTCTGAGCGAGGAACAATTTATTGAAGAAAAAGACATTTCCGGCGCGACTCGCAGCGATGATGGTGCTATTATTCTATATGCCGAAATAACGCCCCTTGGGAATCCTGATGCGGAGCTTGATGCGGAAGATGCGGCTGCGGCTTTTGCATAAATTGCGTGAATTGTCTAGCTATGTGCGAGTAATGACTACAAACAACTTAACTCTTCGGAGTTAGCCGAAATTCTCCAATATGGCGTTATGAATTATGTGCAAAGATTGATTTCTGCAAAGAAAAATTTATTGACACTCCGAACTTCAACCGAAGAATATATGCCATGCACCTCCTTAGGGGCTGGACTTCGGCAAAATTGCTGAATATTTTATCAGTTCCGCCACCACAAGGGGCCGGTGCTGATATTCCTGGAACAAGTTTGATCGCAGGTGTTAGTACGAATTTGGTTTATTTGCGATAAATTTTGCCAAAATTTGTGGCATAGCCTCCTTTATTATTTTCACGCTCTGTCTGACGGTTTACACATTTCGCCGGTTTCCCGGCAAGACCGCCCAAAGCGAGAACAAGTCTACTTTTGAATCGGCAACGCCACCGTTGGAACATCCGCATCAAGAATTGCCAAAATTTCGGCCCGGCTCACATGCTTTCGATTATCCGGATGGGCAATCACGTATTGGAAGTAGTCCAGATGATGTTAGCCGTAGTGCAGAGATATTTGGTGAATTTTTTAAAAGATATTTTGGGGGATCTATTCCCGCCGGATTCGACAACGGGGCGTGGATTGGTGGTGCTGACTCTGGCTTCTCTAGATCTTCCGACTTTCCCGGAATTCAAAAAGAATTTCCAAATAAAGATTTTTATGCGATCCTTGGTGTAAAGCGGGGAGCTACGCAGGCGGAGATTAAGGTTGCCTTCAGGAAAATGGCTTATAAATGGCATCCGGATAAAAATCAAAATAATCAGGTGGCCACAGAGAAATTTCAGGATATAAATGAAGCCCATAGAATTTTAAGTAACCCTGATATGCGTACTCGTTACGATAGGGAACAGCCGGCAGCCGGGGCTGGCTAATTCATGGTTCCCGGTTGAATACAAGAAACGGAGATCGATTGAAATCAGTATTAACAAAATATTTACAATGGTGCCAAAAACTGCTTCCTCCAATCGGGAGGCAATTATGCAGTCGATTTTAGATCGTGCCGTAGGTATTCGTGCGGTTGTACTTGGGGATCTTTTTCTCGATCATTACGTGATGGGCGATGCGAACCAGCTTTCGGTTGAGGCACCCGTTCCAGTTGTCAATGTGCGCGAGGATATCTGGTTGCTGGGCGGTGCTGCCAACGTGGCCCTGAATTTGAAAACGTTTGGTTCGCTCGTCGAAGTGATAGGACCTTTGGGAATGGACGCCGCCGGGGATCGGCTGCAAAATTTGCTCGTTGATAATAAAATTTTGTTTGATATGCGGTTGCGAACCAACGACGTGCAGACGATTGTTAAAACGCGCATCATGGCAAAACGGCAACAGCTGTGCCGGGTAGACCGGGGGAATATGACGAGTAAAACTTCCTTTGACCGGATAACGGAAAGCTTCAATGACATCTTCCAAAATACGGATCTGCTCATTTTGTCGGACCACGCCAAAGGCACACTTACGCAGCAACTGGTTGATTCCGCCATTGACCTCGCTCACAAAAATAACTGTTTCGTGGCTGCAGACCCAAATCCACAACACAATTTACGCTATGCCGGCGTTGATCTCATCACGCCGAGTGCCAATGAGGCATTGGAAATGGCGGAAATGGAACGGGAAAAAGGACGATCCGTCGATTGGCAGGGCGTTTGTAAAAAAATTTACCAATCCCATGCGCCGAAATATCTTGTCATAACATTAAGTGATCAGGGAATGCTGCTGTGCAAAGATGGCCAGGTCCTACGCCAGGTTCCAACGTCCGTTCGGGAAGTTTTTGATATTTCCGGAGCCGGAGACACAGTTATCTCTGCAATTTCCATTAGTTTAGCCGTTGGCAAGGATTTGGAAGAAGCCGCACGCTTTGCAAATACAGCGGCTGGGATCGTCGTCGGGAAATTTGGCACCGCGGTAGCCACCCCGGCGGAAATTATCAATGCGGCCCAGGAGACAAAACCAGGCCGTTCCCGCCGCTAAATTAATTTCCCCATGCATAACCAAAGGCGGGAAACAATTTTATCGCCATGGCAGGTAAAAATTTTCATATATTTTCGAATGAGCGAGTAATTCGTATAAGTATCGCGTATTATGCGACTTATTCGTAAAAGTGAGAAGCCTCTGGAATTGTTTTGAGTTTTTACGAATGTTAATTATACTATGATGTAATGCGTCAACCTCGCGTGCAAACAATTATTATGGGCGGGGGCGTGGGCAGCCGCCTCTTTCCTCTCACCAAAGGTCGGTGCAAACCGGCGGTACCCATCGGTGGCAAATACCGACTCGTTGATATTGCCATCAGCAACAGCATCCACTCGGGCTATAATCAAATTTATTTGCTGACCCAATATCATACTCGTTCACTCCACCGACACATCGCCGAAACATATAACTTTGATCCATTTGCCGGCGGGTTTGTGGAAGTCCTACCGGCCGAACAAGTTGATGGGAAAGATCACACCTGGTATGAGGGGACGGCCGATGCGGTTCGGAAAAATTTGGATTACATCAATCTTTCCGACGATGATTTGGTGCTCATTCTTGCGGGGGATCACCTTTACCGCATGGATTTTTCCGCCATGGTAAAAGCGCACCTGGACTCCCATGCGGAAGTTACCATTTCTGGGAAAATTGTCCCAAGCAGTATCGTGCGCCAACTCGGGGTCATGGAACTGTGTCCTGACATGCGAATCCGCAACTTTGAAGAAAAGCCCAGCACCGATGAGCAAATTCGCCGACTTTTACTACCAAAAGAAGAATATGTCCATCACAACCTCGATGCCAGCCAAACCTATTGCGTTGCGTCTATGGGGAACTATTTGTTTCGTTTTGAAACGCTTAAGCGAGCATTGGCAGGAAATGAAAATGATTTCGGTAAAGATATTTTGCCGAAATTATTATATCAGGGAACGCCAATGTACACATATCTTTTCGATGGCTATTGGGAGGATATCGGCTCCGTGCGCTCTTTTTTTGCCGCAAGTCTGGCCCTAACGGACATTATTCCCCCATTTGATTTTTTCGATGAGAAGCATCCAATTTTTACAAAACCGCGCTATTTGCCCGCGTCCAAAATTAATGGATGTTCCATGGAGCGCGTCATTATCGGCGACGGATGCCTCATTGACCGTGCTGTTCTACGTCGCTGCGTGATTGGCATTAGATCGGTCATTCGTGAAAATTCATGCCTGGAAGATGTTTTGGTGATGGGGAATGACGCCTTTGAAAAAAGGCATACGCCAAACGGAGCAATTCCATGCGGAATCGGAAAAAATTGCTACATTCGTAATGCCATCGTTGATAAAGACGCACGCATTGGCGACCGCGTACGACTTGTCTCCGACGGAAAGCCCAATGGCTACGAATCCAACGGTTGCATCCTCGTTGATGGGATTATTTGTGTCCCCGAAAGGACGGTGTTGCGCGATGACTTCATCTTTTGAATGCGCGAAATCTTGACTTAACACCAATTCCAAGGGACTCTCCACCGCTTCGATGGCATTGCCTCTAATTTTCATTATTTCAGGGCCAACGGGCGTTGGAAAAACAACCCTCTGCCGGAACATCGTTGGAGCATTTTCAGAGCAAATTGTTGCCGCCATCACCACAACCACGCGCCAACCTCGTATTGGCGAAACCAGTGGCGTAGACTATCATTTTACCACGAAGGACGAATTTATGCGCATGCGGGATCGTGGGGAATTTTTAGAATATTCCCGTGTGCACGGGGAGCATTTCTATGGGCTAACGCGCGGGGAAATTGCTCGCCATTTTCAAGATGATTTGGATGTCCTCCTTAATGTTGATGTTCAGGGGGCGGCGAAGTTGTGCGAACTTGCTCAGGATAGTGTGAATGCAATGCTCCACGACCGCGTGGTGAGTGTTTTTTTGATTCCGCCACCGGATAATGTTCTCGTACGGCGCATTCGCCGTAGGGGGGTAATATCAAAGAAAGAGCTCCAGTCGCGCCTGGAATCCATTCGCAGGGAGGTTCGAGTGGCCAATACTTACGATTATGCAATTCAGCCTGGAAATAGACGATCAACATTTGAATCCATGATGTACATCTACCGCGCGGAAAAATTGCGAAATCGCTTAAAGCCAATACGTTGCATCTAGGATGGTGTGCATTTTCCCACAAATAACACATAAGCACAAAAACTTCTTGCTACTTAAAAAAGATACTACTATACTTATTGTGTTATGACAAGTGCGATCAGGCCGATGGATAGTGTAACCGCGGCAAGCTTTTCCGGGCTCTCCAGAGTCGATGTAAATGGTTTTTGGGATGGGCTTCAAAAGCTCTTCCGAGGAGAACTTCGTTTTCCGCAGTTTTGTTCTTATGTAAGCACTTTCGGGAAAGAGGCAACTTTTAAGCTGGCATTTGCGTCCCGGAGTGATTTAGAATCAAAATTACAGCCATTACTCGCACGCGCAAACAGTACACTGACACCCAGGGAAGGGAAAACAATTTTCGACCTTTTAAATGTTGCTGACCACGAAGGGGTAACGGTGGCAATGGCCGCTTGCTCGAATCCTAATACACGCGCCAGTGCCCTGGAGCTCTTCGACAAATTAAATATTCAACAACAACAAGAATTGTTGCAGAAAAAAACAACCGCTATTCCGGCCGTAAATCTTTATGCGTACATCGCCGCGCAGGGCAACTTTGACACTTCCGCAAGTGAGGATATTAGAAATTTATACCAGCGTGCCAGTGTTAACGTGGACGACAATGATGTAATTTCCGCCATTTCGCAGCAGGACATTTCCCAAGGTCCGGCCCCGGGGTATAATATTGGCGGGAAAACAGATGATGTACAAGCGCAAGATGATATGACTGAACTAGCGAAAATGTGTCATGGCATTGGATTTAAGTCTGGGGAAAAAATAACGGAACAACAGGTGGCGTCCTTTGCGCAATGGTTAATTCCCACCGGTGAGCAAATCTCAGCAGGATCAGGCAGCAACGCCGATATTTTTGTTGCCGCATTAAGCGGGAATGATACACAAAAGCACATTGCCAAAACCATTCTTGATGCACTTTTCGCATACGACGGCGGCAAAACGCTAAAAGAAAAAATTTTCCTGCTCGAAGATCTATTTACAGATGCGGATTACGGCAGGGATTCGCCCATCGGTCTCGCCAACTATGCCAGGGAGCACTGCCTCCCAGATGCTTCCATCGCCAGCTTGAAAGAGTACTATGATAAATGTGGACTAGGTGATGAATTTATGCAAGTTCGACAGTCGCCGAACGTTGGCGCCCCACTTGTGTCTGGTCCACTGGGGACGGCGCCATCAGATATGGGCGCCGTTGTTTCCGCTAAAGTCAAAGATAATACGCGTAGTAGTGGAGTGGGTCGCCTAATCTATACGCCTAATGTCAAAGGAAAAGGTCCTTTGCACATTAATGACATTCGGCAATTGGCACAATTTTCAAATTTAAAGGAAGTTACCGTTGACAGTTGCACGTTGACGATTACAGTGGAAAGTTTGAAACATTTATTTCTTGAGGCGGAAAAGTTAGAAACATTTACCATCGCCAAACGCGGTGCGGACAATGTCACCAGGAGAATGGCCGAGGAGGCTTTGCGCCTGGCAAATGAAGAGCTTTCCGTGCGCGGCGAAGGAAGGAGTCTAAATATCAGCATCAACGGCGGTGAATAAATTTATTAGGCGGTGGAATTCATTTTCCGCGGTTATTACCAAAAATTGGCATCTGTTTTTGCGCTTGCGGTGATTTGGGAAGTTCCATTCATGGTGTATTCGGGGCGGGATGTAGCTTAGTCTGGTAGAGCGCTACGTTCGGGACGTAGAGGTCGCCGGTTCGAATCCGGCCATCCCGACCAGCGGGGTAAAAATTTCTTTCAAACGGCATGTCAGCTGAATGGTTCCCAGAAGAGCAACGGTTGCCGTTTGTGTAGTCAAAATACGCGACCCCAGGGTAAGTGGAAAAAATTTTGCAGCCATCAGGGCTGCATATTCGTTGCCGGAAAAATCACCTTCCGGGCCAATTGCCACAGCAATGGACGTGGCGAATGCTACTTCTGAGATGCATTCCGACCACGGACGGCAGTTTCCCTGTAGTGCCGCCACGATTCCGAACGTTTTTTCGGTCAATGCCTCCAATGCCACATTCAATGAATACGGGTGGAAAATTTGTGGCAAGAATGAATTTTTAGACTGCTTGCAGGCGCTAATCGCAGTTTGTTGCCAGTGCTCCAGGCGCCTAGCCGTGTGGATCCCATCCATGCAAACCGCACCATTGGCGCCGATAATGGGAAAAATTTGTGTTACACCTAATTCCGTTGCCTGATGAATAATCTGATCCATGACGGAATTTTTTACAACCCCCTGCAGGAGGATGAGTGGCGGTGGTGGTGGAAAATTCACAACTTCTTCAACGAGAACCGTGCAAGATTTGGTTTCTACGCACTGCAAAGAGCACCGACCTACGGCACCATTTCCATCGAAAACAAAGAGTCTATCCCGTGCCGTTGCTCGCAACACTCGCAGCAGATGGTGTGCCTCCGTGTGATGCGGGTGGCATATTTTTTTAGCGCTAAAGCCTTCAGGATGATAGATGTAATAGGTCGCCATTTTCCGAAAAGGGTTGCAAAGAAACGGATTTTTTACCAGAGGTTTCGCGTGAAACGCTTCTTTCTCATATGCGCCGCGGTGTTTATTCTCATGGCATATGTGATAATTGCCAAGCGGCTTACGGATAAGCGCCTGGCTAACAATGCACCTATTACCACATTGCGAATCCCGCAATCTACGCATGCTACAATTGCGAATGCCACCACCGGCGACGATTTGCGGGTCGCATCCGTTAACGTGGGGGATTGGGATGTTTCCGCGGCACCAATGATACCGCGGATATCCGTCGAAAGGATACTATTTAAATCGATTGCCATGATTATTGCCATTGGAGCGTTGGCCGGTAGCATCGTCTATCTGCGCAAACGTAACGGCCTCGCAAAAAAGGTGGCAAAAATCTCCATCGGCGACACGCTTGCGCTCGGTGCGAAACATCATTTGGCCATTGCCGAGTGTGAGGGTCGTCGTTACCTTATCGGCATCGCACCACAAACCATTAGTTACATTGATGTGCTTGGGCCGGCTGACGTGACAAAAAATGCTTCCACCGGGGATAAAAAGAATTAAACCAACCCTAACATGGCAAAGAGCATTATTGCGCCGCGCATTAAGGGATTTATTTGCACAACTGCCCATCCGGCCGGATGCGCCTCACACGTGCGGGAACAGATTGCTCATGTCCAAAAACAAAAACCCATCGGCGGCATACGAAATGTATTGATCATTGGCGCATCCACGGGGTATGGTCTCGCCAGTCGCATTAGCGCCGCATTTGGGGGTCATGCGAACACCGTTGGGATATATTTTGAGCGTCCGGCGCAAGGAGATCGTACAGCCTCAGCCGGCTGGTACAATACCGTAGCCTTTAACGAGGAATTGCGACGCAGTTGCCCTGGTGTAAAAGCCATCAATATTAACGGCGATGCCTTTTCCGATGCCATCAAAGCACAAACGGTGGCAGCGATTAAGAACTCACTTGGTACGGTTGATTTGGTCATTTACAGTTTAGCCTCTCCGCGACGGACACACCCCAAAACTGGACAAATATTCAACTCGGTGTTAAAACCCACGAGTAAAGCATTCCTTGGAAAGACGGTCAACACGGACCGAGGCATTGTGCACGAGGTGATCATCGATCCGGCCACGGAGGAGGAAATAAGTGCAACGGTGGCAGTGATGGGAGGTGAAGATTGGCAATTGTGGATGGAGGCATTGCGCGAAGGTGGCGTTTTGGCACCTGGGATATGCACGGTGGCTTACAGCTACATTGGCCCGGAACTCACATGGCCCATTTACAAAGACGGTACAATCGGTAGGGCAAAGGAAGATTTGGATCGGGCGACGCAAGAAATCCGAAAACGATTGAAATCGATCAATGGCCAGGCGTTTATTTCCGTCAACAAGGCGGTTATTACGCAAGCGAGTTCGGCTATTCCAGTTGTCCCACTGTATATTTCTCTTTTATTCAAGGTTATGAAAGAAATGCTCCTCCACGAGGGATGTATCGAGCAAATGTGTCGTCTATTTTTAGAGTTTTACGCCGGGAAAGCGATGATTGACGAAACCAATCGCATTCGCATGGATAATTGGGAGCTCCGCAAAGATGTGCAGGCGGCGGTGGCAGCGGCATGGCCAGCACTGACAACGGAAAATTTGCGCACAGAAACTGATTATGATGCGTATGTTGCTGGTTTTTTGAAACTTTTTGGATTTGGATTTCCGGACGTTGACTATGCGCGTCCGGTGGAAACGGAATTGGAGATTGATGATGAAAATGGATGATGATGACGATCGCGAAGAGGCGGAAGACGAAAAAAAAGATGTGCCGGTAATGATGAAAATCCAGGAAAGATTCCTGGAGGAGCGCCGAGTATTTCTTTGGGGTGCCGTCAATGAGCGTTCGGCAAAGGACATCGTGGAAAAATTGATTTACCTCGATTTGGTTGATCCGGGTAAACCCATTACTTTTTATATCAACACCCCAGGCGGGCATACAACATCTGGCATGGCCATCTATGATACCGTTAAGCTGATTTCTTCGCCGGTAACCGTGGTAGTGACTGGCATGGCCGCCAGCATGGGATCCATACTTCTTTGCGCACCAAAAAAGGGACATCGCCTGTTATACCCAAGCGCGCAGGTGATGATCCATCAACCTCTTATCTCAGGACAAATTTACGCACCGGCGGTAGACATTAACATTCAAGCGGAGGAAATGGAGCGTATCCGGGAAGGAATGAACTGCATTCTGTCAAGTGCCTCTGGTCAACCCCTGGAGAAAGTCCGCAAGGACACGGATCGAGATTTTTATCTCAACGCTCAACAGGCCATCGAGTACGGCCTTGCCGATAAAATCGTAACCAAGGTTTAACGGTTTTAGGCGCTCAGGTGAAGCGGTGGCATGATATTTTTCCAGGAAATGAAATTTTTCCCGCGGATGCTTCCGTCACCGGTCTCTACCGACATCACGAACAAATTCCCACCGATGTTGAACCGGGAATAAAAGTTTTTTTTGCCATCCCTGGGCCGGTTGAAGACGGGCGTAATTTTATTGGTGCGGCAATTCAACGTGGTGTGGTGGCGATTGTCGGTGAGCATTCTTCCAACCTTCCCGAACAAATTTGCAGCTTAAAAGTTCCAGATGCTTCCGTCGCCTGGGCGGAAGCCCAATGCCGCTGGTGTGAATTTCCAGACAAATCCTTGCATGTCTTTGGCATTACGGGAACTTCCGGCAAAACAACCACCGCTCACGCTATTCGGCATCTTTTAGGTGCGCACTGCGGACTTGTAAGCACCGTAGAAATTGCGTGGGACAAACACGTCGAACCGGCCAAACAAACTACACCGGATGCCCAGAGCATTTTTTCAAGTTTCCGGCAAATGATCAATGAAGGTTGTGATTCCGTCGCTCTCGAAGTTAGCTCACACGGACTGGCGCAGCATAGAGTCTATGGCATACGGTTTGACTGTGCTATTTTCACTAATCTTTCCCGTGATCATCTGGATTTCCACGGGCATATGGACGCCTACTTCAACACCAAATTGCGCCTCTTTGATGGGCGCAACGGAATAATTCCCAAGTGTTCCGTTATCAACGGAGATGATCCCCGTGGCCAGCAACTTATCTCCATTCTTTGTGGACAAAAATATGTCATCGTTGGGAAAAGTCATCAAGCAGATTGGCAATTACTCCATTGCGAACGAACTAATTTTGGAATGATTGTCCATTTTTCTCGCGCAGGTAAGAATCATTCGTTTTCAACGGCCCTCCTAGGAACATTTAATGCCATGAATCTGCTACAAGCCTTGGCCGCTGTTGCCAATGATTGCCCGTGGCGTCTGCCGGAATTTTTAGATCGTATTTCCTCCTTTGTTCCAGTCTGTGGCCGCCTTCAACGGTTATCCGTTGAAAGCGGAGGAGAGATATTTATCGATTTTGCTCATAGTCCCGACGCACTGGAGCAAACTCTCACAACCTTACGCCAGCGATATGCTTGTCCCCTCTGGACGCTTTTCGGTTGTGGTGGTGATCGGGATCGAGGGAAACGGCCACAGATGGCGAGAATCGCCGAAATTTACGGCGATTTCACTATTGTGACAGATGATAATCCGCGCTCTGAAGCACCGGAACTCATCGCCGAAGAAATTACCAGAGGATTTCGCAGGAGAAATTACCGCATTATACATGACCGACGGGAGGCCATTTCTTTTGCAGCAAAGTCTCTACTGACCCATCGGGGGATTCTGATCATTGCCGGGAAGGGACACGAGAAAAGCCAGATATCGCGCGGCTTGTCCATTCCATTTAGTGACGTTGAAATTGTAAGCGAGAGTCTCCGCGAGCTGGGCGAAAATTTTAAAAATTTTTAATCGGTTGCGATTAAAGGTAGATATTTGAAAGTTAAAGAGATTCTGATAATTCCTTATTAGCCACCAGGTTATCACATTGGCGGGCCGGGAAATCCGAGGAAATCTCATCGACGAACTTGAGGATCTTTTTGCATTCCACTTCCAGGGAAAATTTGTCGCAAAATCTTTGATGCGAACGGCGTGCCATTTCAATCGCCTCCTCCGGGTGTGCATGAATCCATTTCACATGCGCATTGATTTGCTCAAAAATTTCCTCAACGGGTCTGTCCGTATCAATGAACAGGACGCAATCTTCGAATTTTTCAACCATGAAGGCAGTTTTTTCAGTAATGATTATGCATGATGAGGAAAGGGCTTCAAAATCGCGATACACCGCCGACCCAGTCTCATATTGCTGCCTGTGGTGCAAAAGAAGTGCAATTCCGGCGGACTCCATGATGTCCTGCACATCCCTAAGGCCCTGTAAGTAAATTTCACCCCTCCAGGAACGTAAGTGTTTTCTTCGCCAGGCACATGTCGCGCCATAGAAATCACAATAATCGGTTTCGTCAAGTAGTTGAAAGAGTTTCCCCAACTCATTTTTGCGGCGGGGGTCCCATAAATTTCCAATATAAACAACCCGCTCTTTGGGGGTAGCGCAAAAATTCGTTTTTCTTAGAGTCAAATAGGTTTTTAGTTGTCGAAAGTTTTTTCCACTTTCCCGCAAATATGCCTCCAAACCATCCGTGCCAGCTATGGCAAACAGGAAATTGTCATAGGTACTAGCATATTGATAATTGGCAGGAGAAACATCGTAAGGGCTATGGAAATAAAGCAAAGAAGCAATTCGCTGGGGGGGGGGGGGGGGGGGATTACAATCCCAGATGCGGCCCAATTGAATAGGGGGGCATACATATTTTCTGCCAGGTTAGCATTTCCATTTTTGC
>JAIRWT010000009.1 GCA_031268795.1 Puniceicoccales bacterium
GAAGCGTTTATCTCCGACGTGGCCGGCAACATGAAGGCGGATTCGGATTTCCAGAAAATTATACAAGGCGAACAGGGCGAACAGGGACCACAGGGCGAAAGCGGTGCCGACGGCGAGGATGGCCCAACCGCTTCGGAAGTGGCATCCGAGCTGGCATTAAACGATGAGTTCAAATCCGGCGTCGCCGATGACCTGGCAAATAATTCCGACTTTCAAATAAAGGTTAAGGGCGAGAAAGGTGATACTGGCGTGCAGGGCATCCAAGGAATTCAGGGCCAAAAAGGTGATACTGGGGCTCCTGGTGCCACCGGTAGAGACGGTGCGTCCGGAGAGGTGCGTATTGTTCACTCGTTCACGGCTTTGCCGCAAATGAATCGCGTATGCCTGAGTCGGAATATAATGCGCGCCAAGAGGACCTTCATGTTTAAAATGCTGCAGGCCATTGATCGGCGTTCCTGCGACATAAAGGGCAATAACGATCCGTTTGTTTTGGTTTTCGGTGGTTATGAACGTTGCGACGTGGACGACAGTGATTTAGGCAACTCAAGTCACTTTTACGGCGCCTTCCTCGGCGAGGACTGGAGCCGCCACGTATCCAATAGTTTATATCTTCGCTACGGCTTCGGCATTGGGCAGGTGCGCAGTCAATCCAATTTCTTTGGGCCAATGGCTGAGGATTTTTACGGTGCGACGTGCAAAGAGACGGCGGGAAGTGCCTTTGTTTCCGGCGAATTCTATAATGAAAAACGGCAAAAGATGAATCTGTGCGCCATGGGTGCCATCAACCTTGGCAACAATAAGGTCCGCCGGTATGATGGTAAGCCGGAAAAATTTGATGATGCTTCTTTCCACGGCAAGGTTGCTTTCATGCGCGAAGTATTCCGCCTCAAAGGCGTGCGAATTAGTCCAAAGGTTGATCTGCGCTACACCTTTTTCCACGCTAATATTTATGCGCTTCCTCCAACAGAGGCGGATCAGCAGCAATTCGAAACATACCTTACGGAAATGTTTGATACGGAAACTTTGGCCAATTTTTCTGCGCCGGAGCTTTCCGGTTTATATACGGCTTACGCGCGGGCCCGGGTCGTCCCATCCGTCGACAACCACATTGTTGATATGATATTGGGCTTGAGTTTTGAAAAAGAAATGGATGGCAACAAATACGAGATCCGTCCATTTAAACTACAGTGTGACTTTGGGTGGCAACGACAGGTTATGCGAAAAATGACAAGTATCTTCACGGACTACGGAGGGATTCGAAATACCTTTTCCATGGACATGGGCAATGGGCCAAATGACTTCTTCACCTGTTCGGGAAGTTTCCGCAAACGGCTGCACTCCCATTGGGAAATTCGCGGCCAATGGTCTGGCACCTGCGGGATAAAATATCGCTGCCACTCTGCCAATTTATCACTCGGCTACGAATTCTAACGGGTTTAATAAAAGATTAAATTGGGCGTGTTGACGCCATCGGCAATGGGGTAAATTATCCGGCGCGCACGGAGAGGTTTTTCGTTTGGGCCACACGGGTAATAATTTCTGAAAAAATATTTTGAATTTCTTCCTCACCGATGGTCCGATCGGCACGTTCCAGGCCAAAGCGAAGGCCGACGCTTTTTTTTGCATCCGATATGCCATTGCCCTTATAGATGTCAAAGATCCACAGATCCGCCAGGCGAACGGCGGCTGGTAGGGATTTTTGGATGCATTTTCCGACAGCAATGCGAATGGTTTCCGCTGGCATGGAATCGTCGGCAATCACAGACAAATCACGAGTTACAGATGGAAATGTACTAAAATGGCGGAATCCAACGGACGGAGTGATGTGGTTGAAAAATTCCGGTAAAATTAACCATTCTCCCGCCCAAACGAACTTTGAAATGCCAACATCCGCCACCCGGCGCACATCCAACAAGCCACAATGAAAAATATAAGGAAATTTTGGCAATATACCAAACTGACTGCAATGGCCCCCCTGCCACAGGGGCGCCTCCGTCAGGAAAAACTGAGAGTTTTTTGGAGCAATTCCCGCAAGAGTTGCGATTTTTTCTCCAATTGCTTTCATGGAGTAAAAATTCGGCGATGGATAGATATCCCATCCGGGACGCGCCGATTCACCCAGCTGCACCCAAGAAATGGCCAGTGCTTCGTACGCACATTTGTCGCCGTCAAGTGTGACATCCCAGATGCGGCCGATTTCAAAAAGTTTGATGGGGACATTGCCATTACGTAAATTATGATTGAGTGTTTCCAAAAGCCCAGGCAGCAGACTGAAGCGCAGATGTGATTGATCCTGGTTCAGTGGATTTTGTAATGCCAAACCGCGCACCTGTTCTCCGGTACTCAATTTTTCCATCTCATTCCCGCTGCGCGTGGAATAGTTATAACACTCGCAAAAGCCAAGGGCCGTAAGCAATTCCGCCGCCGACCGCTGTAGGCAAAAACTTCCATCATCATCCCGCGCAACCGCTTCCATGCGAACCGGCCGGCAACCGAGCTTTTCGACGCCATAAAAGCGTATGAACTCTTCAACTAGATCAACCGGAGCGGTTACGTCTGCGGCGCGAAATGAGGGAACAAGTACGGACCATTGACCTTCGGTATGTCGAACATTAAAGTGTAATCTCTTGAGAGCATGTTCAATGGCGTCATCAGGGACTGGCATGCCAAATTTTTCTCGCACAAAATCTCCATTTAGCGAAATTTGCGGGCTTTCGAAGGCCTTGTTGAAAGCGCAGGCAACGACAGGTTCCGGGTCAGCCACACCGCCGCAAAGTTCCGTGATCATGCTAACAGCCAGCCGTGCCGCAGGAAATGCTCCAAGTGGATCCGTTCCGCGGGCAAAGCGCTGAGAAGCATCGGAATGGATGCCCAACTTTCTTGCCGCCCTTTGAATGGATTGAGAATTGAATGTGGCGCTTTCAATGACTATATCCACCGATTGATCGTCCACCTCCGCATCCACACTACCCATAACTCCTGCGATTACTAGTGCGCGTTCATCATCGGCTATGACCATGGTCTCTTCGTCCAACGCGTAGGTCCTGTGGTTCAAGGCAATTATTTTTTCCCCGGGGAATGCCCGACGTATGTGTAGCCGGCGGCCATGAATTTTTCCCGCATCGAAAGCATGAAGCGGCTGGCCTGAATCCCAGAGAATCCAGTTCGTAATATCAACGACGTTGTTAACGGATCGCAGGCCAATGCTCTCCAAATCCTTCCGCAGCCAATCGGGACTTTTTTCAATTTTAACGCCGCGGATGGCCCACGCGATAAACTGATGGCAATCACCACTTTCCAGGCTTAATTGCCGAAGAAGCGAATTTTCGGTAGTGCCGCTTGCTGCGCATTCTTCATATTCCGCGGCTATTGGTAAATCAAAGCGGGCGGCAAGCTCGCGGGCGATGCCCAAATGACTCATGCAATCTCCACGGTTGGCCGTAATTTCCAAATCTAAAATCGTATCGCCAAAATTTGAAAATAGCATATGCAGAGGTTTTCCGACGGCGGTGGCCCTAAGAATGAGCAGGCCGTCGTGGTCATTGGAAAGACCCAATTCACGCCCACTGCACAACATTCCATCGGAACGTACTCCGCGGAAGTCCGTGGCTTGAATGTTTGCCCCATCGGGCATGATACAGCCTGGAAGAGCCACGGGTACGTGATCCCCGGCATGGAAGTTTGTTGCGCCGCAGACAATTTGTCTCGGCTGCGCTTCTCCCGCGTCCACCAGGCAAATGCGTAACCGCTCGGCCAATGGGTGTTGGTCGAATGAAACCACCCGACCAACGACCAAAAATTGCTGCGGAATCCCAATAAAATTTCGAGATTCCACGTCAATCCCAAGACCCACAAGGGCGTTGCAAATATCGTCAACATTCGCGTCCAATTCGGGCAACCATCGACGCAACCACCGCAAACTTACCCTCATTGGCGCAATTGCTACAAATATACCGACGTGCTTCAACAATTATTTGGAAATCGATACACACCACTACTGGTGGGCAGCATAGGATTCGAACCTACGACCTACCGGATGTAAACCGGTTGCTCTAACCGCTGAGCTAGCTGCCCGCGTCGGAAAATCGGAGCAAGGTGACAAACGGTCAATCGTAAATTTTGGCGTTCGACCTCACTTTGCCGCACAATTGGGCCTATAACCCACCCGTGGCTGGAAATATTAGGCGTGGACTTTGAAAAATTCCAAAGTTCACGCTCAGGTGGCTAATAGTCCATTCCGCCGGCACCGGGCATGACTGGCGCGGATGATTTTTCTTCCGGTTTGTCTGCAATCATACATTCCGTTGTAAGCATCAATCCAGCCACTGATCCGGCGTTTTGCAGGGCCGAGCGGGTTACTTTCGTTGGATCCACCACGCCGGAGGCCACGAGATCTTCGAACTTTCCGGTGGCCACGTTATAACCCCAGGACCAGTTATCGGACTTGAGTACTTCGCGTATGACCCATGGGCCTTCCACGCCGGCATTTGCGCATAGGTCATGCAACGGCGCTTTTACTGCCCGGACAACAATATCCGCACCAATGGCCTCATCGCCTTCCAATTTTAACCCGGTGACGACATTGGCTGCGCGAAGCAGGGCAACGCCTCCTCCGACGGAAATACCTTCTTCCACGGCCGCACGGGTTGCATGAAGCGCATCCTCCACGCGCATTTTCTTTTCCTTCATTTCCGGTTCCGTGGCCGCACCGATGCTAATGACAGCCACTCCACCGGATAATTTAGCAAGACGTTCCTGGAGTTTTTCACGATCGTAGTCGGAAGAGGCATCCTCAATTTGCCTGCGCAGGAGCTTAATACGTCCATTGATGGCATCCTTTGTTCCACCGCCTTCCACGACAGTTGTATTTTCTTTATCTACGCTGATGCGTTTCGCTCGCCCCATATCGGCAAGAGTAACGTTTTCTAACTTAATACCCAAGTCCTCGGTGATACACTTGCCTCCGGTAAGAATGGCGATGTCTTCAAGCATAGCTTTACGACGATCGCCAAAGCCGGGAGCTTTTACGGCACAAACTTGCAGGGTACCCCGCAGCTTATTGACCACAAGAGCGGCAAGGGCATCCCCATCCACGTCCTCGGAGATGATCAGTAATGGCTTTCCCGCCTGCGCCACCGCCTGCAGAATTGGCAGCAAATCGTTAAGTGCGCTAATTTTTTTCTCCGAAATGAGCACATAAGCGTTCTCGAGGCTGCATTCCATGGACTCGGCGTTTGTCACGAAGTATGGGCTTAGATAGCCTTTATCGAACTGCATGCCCTCTACCACATCGAGGGACGTCTCGATGCCCTTGCTTTCCTCGACGGTGATAGTCCCGTCCTTGCCAACTTTTTCCATGGCATCGGCGATCATTCCTCCGATGACCGTGTCCCAATTCGCGGAAACGGTTGCCACCTGGCGAATTTCCTCTTGGCCGCTGACTGCTTTGGATTTCTTGCGCAGTTGCACAACAATCGCATCCACGGCCTTGTCAATTCCACGCTTTAGCGAAATTGGATTTGCGCCGGCCGCTGTATTTTTAAGGCCTTCCTTGTAAATGGCCTCCGCCAAAACCGTTGCCGTTGTGGTTCCATCCCCAGCCTTGTCAGCGGTCTTAGAGGCCACCTCGCGCACCATTTGTGCTCCCATATTCTCAAAATGGTCCTCCAACTCAATTTCCTTGGCAACGGTTACCCCGTCCTTTGTTACCATTGGTGCTCCAAATTTACGATCGATGAGCACATTGCGCCCTTTGGGACCAAGTGTCGTTTTGACCGCTTTTGCCAACAGTTCGACGCCCTTTAGAATTTTTTTCCGGGCCTCTTCATCAAAAATTAATTGTTTAGCCATAGTCTTATCTTTCTGGTTTTATTGTTAAATTTATATTTTTTTTAGGAGAGAATCGCCAGAATATCATTCTGCCGTATGATGAGGTATTCTATCCCATCAATTTTAATCTCATTGCCGCCATAGCGATTAATAAGTACATGATCACCGATTTTAACCTCGAAATTTATTTTTTTATCTTTGCAGCAATCGTCCTTGCACTCGCACACATTCCCCGTTCCGAGGGCTATAACCTCAGCCTCCTGGGATTGCTCCTTTGCCGTGTCCGGGATGACAATTCCGCCCTTGATCTGCTCGGCATCTTTTCGCCGTTTGACCAGCACTCGATCTCCCAATGGTTTAACACTTAATTTACTCATAACACATCTCCTTTCGGTTAGAAATTCTTAACCCTCAACGGGGGTTGAACCACCTCCTCAGAGGATAACGGCCCCCTTATGGGTTCGTTTTTTTTGTTTGGCAAATTTTTTTGAAATTTTTCTGGCATCCCAAATGCCAGGCCAATTTTCGAATTAACCCATTTCCTGATTAATTTTTGCCATCGACCACCTCAAAGTCCGCATCGACCACCTTTTCACCGCCGCCCTGGGCAGCACCCGCGCCAGGTGGCGGCGGTGGTGGTTGTGCCCCGGCGACACTTTCTCCGCCCGCCGGAGAGGATTGGGCGTACATTTTTTGCGTTGCCGCTTGGAATTGTTTCATCAGCGTTTCACGAGCTTGATTCATCTCCTCCGGGGAAGCTTCCGCATTTTCAAACACTTGCTTAGCCGCATCTAAGGCGCCCTGGATGCCATTGCGATCATCCTCGGAGAATTTATCCTTGAGCTCTTCCAACTGCTTTCCCGTTTGATAGATCGTCGAATCCAATTGATTGCGCGCTTCGGCTTTTTCCTTCCGTTCCCTATCAGCCGCCGCGTACAATTCCGCGTCCTTCTGCAGTCGCTCAACTTCTGATTTATCCAAACCGGAGCCGCCACTTATGGTAATGGTCTGTTCTTTCCCACTACCCTTGTCCCTAGCAGTTACGTGCAGAATGCCGTTGGAATCAATATCGAAGGTTACCTCAATCTGTGGAATTCCGCGCGGAGCCATGGGAATGCCCTCTAGGCGAAAATTTCCTAGGCTTTTGTTGTCGCAAGCCATCGACCGTTCTCCCTGGAGGATGTGAACATCCACGCCGGTTTGGCCGTCTGCATATGTAGTGAAGGTTTGCGTCTTTTTGGTGGGGATTGTGGTATTGCGCTCGATCATGGGCGTGGAAATTCCGCCCGCCGTTTCGATGCCAAACGTTAGCGGCGTAACATCCAGCAGCAAAATATCTCCAACTCCCGCATCGCCTTGCAACACCCCTCCCTGTATGGCGGCTCCGATGGCAACCACCTCGTCTGGGTTAACCCCCTGATTTGGTGTCTTCCCGGTGAGCGTTCGTGCAATTTCGATAACCTGCGGGTTTCGGGTCATACCGCCGACGAGTACCAATTCATTGATGTCGGTAGATTTGATTTTCGCATCACTAAGGCAGGCCTCAAATGGTGGTACGGTACGTTTTACCAATGGCTCACAAATTCGCTCCAACTCCGAGCGGGACAACTTAACATTTAAATGCTTTGGCCCAGAGGCGTCTGCTGTAATAAACGGCAAGTTGATGTCCATTTCCTGCGTCGAAGAAAGAGCGATTTTGGCCTTTTCCGCCTCCTCCTTGAGCCGCTGCAGAGCCATCGGGTCCATGCGCAGATCAATGCAGGTATCCAGCTTAAATTGGTCAGCCAGCCATTTGATAATGGCCTCATCCCAGTCGTCGCCACCCAGTTGTGTGTCTCCGTTGGTCGCCCTTACTTCGAAAACGCTATCGCCGATTTCGAGGATGGAAATGTCGAAGGTGCCACCGCCAAGGTCGTAGACGGCAATTTTTTCCTCCTTCTTCTTATCTAATCCATAGGCGAGCGATGCCGCCGTAGGCTCATTAATAATACGTAGTACTTCTAATCCGGCGATTTGCCCCGCATCTTTGGTCGCTTGTCGCTGGGAATCATTGAAATATGCTGGCACTGTGATGACAGCCTTTGTAACGGACTCGCCCAAATATTTTTCTGCATCCGCCTTTAGCTTGGCAAGGATCATGGAAGAGATCTCCTCCGGAGAAAAGAGCTTTTTTTCACCGCCAGCATTAACCTCAACCCAGGCGTCGCCGTTTTTTCCAGCGACAACTTTGTAGGGAAATTTTCTCGATTCCTTATCGATTTCTTCCTTTTTTCTCCCAATAAGCCGCTTGATGGAAAAAATTGTATTTTGAGGATTTGTGATTGCTTGCCGTTTGGCCGCCTGTCCGACCAGACGTTCGCCATTCTTGGCGAATGCTACAATCGACGGGGTTGTCCGCGCACCCTCCGCATTAGGGATGACCACGGCTTTTCCGCCTTCCATAACTGCCATGCACGAATTTGTTGTACCCAAATCGATGCCCAAGATTTTCGTACGTTTTGCTTCCCGCGCTGTCATAACACCGTTTTTGTAGCAATTTGCTGACCAAATTACCTGTTTTTTTGCCACCGTATCCAAAGGGCGTGTTGGTAGCGATTTTACGGGAAATGTTTTGCAAAAATTAGGGAAGAATTTTATTCGATCTGGACCCTTTGCAGTGTCGCATTGACATACGGCGATACACTACTGGTGTGTCATTTTACACAGTTTTTCTCTTCCGAGTAATGAATTTTACCCCGATCGCAAAGATGCTTTTTTTCTTGCCACATTTTCCTCGAACGATGCTCTTTTTTGTCGCAAACTCCCGCGCAATTTTTCCTCCTCTTCTCGTAGTTCGAGACAGGATTTTTCGCCTGCCATCATGCAGATGGCAGTTGCCGTCTCTTCGGGGCTTGTAGCATCATACTTGGTCCATTCACTCATCCGAACGGCGCAACCATCTTTAATTCCAAACAGCGCAATCCAGGTATCTCCATTGTCGTCGACCACGTACGCCGTCGGCAATGCAACCTCATAAATAACACCTTGATATTCAATACGCATGATCGTCCACTGAAAGAACACGGAAACGGTTAAATTTTCAAATTCACCACTTCCATCGGGAACGCTTTTGAAAATTTTTTTCACAGATTCATAGGCCTCTTCGTACCCGACAATAATGTTTAGCCATGTTGATTCTTCGGGAGAAAAATTTTCCGGTATGGCCGTTCCTTGATCTAATATCGTTTTTTGTGCCATACCACTTTTTCTCAAGCCTAAAGCCATTTCAATGCTTGAATGAGTTTTAATAAATTCCTGTACCTCGTCCGGTAGTGGCATTTCGGATGCATTTTCGCTGGGAATTTGAACTTCGATATCTTTTTTTGTGCCGTAAGTTTTTAATAGTCTTATTGCATTTTGAGCGGGAATATTGGCGGCAGTTTCATGTAAACTTTCCCTGACGGCGGCGGCATGCGCATCAACATCTTGGCGATAAGCGTTAATTTTCTCTTTCACTGCATTATCCGCGACAAGTGCTGGATCCGTTGGAACATTTTCGGCATTAAAAGATCCGGGCAATGTTTTGTTAACTTGCTGTGATAGTATCGACCTGCGAGTAGTTTCTTCGCAGAGAAAAATAATTGAATCTTTTTCATATTGCACATTCCGATCATCGGGTTGCCCATCAGTTGCCGTCAGCATGGCGTGCGTAATTCCACCTGCGTAAGGCTTCGGACTCATGCCAATTGAATCATCCAAGCTGCCCATTAGAAAGTCAATAACAATTCGGAGTATGAGCAATAGATCGCTGAAGTATTGAGCGATGGCAAAATTGAAATTTTCTTGCCTTTGCAAACGCATAATCGCCTCGATGGCCCGGATGCAGGACCCGAGAATTTGTGAGAGTGAAAGTTTGCCGATTCCCAAAAGTTTCGCAACAAAGCCGATGAGACTATTGTCATATGTTTTTTTATCATTTGCCCGCGGAGTAAGGGAGCTTGTCAAGTCGCGGAAGATTTCTTGTATGTTATTTCCCGCCTTTTCAGGTTCTAAACATTCAAAATTAATTTGTTTAAAAAAATTTATTACAATGCCGACGCGTATCGCCATTTTCATTCCGGCGGCGATTATGGACGGGAAGTCGAAGATATCCTTTTTTTTGAAATATGTATATATTATCGGTGTCGCAATTCCAGCTGCCACAAGTAAGGATGCGAAAGAACCAAGTCCCGTGACAAAAGTTATGGTGTATCCAACTATTGGGATGGACCCAATGGGCAATGTGACAAAAAGGACTCCAAGGGAGGAGAAAAATCCAAGGATAAGAATTGCGGCGGTAAAACACCGCCCTGCGTTTGTGTTAGTTGCGAAACTCCAAAAGAAATCAAGGAAAATCGGCTTATTCAAAGCAATATTTGCCGGAGGAGTTAAGTTATCTGTCAAACTTTTAGGATATCTCGGTACAAAAACCACTGATCCCTATTGCACTAAATTTTAGCAGTTTTGTCAAACTCCAATCAAAACACGGCATACTAAATTCTTTGCAGAAGTCAAAATAGCGACGCTAAATCTCGTACTCCAAATATGCAAAATGCCTCAAAATTAACCTCCACCGATTTCCATTTTTTGCAAATTGATTTTGGCCTTTGCAATATACACAGCTAATCCGACTGACGGCATGCCCAACTTTTGTTGAGCATTTCATTTGTAGCCGTACACGGCAATGCCATGATGTTCCGCTTGCTGTAGAAAAATTTTTCTTTTGAATAGTATGGTGCGGCCGGATTCGACGGCAATGCCGCTGATGCCTCCTTCGCGCATAAAATCCAACGTCCGTAAGCCAACCGCCGGGACATCGAATCGGAAATCTTGATTTGGTTTAGAAGTTTTAATGAACCACTTGGGTTCCGTTTTAAATTCTTTGCAGCGGAGTAGCATTTTATCAGTTCCGTCGAATCCTTCCACGGCCAAAATCGTACCTCGATGAACTACCACGCCCTGGCCAATATCCAATGCGGCAACCGCCCGCGCCACTTCGATGCCGTGTTCAACGCCCGTGAGTGGCCGATGCTTCGGTGTCATAAATCCGATAGAGGCAAGATCCTCGTCCATAAATGTGCGGGCGTCTAAAATTTTTATTCCACACTTTTCAATGGATTCGGCGAGTGCGCCAAAAATTGTTTCTGCATTTCGTCGTCGTAGCCGGGAAAGCAAGCGAATGGCTGCCCAGTCGAATTTTAACCCATGGAATAATCTTTTGGGTGCGACCTGGCCGACCATTATCGCCCATCGGTGCCCGTTTCCACGCAATCGCTGAAGAATTTTTCCTACCTGTCCCGCATTATAGCGAATTCGATTATCTGCGGGAAAGCGCGCATAAAGCTCATCCGAAGCGTCCTCGGAAGCAACCAGGGAAACAGGAATTCCTGCGGCTTGCATGCGTGATGCACAAAGCAGCGGGTATTCGCCACGGCCGGCCAGAAGCGAAATGCCATCCAGTGTAGCAAAGTCATCCGGCAGAAATCGCGTTAGAATGGGTTTAACACTTGAACCCGTTTGAATTGGCACAGGTTTTTTTCGTCTAGCGAACAACGAAATTAACGATCCTATGGGGCACATAGATTTCCTTAATAATTTCCCGGCCCCGTAGATGCGAACTGGCCCCATCACACGTCCGCGCCTTCTCTAGGACAGCAATTTCCGATGCATCCACGGGCACGGAAATTTCCCCCCTGCGCCTACCGTTGACCTGTACCACAACGATCGCCGTATCCCGAGTCAACCATTGATTGTCAAAGTCGGGAAACGGCGCCCATGAGATGCTTTTATTGTGGCCCAATTTCTCCCAGATTTCCTCGCAAATATGTGGTGCAAATGGCGCCAAGAGCTGAATAAAATTTTCCGCGGTAGCCCGAGAAACGCACGACAGTTTTTGTAGATGATTCAGCAAAATCATCAATTGCGCAATGGCCGTATTGAATCGCAGGCCTTCAATGTCTTCGCGTATTTTTCGAATGGATTCATGCAATAATCGCATGGTTATGTCATCATCCCGTGCATCATCCACGGAAACCTCATCATAAAATTTCCATACGCGTTTTAAAAACCGGATAACGCCATCGATTCCATGTGTGTCCCAAGGCTTAACTGCTTCCAGCGGGCCGAGAAACATTTCATAGAGTCGCAAGGAATCGGCGCCGGAGTCGCGAATTATTGTATCCGGATTGACAATATTTCCCCGGCTTTTGGACATTTTTTCTCCATCCTCGCCTAAAATGATTCCCTGATGAAAAAGTCGCGGATACGGTTCCTTGGTCGGGACAATGCCAATGTCGTAGAGGAATCGATGCCAAAAGCGTGCATAAAGTAAATGCAATACCGCGTGCTCTGCCCCGCCAATATAAAAATCCGGCGCACGCCAGTAGGCGGCAATTTTCGAATCCACGGGTGCTTCTTCGCAATGGGGGGACATGTAACGCAGATGGTACCAGCAGGATCCGGCCCATTGTGGCATGGTATTGGTTTCCCTTTTGGCAGATAACCATTCGTCCGAAGGCCGTCCTTCAACATTGGATTGTGTCTTGCCCGTCCTTGGGTGTATCTGAACGGAGACCCACGAATTCGATCGCGCCAAAGGACTTTCCCCGTCATCGGAGGGTAAATAATTTTCTACCCGGGGGAGCTCAAGGGGGAGATCATTGGCGGGTAGTGGAACTGCGTAAAATTTTTGGCCACTTTCCTCATAAAAAACCGGGTCGGCTGGCATAAATTGCAGGAATGGCGAATCCGACGTATGCACAATGGTGGCAAAGTCAGCCTCATTAACCCACACGATCGGAATGGGTTCACCCCAGTAGCGCTGACGGGAGAATAGCCAATCGCGCAATTTGTAATTGGTTCGGCGTCGGCCCATGCCTATTCCATGCAAGTGATCGGTAATGGCTTCCCGTGCGGCATCGGAGGTCATTCCATCGTATTTATCGGAGCCGCATAAAATACCCCGCGCACAGAAGGGAATGGATTCATCGGCATTGGCAGCCATCGGTTGAATTACTTGGCGAATTGGTAAATGAAAAAGCTGGGCGAACTCGAAATCTCGCATATCGTGGGCCGGAACACACATGATGGCTCCGCTGCCATAGGACAGTAGAACGTAGTCGGAAACCCAGATGGGTAACGGCTCCCGGGTTAGTGGGTGAATGGCATTAGCGCCGCTGAAGACGCCCGACTTGGTTTTGGCCAGATCCGTGCGATCCAGATCGCTCTTCCTGGCTGTTTTTTGTTGGTAATCGCGTACCGCGGTGCGCTGCTCCGGCGATGTAATAATTTCCAGTATGGGATGCTCCGGCGCAACAACGAGATAGGTTGTACCAAATAGCGTGTCCGGTCTTGTGGTGTAAACGGTTAAACGCTCTTCAAAGCCCTGGATTGGAAAATCCACCTCCGTCCCCGTAGATCGGCCGATCCATGAGATTTGTTGCCGCTTGGTGGAATCGGGCCAGTCCAATCCATTCAGTTCTTCCAAAAGTTTTTCCGCATACCGAGTGATGCGCAATATCCATTGCCGCATGGGCCGTCGTTCGACGGGGTGATTTCCCCGCTCGGAGAGGCCATCAACGACCTCTTCATTGGCTAAAACGGACTTCAGCGCCGGGCACCACCAGACTGGCCTTTTATCGACGAAGGCCAGATTGTGCTTAAACATTTGGAGGAAGATCCACTGTGTCCAACGGTAATAATGCGGATTCGTGGTATCAACTTCCCTGGACCAGTCAATGGCAAAACCGATGCGCTGAATTTGCCGGCGAAATGCATCCACATTGTTCCGCGTGTTAATTTTTGGATCCGTGCCCGTTTGAATTGCATGTTGCTCGGCTGGAAGCCCAAACGCATCCCACCCCATGGGATGTAACACATTATATCCACAGGCCCGACGATAACGGCTGAGAATGTCCGATGCCGTATAACCCTCCGGATGCCCGATGTGCAATCCGGCACCGGACGGATACGGAAACATGTCCAACGCATAATAGCGTGGTTTATCGCTAAAATCTTCCGCGCGAAAAGTGTTTCTTTCTTTCCAGTGTCGCTGCCACTTCTCTTCTATTAAATTAAAATCGTAAACTTTTCCCATTATTAATTCGCCCGCATGGTCCGCGGAATTGGCATGCTTGCAAGTTAAAAACGTTACCAGCGCCGTTTTACGGCGGAATGCTACGTCAAATTTTATATGCAAAGTTTTTCTTAGGGGCTGAATTTTAAAAAAATTTCAAAAAAACTTGTTTAACGACTTTTGCGCGCTTTAATCTCACTAGGATTTACTAAATCCGGTGACGAAAAAGGAAAAGCATGAAAAAGACACTCGCTTGTGCAGCGCTTGTTGGTGCGTTTGGTATGAATGAATTACCAGCGTTGGATTTATCCGCGGTCTCATTAAAAACTAAAGTAGGATATGAGTCGGAACACGTTGTCCGCGGGCGTAAAGAAGGCCAGGAGAATATACAACTTGGAGTTACTTTAGCGACAAATATTGGCGGTGGAGAACTGCGTTTTGGGGTGGATTCCATTCAAGAGCTCGGAGATCGCAATTCTGGTGGGACTTTCTGTTCGCGTAGTTCTTTGCAGCCAATGGTAGCATTCATATTTGGGGCCTTGGATACGGTTCAGGCGGAGGCTGGTTACATGGCTCACATCTACCCAAACCTGAACAATGCTATCGCATCGGGCGAAGGCCAAGTGAAAGATAACACTCATGAGGTATATGGCGAGATCAGATTTGACGCACTCTGTAGCCCAAGTGCACGGCTATCGTACAATTCCACCAACGAAGAATTTGCATTCACCGCCAACGGTGAAATTTCCCTTCCGCTCGGAGCAGCTCTTAGGCTGCAAGGAAATGCGACCCTCGGATATCTTTACTGCAGACGCCCATACGGTGTAAAATTCACTGAACTCAATGATAAAGATTATATCTTTTTTAAGGCTGTAGGCAGTGTTGTAGCATGCTTCAATGAAAATGTTGATGTTGTATTTTCTGTCTCCTATGCAGGGAATGCCGCACCCCGTGATGGCTGGGTGAATTCAGTCTTTGGTGGGGGCCATAAGAATTGCGTGTGGCTTGGTGGCGCCATTCTGATAGGGTTTTAAATCCAATCGCATGTCGCCGGCAATCCGTATCCCGTCCACCCGTGGGCATGGAACGGATTTTACGGATGGATTTGAAAGCCCCACGATTCAGGTGGGGATTTTTTGTGCTTACTCGGTATCTCCAACGGATAATTGTCGCGTGCGAGGACAACCGGCGCGCAGCCAGCCATTTATAAATAAGTCCAAGTCGCCGTCCATGACCGTTTGGATGCTGCCTGTTTCGATGCCGGTGCGTAGATCTTTTACCATTTGATAGGGTTGAAAAACGTAGCTGCGAATTTGATATCCCCATCCAATTTCGCCCTTTGCCCCATAAAATTTCTCCATTGCGGACCGTTTTTCATCCTGCACCTGTTCGTAAATTCGTGCCCTCAGGACGCGAATTGCTGCTAACCGGTTTTTTTGCTGAGATCGCTCATTTTGACACGTGACGACAATTCCGGTTGGAAGGTGAGTGATGCGTACGGCGGATTCGGTTTTATTCACATGCTGACCACCCTTGCCACTTGATCGGTAGGTGTCGATGCGCAGATCTTCGTCGCGAATTTCGATTCCCGTATCGTCTTCGATTTCGGCGATTACATCCACGGAACAAAATGAGGTGTGCCGGCGCCGATTGGCATCGAATGGGCTAATCCTCACCAACCGGTGCACGCCACGCTCCGCCTTGCAGTAGCCGTAAGCATTGGTTCCGATGAATCGGAAGGTTGCTCTGGAAATCCCAGCCGCATCCCCCGGTTGCATATCTTGAATTTCGCATTGGAAATTACGTGATTCGGCCCAACGCGTATACATGCGAAGTATCATTTCCGCCCAATCGCAAGCTTCCGTTCCCCCGGCGCCCGAATGGATGGTTATGATGGCATTGCTGCTATCATGCGGGCCGCAAAGAAATGACTGCAACTCAATGTCTTCCATGCGGCTTTGAAGATTTTTACATAATTGCACAACGTAATGAAAATCCGTGGACGGTTCGGCAATTGGCATATCAGCCAGTAATTCAATGTACGTCAGAAGGTCTCTTAAATCACTCTCTAAGGCATCAAGTGGCGCAAGCGGATGGCGCAAATCATTTATTTCCTTAATGATGCGCTGAGCCTTTTCCTGGAAATTCCAAAATTCCGGAGCGGACATAATCGTCTCCAACTCTCCGATGCGGTGCATTCGACGTTCCACATCCAAAAAAATACGCAGGCGAGTCAAACGCTGTTGCAGCGAGGAGCATTCACCGCTCAAATCTGCCCATGTCTCAATCACGATGGAGCACATCTTTAATGGTGGCAACTTCCGATGCGCAATTCTGATTTTAATATATCGCGTATAAAAATTGCGAAACCTGTGAAATTTTTGACCATGCGTAACCATCGGGTTCCATCATTCCGCTATTTACATCCTTTCGTAGTTTTCAAAGATTCACCAATGAGTTCTTGTCCAATTTATAAGGATTCCACGGAGGCCAGCCGTGTTTATCTTTTGCCTAATCTGTTTACCGCCGGAAATCTGTTCTGTGGATTCTTGGCCATTCTAAGATTTATTCAAGCCAAGTACGGCTCGTTGGTTGGACATAATCCCGTAGAATATTATACCCAGGGGGTGTGGCTCATCGTATTTGCCGCTGTTTTGGACCTTTTTGACGGTCGTGTGGCTCGATCCAGTGGGCGCACGTCACTTTTTGGCGCCGAATTCGACTCCCTCGCGGATCTTGTATCCTTCGGCGTTGCCCCGGCATTGCTTGTTTTTTTTCTCATTCTATCCCCATCCCCGGGAAATTATCCGCAGTATTTGGATTCGGTTTTTTTGAAATTTGGGTGGCTAATCGGTTTTGTTTATTTGCTTTGTTGTGCCGCCCGACTGGCCCGGTTTAACGTGATCACAAGCCCTTTGCTTCCGCGCGGGGAGAAATATGCTGATGCCAATGACTCCGTTGGTCTTCCCGTCCCCGCAGCCGCGGGGACCATCATTTCCATTGCCGTCATCCTCATAAATGCAGAGCTTTCTCCGCCATTTGCCGGATTGCTATTGCCACTCATGCTGCTTGTTTCCGGATTAATGATAAGCACAATTCCGTTCCCGGTGTTTAAAAACATTGCCTGGAATACGCGCACAAGGTTCCGCACCTTCGTCGTAATTGCGATTGTAATAGCTATGATTACTTTTCTCTCCGTCTATGCCCTTGCCATTGTCTTTTTTTCCTACCTCCTGGGCAGCTTATTTTTGCGCCGCCAACTCCTCTCCAGCTGGTCATTTCAAAAAGTGGCAAAGGTGCATAAATTACTTTGCGAAAAGCGCAATCGTCGCGCTAATGATGATCTGGTGGTATAGGTGCTACTGCGCAATCAACCCAACTCAAATAAAGTGTGAATTTTGTTTTGGATTGTTTTCCATTATGGTCGGCCGACGTCGCAGATTCCGCTTCAACGCCCTGTAGTACGAATGGCATATTTCGCAGAAGGTTGATAAATTTACGAAATATATTCGTGGAACAGATAAACTGCACCCGAAATAAATGTGCCTTATTTTCCTCGAAGGGGAACAATGGTGTGAATTTCCGTAAATCAAACAGATCGTTAGAGAAGCGCGCCAATTCCCGCGATTCGCCCGCGCGTTGAAGGGATATGAATTGTAAATCTCCATCGGAGGCGCGAAAGAGAGTCTCCAATAAAATGCGCACGCATTCCAATTGGTTTTGGATTTTTTCCGCATTCCAGGCCATACCAAGGTTCATAAAGTCCGAAAAACCAAAATGCGCGCCTCCGGCGAAAACGACACCGTATGATGCAGCCTCCTGTTCCAATCGATGCATGACATCTATTAGGCGGAAATAGGCATCGGTTGCGGCGATTGCGGGACTGTCCTGGTGAAACCTTGCAAATGGATGCGTTTGCCACGCCTTTGCAAATTCCGCCACCTTCTGCTGTTTTTGTGCTATGGTCACGCTGCTGCCGCTTTCTCCAAGCCTTTGTCGCACGGAAACGGCCTCCTGATAGGAGGAAAGTAATTTTTGATGCTGTGTCCTTAGTCGGATATGGGCAACGGCCAAAAGTGCAAACACGACGGCAAAGGAGATCCACAGAATGGCCGTGCGACGATCTTGTAGTATGCGATTCATGGCTGAAAATATTTGGTGTTCAAAGCAATTGTGCATCGGAAAAGTTGCATGTCCCGGCGTCTTTCGGCAAGTGTTAAATTTTCCACGGAGCCAACAGTCGGCAGTTCCTGCAGCTGTTCAAAGAATTGGCGAAACTTGGATGAAATTTCTTCGTCCTCACCGGCTAAGATGCAACCGCCGATGACAATTTCTCTGTGCCCGTTGACGACTGATGGCATTAGGCGCAACTCGTCCAGCCATCCATTTTCACCGTCGACCAAAATATCTTGCAACTCCTGAAATAAAGTTATCCAAGCCCGCTGGCAGGAATGCACTTTGCTGGCCCGCTCCAATCGAATGCGATGCTGATCTATTTCTCCGTTGAGCCGCCCTATGGATATGGCCGTTGCCCTTGCTTCTTCCGTTTTTTGCCGTAAATTGATTAAATTTTTCCGTAAAACCTGATTTTGTACGGTGTGGTACAGGTTTCCAAATAGCAAAATTCCACATGCGAAAATGCAGGCGACGGCTTTCGCAATAAAACGATTTGATTGTCGTTCTTTTTGCATGACCATTTTGGGGACGATAGTAGACGGATTGTCCATGGTTTCATTGAAAATCATTTCGGCACCGTGCGAAAGATGCATTCTTGTAATTTCATCCGATACTATCCCGGGACCACAAGTCGAATATTCCCAACTTTCGTTTGAGTAAATGACATCGGGTTCATGCGTGCGATATTTTTTAAAGAACTTAATCCAGGATGCGGGCCCGGGCCTGCTGCTGATGATTGTCATTTTTGTGCATGGACGTCCTTGCAGGTGATGGAAGTAATACAGCTCACACGTGTGGATTTCCGCGGACAATTCACAAAAAAACTCATCAGCCTTTTCCGCTAAGGCTTCATTTTCCGCGCAGTTATTTTTTACCCAATTGTCCCACTGGCCTTGGATGCCTTCGTCTCGCAAAATACGATTCCATCCGTAGGGGAGGGTACGCACATACGGTCGCTCTCCGCCGACAAGAACCATGGAGATGGTTGCTTCGTCGATGCAGAGTTGGAAGAACGTTCCCGTGTGCTCCGCTAAGGCTGCACAAAATTCAATGGCCAATGGGACCAATGCGCCTTTTGGATAAATTTTAGCACGGAGGAATGCGCCGAATATGGGATCAATTTGATACCACCGCTCCGCAAAAACGTACGACAAAAATCGCTCATTTGTGTCATATGAGTGAAGGGGAAGAAAATCCCAGGCAAATGCATCAGCCTTGATGGGCAGATCCATTTCAATGGCATCAGAAAGCATGATTCGGCGTAAATCCGGTGAAACCGGATGATGTATGATGCATTTATGGAATGGGTGAATTTTGGGTAAAATAACATAGCAGGGATGCCCACGGAAGCCACGCGGAAGTTTAGCAAGTGCCGCGGCAAGGGATTCAGCATCCCCGGCTGCCATGGGTTGGGTAAATATTCGTTTAATTCTGCAGCTGTCGTTGGCCTTTACGGCGATGGCGGCTACAAGTTGCCTAGGACTAATGGACATAATGGTTAGCCGGCGCCTCATCCAACGAATATTACCTACGCATCGGGGCAAACACATATGGCGACACTAGTGTTGACTGATTGTCTGTAAATGATGAAAACAAATGACATCGCGACCAACAGTTAAATATCATAGTTGAGGTATCTTAGGTTCCAATCCGGCGATAAGAAAACGTCGAATAAGTGGAAGCATGGTATCAAATTCATCCTCAAGGGCATTGCGCCCGGATGCGGGAAATTCATGTGTGGCAAAATTATCAAGTTCCTCCTTCCATTGGCCCAGAAGGGTATGCTGAAACATTTTATCCCGCGTCCCCCAAAGGGCGAGAAACTTTTTATGGGTAAGAATTGGCATGCGCCCAACTATTTCTTCGAGCCACGAGCGATCCTCCTCATTCCAAGCGTAGGGCAAATTTTCAATGAAAATGCGCATTGGCACTCTGTCGTGGCGGTGGCGGTATGGCCACCGGTAACCTTTCCGGGAATAGCTGCCAATTGCCGTTGAAAATGCCGCACCAAGCACGGGCAGATTGAAACAATCGATGAGCAATTTTCCGAGTATGCCCGTGGTGTAGAAAGAATAGGAAAAAGGTGGAAAGAAATCCGGGAAGCAACTGCCGTTCAAGAGGACGATGCGATTTACCCGTTCTGGCCAGCGCTGGGCAATAACCATGCCCGGGACTGCGCCCCATCCGTGCAAAACAAGACTGAATTTACCCACGTTCATTTTTTTTAGGAAATCAATGGCATTTTGGGAAATAGTTCGCAGGGAATATGGATACCCATCCGGCTTATCGGAGAAGCCAAAGCCAAGGTAGTCAAAAGCTAAGCAACGGAATTGGTTTCGCAGGGACAAAATAAGATTGCGGAAGAAAAACGACCAGAGGGGAATATCGTGCAAAAAGAGCGTTAGATTTTCCACTCCTTCGTCCACGTAATGGATTTGATGGCCATTTGGCAAAGTTGCGTAGTGGCTTGCGAATGGATAATAGGCCCGTACGGCTTCCGGTAGGGTGTCGCTCATTCGCATGAAGGTAAAAATTGCCCCAGCTGAGTCAAATATGGAACACGACCCACAAAAATTTTCATCAATTTTGGCCGCACACCTGGTTCCGAACTCCATGCCTGCGGCGACATTCATAAATTCAAAGGCAAAAACACATCGAAATTGCAATCTAACTACTGCGAAAAAGCGCACCCCACAAATTAACGAAAAAACCACTTCCTTGCTTCCGCAATGCCGCTTCCGCCGCCAGATGCTTCTTTTCCATATCGTCAGCTATTTGCTGTAACTCTAAAGCATTAGTTGCTTTTAATTTTTGCATTTTTGCCGTTGCCTCAAGATACATTGTTCTTGCTTTTGCCGCCTCAGCGCGACATTTCTCAATTTGTTCAGCCGATACCGCTTCTTCCGGCGTTAAAATCATTTGCGTCAGTTGAAGCAACCTTCCAATTCGTCGTTGAATACTCTGCGGCAAAGCACTGGCCTTGCTAAGGCTGATCACAAGAAAGACAATCAACTGCCGTTTTGCAAGGGAGCCCATTCCAACAACCATTGTTGTAATCGCAGTGAGTGCCTCGTCGACAATTGTAGGGTCAATGTTTTCGAATCCGGCCAATAATTCATGAAGCGCTCTACACCCCTCATCCGTTACAACTATCATGCCATCTCCCCGTGGCATTACATGCTCCGCAAATTTTTCAAATCTTTCCATAAGATGCCTCCATGGCGTATTGCATGGGACAAGTTGAAAAGTTGAATCAGTTTTTTTATCTGTTGCAGTTTTTAAACACACAGCAGGATAATTGTTGTTTCCACGAGGCATGGTATCATCGTCCGTTTGCACGGCAAATCTCTCGCTGCTAGGATTTTCAAGGCCGCAACCACTTTCCTGTTCTCGCTTTAAAACTGCTTCCACGGGCTGACTGTGAGAATTTGCATGCCCGAAAACTCGCAGAAATAATGGCACGAATAATCTCGCTACGGATCTTGCAAAAATTGCCGGTAAGCGTACTATTCTTGTTGCCACATTGCGAAACAAAATGACTACGTAGGATGAATTAGCTTTTGGAAAAATCGGCATTCCATGACTATTTTCAGATGACAAGATGCGCAACACAATACTGTTCCCAATATGTTTTTAATGCCTTGAGTCAAGAAATATTTGATTCCATTTAGCGGTTTGGCAAAGGTTATTGAGTTAAAAAAACTTGTCCATACCGGGAAATAAAGACAAATTTTTGCAAAGGATGAAAGTTTCGGTGGAATGTGGCGCATTAAATATTGGGCTGCAACAAGTCATGAATGTTTTGGTGCCGCGTCCGGTAATGCCAATTCTTGGCAATGTTCTCCTGGAGGCTGACGCGGACCAATTGACCATGACCACAACCAATTTGGATTGTAGCATACGTTGCTCCATCGGCGCCGAAATTACGAAATCGGGCAAAACTACGGTCAACGGACGCAAATTGGCATCCATCGTCAGGGCACTCCAATGCCAAGAAGTGGATTTGGAAATGTTGCCGCAGGGGAAGCAGCTAAAGGTTGCCGGTGGCGGGTCCGTTTTCCGCGTGGTAGCTGCTGATGCCGCCGATTTTCCGCCAATGACAAATTTCGATGCGGCCCAAACACTTGCCATGGAAGCTGCAGATTTGCGTCAAATGATTTCCCGCGTGGCATACGCCCAATCCAACGATGACCATCGGCAAATTCTCAAAGGGATTTATTTCAACTTTTCCGGCGAGCGCATGACGCTCGTGGCCACGGATGGGCGACGATTGGCCACCGTGTGGAAAGAAATTCGTAGCCAGGAAGGACTTTTTATCATTCCCAGCTTGACCGTTGATGAGTTGGAAAAGCTCCTAGCCGATGGCACGGAAGTAAATCTTTCCTTTAATGCCCGACAAGTTGCATTCCATGTCACATATAAATCGGGTTCTGGCCCATCGTCCGCATACCTCATTTCAAAGGTCGTGGATGGTAACTATCCGAATTATAAGCAGGTAATTCCCGGCAGCACGGATTCCCGCGTGCGCATCAACCGGGAAGTTTTTCTTTCCGCCATACAGCGGGCGGCGTTGATTGCAAGCGATATCAATAAATCGGTTAAATTAACATTCGGTGAAAATCTCTTGGAGATTTCCGCATCCAGCGTGGAATACGGTGATGCCCGGGAGCGGCTGGCCGTCGTTTATGGCGGTCAGCCGCCGGTGGAAATTGGATTTAATCCCGGCTATCTCGTGGAGCCTCTTCGCGCCCTAAAAGATGACGAAGTTATCTTTGAATTTCGCGACCATTTGAGCGCCGGGGTAATTCGAACGGATGGCGCTTTTCTATGCGTCATCATGCCCCTGCGGGCTGGCACCTAATACAAATCAATGACATATGTCAATTTGAGATTCAACACTTCCGCAAACCTATGTTTAGAAAAATTTCAGCCATTAAATGCAGCGAGCCTGCTGGTCCTCTGTCATACCGCTAAGGCATCGAAGGAATGCTAAATAACCCTCATTGGAGTAGGCGTATCTCGCCATCGCGCTGTGGATATTGTTTCCCGCATTGTCCCTATGCGATAAAATACTAACGCGATCGTTAACATTAAGTTTTGAAATATAGGTTAAAAGATCCGATGCTTGCCATGCGTATCCGCTTTTGCATAGAGCTAACCCGAGTGTTGCCCCATCGTCCGCCCTGCACATAAGCGCCTGCAATAAATCTTTGCCATTTCCATAGATATCAAGTAACCTATTTGTCAAATTTGGTAATCGGGATTTTTCGGCTAAAAGCATGGCAACCGTATACCCATTTCCGATCGGTAGGCTTAACAATTCTTCTTGCTTGTCTTTATCGAGTTTGTCTATCTCATTAAAAAACACTGCTGTGATTTGTTCGCTTTCAAAGCAAATACAGCAGGCCTGTATGAAGTTAGAGCTTCGCATACATATTTCTTGTTCGCATTTTGGAATTAGGGGAATGCTGCATACAATTTGTGCCAAGTTGTCTCTGAGGGAGTCTCTATTTTGCCGCCCTCGGGGCCACTCCCTGATTGAATTTACTGCCTCTCGGGCTGACTTGCATGCTCCAGCGGAAAGACATGCCTTGGTCACATCGTCACTAACGAATCTGCGAAATTCGTAATAACATCTATCATTACTATCGTAATCAACGCAATAGTCGTGCGTTTGCAACTGATTTAGCGCATAAACAGTTTCGTCGCGCGTAAAAGGCTTCCGGGTAACGAAATCAACGAGCAAATTCAAAATATCGGAATCTTTTTTGTGCTGTTCGCCGGACCAACAATGGATGTCCCTCGTTGCTACGCAAGCAAATTTGTCGCTTTCCACAAATTGGGCAAATTCATCGGGATGTGTACGCTGACAAAATTTGCAAAGCGTACGTATGTTATCTTGGAGGCACGACGAGTCAAATATGGCTAATAGCGCCACAATGCCCAAACCCACAGAGCAAATCGCCGCAAAGCCCATGACAGGGCATAATGCCGGGCAGATTGCGCAAGAAAGCACATTGCCAATAAATACAAATTCACCAAGCCCGGCAGCCGCAACCACAAGGGAGCACGCCGTGTTGCGACACGGATGCGTTACCGTTGGAAGCTTATCGAGAGTAAAATTTGGCGACTTTGAAGGCGGCAAGGTTCCAACGTGCGCTTGCGTACGCGAAATTGATTCCATATTATATTTTGACATTAATCCAACAGTTCTGCAATCGAAAATTTCCGCCGACAAGCGGGAAAAATCATTTTTGACAATTTTTGAATACAATTTTCCGCATAGTATTCACTGCGGCTACGCCCTGTATGATATGCATCAAAAGCAGCCATATAATCAGAAAGTTTTTGTCAGTGCTCATTGCGCCGATATAAAGCAGCCAAATTATGGAGCCGTCCAATTGCTCCGCGGCCCAACCCATTGGCGACGCATGTGGATGCGGCCACGCCGAAAGAGCCCAATAACGCGGAAACATGCGATGAACGAAAGTGTTGCGGAGGTTTTTTATAAAATCGTTGACATGCGCAACTTTCCGTGAGTGTATAATTGCCAATGTTTAAATTCCAAAACTAATGGAGTTGTTGACAACGATGATACTTAATTTTCTAATCCGCAACTTTGTCCATAGAAGATCCTTTCGTGGTTTGGTTATGTTATGCATATGAAACGTACACACCGTTGCGGAGAATTAACGACCCAAAATGCACTGTCGCGGGTTGACCTTGTGGGATGGATTCATGCCAAGAGAGACCATGGCGGATTATTGTTCATTGATTTACGTGATCGGACGGGATTAATTCAGCTGGTTATCAACCCGCAGCAATTCGCAAATTTGGTGAATCTTCATACGGAGTCGGTCATTGAGGTGCAAGGAGAGGTAGTTCTCCGTTCCGCCGAAACGGTGAATGAACACCTGCCAACGGGACAGGTTGAAGTATCCGTGGAATGGATCCGCATCCACAATGCAAGTGACGTGCTTCCATTTTCCCTGGATGAATCTCGGGCGGAAAATGTCTCCGAGGAAATGCGCTTAACATATCGCTACTTGGACTTGCGTCGGCCCAGCAATTACCAAAGGCTTTTACGGAGGCATAAAATTGCAGCTGCTGCGCGTAATTATTTAAATAGCAATGACTTTCTCGAAGTAGAGTTACCAGTCTTATTCAAAACGACGCCCGAGGGGGCCCGCGAATTTTTGGTACCAAGCCGTATCAATCCGCAGCAATTTTATGCGCTGGCCCAATCTCCTCAGCAATATAAGCAAATGCTTATGGTAGCAGGCGTGGAGCGATACTATTCAATTGCCAGGTGCTTCCGGGATGAGGATTTGCGCGCCGATCGACAACCGGAATTTACACAAATTGATCTGGAGATGTCTTTCGTCGAAGCGGACGATATCCTCAACCTGGTCGAAGGAATGCTACAGCGCATTTGGGAGGACGTGCTCCAGCAAGATTTGCAACTTCCGTTGAAGCGCATGCCATTTCGTGAAGCCATGGATCGATTCGGTTCCGATAAGCCGGATACTCGTTTTGCCATTGAAATCCAGGATGTCACCGGCATTTTTTCCCGATCAGCGTTTAAAGTCTTTGCCGATGTGATTATGGCCGGAGGAGTAATTAAGGCCATCAACGGCAAAGGATTGGCAGATTTGACCCAGGGTGAACTAAAGTCCCTCGAGGACAGCGCCAAAGCCATGGGTGCTAAAGGTTTGGCGTTTATTCGGGTGGAAGAATCCGGATGGAAATCTCCCGTCTCAAAATTTTTCAGCGAGGAGGAAAAAGCGGAGCTTGCGAAAACATTAACGATGGAACCGGGTGATGTGATATTTTTTGCCGCTGAAAAATGGGATCGGGCATGTACCATTTTGGGGCGCATTCGGACGGATTGTGCTAATTTGCTGCAGCGGAGGGGGCGAATGTCCATCGACGGGAATCGCTTTGATTTGCTTTGGATTGTTGATTTTCCGCTACTGACCTATGATGGCGAGGCTGGGCATTATGTGGCCACACATCACCCATTTACGGCACCAGTTCCGGATGACATCAATCTTTTGGATGGCAATCCGCACACCGTTCGCGGGCAACATTATGATTTGGTAATGAACGGAGTAGAATTGGGCGGGGGGAGCATCCGTATTCACAATTGCGATTTGCAGCGAAGGATATTCCACGATATTTTACAAATTCCCGAGGAGGTCGTTGAGGATCGATTTGGTTACATGTTGCGCGCGTTCCGCTTTGGCGCACCTCCCCACGGAGGTATTGCTCTTGGGCTGGACCGACTTGCGGCCATGCTTTCCGGAACAACTTCCATCCGTGATGTGATTGCATTTCCTAAAACCCAGCGCGGGCAAGATCTCATGTGTCAATCTCCGTCGCCAGCATCACAGAAGCAGCTGCGCGAGCTACATATCGAGTTCAAATAAGTCGAATTTTTAATAACAAAATTTTTGCAGTTTTTGGCTGTTGGTTGGACGCATTTTTCCTATTCTTCCAAAACTCCAAATGTTTCCCTTCGGGCAATTCTTTCAAAGGAACTACTTGGCAGGAATAATTCGACGATATCTTCTCTGGAATTCGGCAATTTCGTGCCGGAAGTTTCACAAGTTTTCCGGAAGGCTTTGCGGAAATCACGCACGATTCTCGTATCATCCTTGTCAGCCCTCTGGGCGCTGATGCGCAAAGGACATTGCTCTTCGAGGTAAAACCGCACACAAGCTGCACGCAGAAGTTCTTCATCGGAAAGAAAAATTTTGCTGAAATTTTTAGACTCAAGCAGTTGCATCCACTGCACAAAATTTTTGGATGTGGCACTGTCCATTCGGGGTGGACAGCAGAGAATTTCGGGAACACCTGGTTTAGATTTAGAGTCGGTTTGAATCATCTTGAAGTATAATTTTCTTAACTCCGCGAGGAGCAGCTCCTGTCCGTCGGAACGGCTTACTTGGAACAGGACACGCATAAAATCCGCGAATGTAATATCCATTTCCGGACGCCCTTCCTTCGAAAATTGCGTCAACCATGATTTAGCGGTTCGAATGGCTTGATCCGGCGATGGAAGTGGCTTTCCGGAAGCTACCCATGGTTTAAATAAAATTACACTTTTCGCAATACCGTAGAGACGCGCGAAATCTGGTATTAGCCCATAGTTCCGCCCGTCCAAAAAAAAATTTTCGTATTGTTCACTCGAACAAATATGTGTGTTGCCATAAATAATTTCCACGGTCTGATCATTGATCAGATCTTCAAATCTAGTGCTCCAATCTATTTCAGTTTCGGATTTGCGATCATAATAGACTCCAACATATTGGCGAAACGTTGATTTTCCGTCACAAAACATGCTCACTGCAAGCGGATTATCTTTCAAATTATTAGCAACAAACCATTCACAAGTATTCCTATATATGGTACCTTGCCGCGAAAGCTCTCCATCGGAAGCAAAATATTCCGCCAACAGGGCGGCTTTCTGTTCCCACGAAAGCTTTCCTTCGAAATCGGAGATTTCGCTATTCGTCATGTCCGGATGCTCTTTTTTTATAATTTCTTCTATGGTATCAATTGGTGTAAATATGCTCAAATCGCGTATTTGACCACTATTCTCAAGTGTATTAAATCTACTCAATAATTCCCCTCCAACCATCTTACAAGCATCAGTAAGTTTTTGCATTCCGCCCGGATGCAAGCCAACCGCATGCGAAGGCGTACATTTTTCAAGAGCAACTATGATTTCTTCGACATGTTTGCAAAAAGTATTTCTTGTGAGTGCAAGTACGCAAGGCTCCCGGAGCGACTCCGCTGAAGGCGGCGTGATATGTGGTAGTGGAAGAACTGGACGAAGATCTTCTGGTTCCTTCTTCGGCAAAGCTACCCCAGGTAAATATGGAGCGACACTACTACTTGGAAAGAGAAAGTTCCTGGTTTCAGTGGAATAAAGAAAAAAAGACAACCCAAGTGTAACAAGGGCAAAAATCCACAGCACACAAAATTTAATTACATTCCAAAATGACCAATTTGGCTGCGTGGATTTTGTTTTTGCGGAGGCAAGAGCTCCGGACGCAGTGACCGTATCTGGTTCGGCCGCTAATACTTCACCGCCTGCGCTGATGGGCTGATGGGCTGATGGGCTGATGGGCTGATACATTATGATCTTTCACTCATCAAAGTGCATTATAATTCATTCGAAAGTCAAGATTCTTTACGCGGAATTTGCGTGAGAACTTCCTAGGCATTCAGTGGATCATTACAAATCTTGGCACCAAAAGAAGTGGATTGACCCAAATCATGATCCGCGGTAATAACTTGCTTGTGCATTTAGCATTGCCACGGATGAGATAGATGGCATTGCCTTGGGCAATGTGTGGCATTGCGGCGTATTTGGGGTGGCAGCAGGCGGCGGCGATTCTCGCTGATGCGCTGCGGAGGTTAGAGTATCGCGGCTATGATTCTGCGGGGGTCGCAACGCTTAACAACGGTGAACTTCATTGTTGCCGAGCCGTTGGAACTATTTCGGCGTTACAAAAAAAGCTCATAGGCAAACCACTTCCTGGCACGATGGGAATTGGTCACACGCGCTGGGCAACCCATGGAAGTGTTACGGAATTAAATACACATCCGCATTTCAGCATGGATGGTAAATTTGCCATCGTACATAATGGGGTTGTGGAGAATTTCGCCTCCATTCGTGAATTTTTATCCCTACAGGGATATAATTTTTATTCGGAAACGGATACGGAGGCCTTGGTAAATCTCATAGCCTACCACTATGCTAAGGAGCCGGAAAATGCCACAAAGGATCGTTTTCTGGAAAGTGTCCGCAAGTCACTCCTACATGTGCGCGGGGCTTACGGCATTGCGGTCATTTGCTGTGAGCGACCGATGGAAATGATCGGCGCCCGCAACAGTTCCCAACTCATTCTCGGCATTGGCAAGGATGAACTTTTTCTGTCCAGCGACGTTGCAAGTTTTACCACTCACACCAGGGATGTGGTTTTTCTGAATGACAATGAATTGGTACATATCAAAAATGATTCCTTTGCCATTACCACATTAAATATGGAGGAGGTGGCCGCCGTGCGCCAGCAGGTTGATTGGGACACGGTGGCCGTGGAGTTAAATGGTTATCCACATTTCATGCTGAAGGAAATTTTTGAGCAACCACATGCATTGGAAAATGCCATTCGCGGGCGCATAGAAAATGATACCGCAACGGCCCATTTGGGTGGGTTGCAAATGACCGCGCATGAGCTGCGTGGCATCAATCGCATTATTTTTTGTGCCTGCGGGACCGCATGGTGCGCATGCCTTGTCGCCGAATATTTCATCGAGAAGATTGCCCGCATTCCCGTGGAAGTCGAATATGCCTCGGAGTTTCGCTACAGAAATGCTCCATTGGACCAAAAAACGTTACTCATCGTCATTAGTCAAAGCGGCGAAACCGTTGATACGCTGGCGGCCATGCGGGAAGCACAGCGGCGCGGAATTCGCGTGCTCGCAATTACCAATTGCGTCGGGTCTGCAATCGCCCGCGAGGCCAACGGAGGCATTTATCAGCATTCTGGACCGGAAATTGGCGTTGCCTCCACCAAAGCATTTACTTCGCAATTGTGCATTGCCGCATTACTTGCCTTGCAACTTGGTCGCTTGCGAGATTTGTCCGAGGCGGATGGCATGGAGATTATTGGCGCACTTAAGCAATTACCAGCGCAGGTGAAAAGTATCCTCGATCAAAGTTCCCACATTCAAGCCATCGCCGAACGCTACCAAAGTTGCACGGATATGATTTTTTTGGGACGACAAAGTATGTTTCCAATTGCCCTTGAAGGCGCTCTCAAACTAAAAGAAATTTCCTACATTCACGCGGAGGGATATCCGGCGGCGGAGATGAAGCATGGACCAATTGCCCTCATTGCTCCCCAGTGCCCTGTTTTATGCCTGGCATGCAACGAGGAAAATATTTTCGAAAAAACCTTATCCAACATACAAGAGGTGCGCGCCAGAGGTGCACGAACCATCATCATTGCGAGGGAAGGCAGTCCAATCGGTGTTACCGACGATGTCATTTGGATCCCTCCGGCGCATGATGTTACAATTCCCATTTTGGCAACCATTCCCGTTCAACTCTTCGCCTATCACATGGGCATTCTTCGCGGTTGTAGCGTTGACAAGCCGCGGCATCTGGCTAAGTCCGTGACCGTGGAATGAGCCGCGAATTTTTGCTTTTGCTGGGGCTGTTTTTTTTTACCGCAAATCAATTGTGCCATGGGCAGGCGCCCGATGGATTTGCCAGATTTGGTAGCCTGCAAGAGCTTTTAGACGCCCACCAACGGGAATTTTTGGAGGAAAAAATGCAAGCAACACCACCGCAAACGCAACCACGGAAGGAGGCATTCGTCCTAATTGCCATTGACGGCGGAGCCGGATCTGGAAAAACTTCAACGGCTAGTGCCATTGCCATGCGAAACAATTTTGCATTTGTTTCCACCGGTGAGCATTATCGCGTTCTTGCCCGACATTTAGCTGGAAAAAATATTTCACCGGGAAATATTACGGCACTTCGGCGGGAATTGGACGTACTACGGCCTACCACACAATTTATTGGTAATCATGCGCACATATCCCTTGATGGGACTGTCATATCCGCGGAGAAGCTTCACAACGGCGTAATCAATACCATCGTCGCCGATTATGCCCAAAGTCCACCTTTGCGCGAGTTTCTCCACACCTACCAACGGCAGCTACCGCAGGTGGCTCGGGCGGTCGGCCATGGAGGGATTGTCATTGAAGGTCGCGATATGACCAGTGTTGTTTTTCCCATGGCGGATTTGCGCATCTTCCTCGATGCAGACGCCCGGGCGAGACAACGCCGTCGGCAAATGGAGTGCATAGCCGATGACATTCATGTAAGAGACGCTAAAGACAGTAAGCAATTGCAGCGGATGGACGGCGTATTGTACATTGATTCCACGGAACTTTCACTGGAAGAAGTGATTCTTACCATCCAAAAGGAAATACAAAAAAACATACGCCCCACATGAATTTCTGCAAACTGGCGGAGAGGATGGGATTCGAACCCATGGTACCCTGCGGTACACAGCATTTCCAATGCTGCACAATCGGCCACTCTGTCACCTCTCCCGGGGAAAAGTCACTCGGAAATGCCTCATTCCGTCAACGGAATAGTGGCCGGCAAAAATTATTTTCTCCAAAAGCCTTGTAAAAATTGAATTTTTTTTATCCCCTACCTTAGCCGCTATGACGAACCGTTGGGCCGCTATGGTCTTTGCCATATCCATAGCCGTGTTTGGGTGTTTTTTTATCTATCCACTTTTTGCTACGGTGAAAGGAGGATTTTTCAATAGTGATGGTAGTTTTACAGGCATTTATTTTTGGGAAACATTTATCAATCCCATTTACCTACAATCCTTACGAAATTCTTTGGCCATCGCCTCTTTCACAACCATCGGCGCACTTGCATTGGCGCTGCCGTTGGCTTTTTTTTCCTGTCGCTATGAATTTCCATTTAAGAAAATTCTCACTGCGATGGTTCTCATTCCAATGATTTTACCACCGTTCGTTGGCGCCATTGGAATTTCAAAAATTTTCGGAGTTCATGGAATTTTTAACGCTTTTTTGTTAAAGATTGGCTTGTATGATTATTCTTCCCCCATCGATTGGCTGGGAAAATACAAATTCGCCAGCATCATTTTTTTTGAAGCGCTAAGCCTTTATCCCATTCTTTTTCTCAATATTTCAGCGGCACTTGCAAACGTGGATCCATCCATGGAGGAGGCGGCGGAGAGCTTGGGTTGCACTGGAGTGAGTCGTTTTTTTAAAATCACGCTTCCTCTGACCAGGTCTGGTGTTTTTGCCGGATTGACCATTGTTTTCATCTGGTCATTTACGGAATTGGGTACACCGCTAGTTTTTAACTACGATCGCGTCCTGCCGGCACAAATTTTTGGTATGCTGAAGGAGTTGGGCAATAATCCATTTCCCTACGCCCTGGCATCCGTGGTGCTTTTTTTGTCCACGGTATTTTATTTACTCGGGAAAAAGGTTTTGGGTCGTGAAAGCGCGCCAATGCTATCGAAGGCCTCGCATGCGAGTACTTTTCATGCCATTGGCTTTTGGAGGAGAATTTTTTGTTCAACTTTTTTTTCAATCGTAGTAGCGCTTTCCGTCATCCCACACGTTGTCGTTGTTATTCTTTCTTTCACGAAGGACTGGTTTGGATCCATGCTTCCAACTTCTTTAACGGTGGAAAATTTTTCCGTAGCCCTTGGGCACCCATTGGCGATTTCGGCCATTAAAAATAGCCTTACCTATGCAAGCATGGCAACCATGGGTTCCGTTGTTTTTGGGATGTTTTTAGCCCTGGTTATTGCCCGTAGTAAATTTCCGGGGAAGGGCATTTTGGACACTCTTTCCATGCTCCCATTGGCCGTTCCGGGGATTATCATTGCCTTCGGATACCTAGTGGTCAGCCAACGAGGACAACCACTCGCACGACTGAACCCCATTGAAAATCCAACGCTGCTATTGATCATTGCTTACGGCATTCGTAAGCTACCATTCATGGTTCGTGCCGCCGTAGCCGGCCTACAGCAAACCAGCGTGGCCTATGAGGAGGCCGCCGCCAGCCTCGGAAGCAAGCCGTTCAACACCTACTGCAAGATTACCGCCCCCCTAATTTTCGGCAATCTCATTGCGGGAGCCATATTAGTTTTTTCCCAAATTATGTTGGAGGTATCCGACTCGCTCATCATCGCACAGAAACAGCAATTCTATCCCGTCACCAAGGCGATCTATGAATTGCTTAATCTTCTGGGCGATGGGCCATTTCTCGCCTGTGCCATGGGCGTCTGGTGTATGTTATTCTTGGCAATTACCATCTTCGGCGCATCGGCACTCATGGGAAAAAAAATGGGTGCCATCTTTCGCGCCTGAAGTTTGCAGACTTATTCGGTATCGGGACCGGTTCTTTGGAGGGAGAAGGTGCCATTTCCGCGCTCAATTAGCGTTAAATTATCTAGGAGCGAGATTTTGTAATAGTAATCTGATCTTGTCCATCCCGTATCGCAGTATGCTTCAATAGTGAAAAAACCCTTATTTTTATTAAAAAAGGCAATCGCCAAAGAATGATCATATCCCATCGGGCCTGTATCAACTTCGTACGGATTACCCTTTACCGGATGGGTGATAATTCCTATATTTTTGCAACTGATGGCTCTTGCTGCGAAACCAGATGCTACGCATTCGCCGTGTGTTCCTAGCGCACGTAATATATCGATGGTCGCTTGATCGCCTCCTGGATCGAGAGTTTGTACCCCCTGAATGGGCTCATCGGTTGACACGTCGCCGACAGCTTTGTCCTCAGTGTCACTCGTTGCATGTGTGCCAGAGGCATCGTCATTTTCGGAAATGTGCAAATCGTCATACTCATCATTCTTGTCCGGCTTCGATCCAGTCGACAAGTCGTCAGCATCACCCCTAGTACGAGTGTTTTCTAATTTGGCAGGATTATCTTCGTCCGAAACCACTGCCGGTGGATCCTCCGGATGATCGATTGTCTTACCAGCTGGCTTCTCCGCCGCAATCCCCACAGTATCAGGTCTCGCAGGAGAAAGAGATGTTGGCCGTCGTGGTAGCTTTCGCGCTATACTTCGCACCGCCATTGTCGGAGCGGCTATAGCATCTTCCAACCTAGAATCTTTTTCTGCGCCTGGTTTAGTAGGCGGCGCAGCAACAGTTTTTTGGGGTGCCTCCGCCGGGGGTTTTGTCTGCGCGGAGTCATCCACCGGCGCCTCTTTTTTCGCCGGTTCAGCAGGCGGCGTTACTGGATCTGCGTCTGGTTTTAATAGCGATGCAGCAACAGTTTTTTGGGGTGCCTCCGCCGGGGGTTTTGCCTGCGCGGAGTCATCCACCGGCGCCTCTTTTTTCGCCGGTTCAGCAGGCGGCGTTACTGAACTCTTCACACTCGTGTCATGCTCTTCGCCTGAAGCACCGGCAATGGAAGTGTCCGAATGTCCAGTGGGTGACTCTACTGGACTCTTCACACTCGCGTTATCCCCTTTGCGTAAAATGACACCTTCTCCAGATACCGAGCTAGCGGCTGCGAGCAATTTACTTTCTTTAGCTAATAGAAAAACTACCCTGTCCGGATTGGCCACAAGATTTTTTCCAAACTTATTTTTGTTTTCTCTGCTAACGATCCGGTTGGCCCGCTGACAAAGGTCTTGAATTCCCGGGTCAACCATTTCTTTAGATCGAAAAAACGAACAAAATAACGCGGCAGCAGCATTTTTATGGCAAACCATTTCGAAATAAAACCTATTGACCCGCACCCGAGACCAAAATCCAAGTCCGTTCGCCTTATTTTTTTCGACGAGCGGCGTGGCTGTCACTTGTGTATCCGTTGATTCGACTTTCGACTTGTCCACACATTCATTTTGTTGCTTGTGCAATGCAAGCAAATCAGAAACGGCCGACTGTTGCCAACTCGGTATATTATTCCACATAGCAGCTTGAGTATGGAATATTTTCTTATTGGAATCAAGGCTTTTTGTTAAGAAGCAGCATTTTGTAAAAATTTTGCCAATCCGCATCGGTTTCCCCGTCACATCCTTTTATTAAAAAGGCAGGGCAGCGACATTTGAGATGAAATTAACCCAAGTTTCAACTTTGTCTTTGCGAACCATTGGTAAAAGATTATCCATTTGCCATTTCATGGCATGATTTGGATTTATCGCATTGCATTTTTGCCTATTTTTATCCTCCTTTGCCCGTACTTTTTCTGGCGTACACGGCATCGAAAGCATGATTGGGTCCATTGCATGGAACATTTTGGCGTCTATTCGCCAATAGTTTCGAGAAAAAAACAAAAACGCATTTGGATCCATGCGGTCAGCGTGGGAGAATTACAGTCCATTGCTCAGCTTGTGCAACTGTTGAGTAAAAACCGAAATATCTTTTTGATCATAAGTACTACATCTACGACCGGAAGACAAGTTGCGGAAAAGCTGTATGACGCGTACGCTAAAATTATCTACTTTCCCATTGATTTTTGGCCCTTCGTCCGAAGCGCATGGAAATGCATCCGGCCGGACTTAATTCTGTCGGTGGATAGCGAACTTTGGCCGGAACATTTCCAACGGGCGCGAAGGGCCGGCGTTCCCGTTGGAATTATCAATGGCCGCCTTTCCAAGCGCAGTTTTCATCGCTATTGCCGAATGCCAGCCATTGCCCGTTGGCTATGGAGATATATTTCATTTGTTTTTGCCTGCGATGCCGATTCTGCCAGACGCATTGGAAAATTCCTTTCTCCGCCGGCCAAAATTATTGCCGTTGGAAACCTGAAATGTGGCAGACAACCTCATTTGCCATTGGAGAAATTCGAGCGGGCATCGCTATTGCACTCACTTGGCCTTCCGGATTTCGGACCTAACGGAAAGGCTACGCGCATCCTCTTCGGATGTTCCACCTGGCCTGACGAAGAAGATTTGTTGCTGCAGGCACTCTCAAAAATCAGGGCAATGGATCCAAATTGGCATCTCGTGCTGGTGCCAAGGCACGCGGAAAGGCGCGGAGAAATTGTTGCACTCTGCAGATGTGCTAAATTCTCCTTTTGCCTGCGTTCCCTTGGCGAACCGCAGGCATATTGCCACGATGTTGCCATCGTTGACACAACCGGGGAGCTCTCCGAACTCATTCGCATTGGAACTATTGCCTTCCTTGGGAAAACATTACCCCCAAATGCCGGAGCTCAATCCCCGTTGGATGCGGTTGCGGCCAAAGTTCCACTGGTTTCCGGGCCCAGTTATGATAATTTCCACGAAATCATGAATTCCCTTCATCGCGACGGCGCAGTGGAAATTTGTCCGGATGCCGATGCCGTAAAAGCTACGCTGTTGCGTTTGGCCAGCGATGAAGTTACCAGCCTAGGGATGTCCGCCGGCATGATGCGGTACCTTTTGGCAACGGGAAAAACGGCGCAGATAATTTACAAACACGTTGGGAACATGCTTAAATCGCAGTGAATTCGGGATTAACGCCCGCGAATTTTAAGCCGGCGACCATGCTTCAATGTTTCCATTCGTAAAATCAGGAAAACGATTTGACTTTTTGCCGCAAGCGGCATGCATTTGGGCAAGGTTAATTTTCACATGGTGCGCCTGGATCAGGTTGAAGAAAATAAATGTTGTTGGGTCTGTCATATTGACGGTGATGATGTTTCCGTTGGTAAATTATTGCCAATGGGCATCTCCGTGGGAAATCCCATCGAAATCATATACAATCGCCGATTTATTCCCATGCTTATTTGTGTAGGAGATAGTATTGTTGCCATAGACCGCCGGAAGGCACAAAAAATTTTCGTGGAGGAAGGTGGCAGTGATCGCTAACGGCAACCGTCGGCAATCACGTCCATCGCAAGCTATTCCGCGTATTGCTATTTTCGGCCAACCGAACACCGGCAAATCAACGATTTTCAACATCCTAACCAATGGCAGGCAGCATACGGCAAATTGGGCAGGGAAAACCATCGAGCCAAAAACTGGTATTTGCACCAATTTTGGCGAAAGCTACACGATTGTCGATCTCCCAGGCACACATAGTCTTAGTCCTCATTCGGGGGGCAAAAACATAACCTGCGAATACTTTTGGAATGAAAATCCAAATGGAATTATTCTAGTTTTGGATGGATCCCAACTTAGCAGAAGCATGTATCTGCTCACGGATTTTATGGGATTGAATGTGCCCATAATTGTTGTCGTTACCATGGTCGATGTGCTGAAATCCCTTGGTAGGGAAATTGATTTTCAAAAATTGGAAGCCATTCTTGGCGTACCGGTAATTCCCGTAATTGCCACAGGCCGTTGCAATCGAGGAAAAATTATTGCCGGCCTGAGCAAACTTGTCCACGAAAAACCAATTCTGCGACATGGTGATTTTGCGGCCGCTTGTAAAAAAATTGCAGGTGAAGACCGTTGGAATCGAATTCGGATATGCCTGGAAGACTCACAATCACCTGATTGCAAAGGATGCAAGGACTGGCTTGCCGTTAAGTTGTTGGAGGGGGATATTCATGTTCGGCAAAAATGCCCATCGGACATAACGGATAATGCCGATATTATTCGAATTGCCGGATGCCGATACAAATGGATTCGCGACTGTATGATGGCAATATGCGTACGCCTACCACGGCCGCGGCTGAACAAATTTGATCGATTGGCCTTGCATCCAATTTTTGGAACCATTCTAGCTTTCCTATTTTTATTTCTCGGATTTGCCATAAGTGCTTTTGCGGCCGGAGGATTTCAGCATTTCCTGCGAAAGCTGGTGAATTTTTTGCCGAAAAATGTATGCATTTCCGGGATTCCAACTTTGTTCGCAGAAGTTCTAAATGATGCGATTCTTCCGGGGCTAATGATTGCCGCATATCTTCTCATCTTTGTAGGCGCACTAACTTTAGCCATCGGGATTATGGAGGAGGTTGGCTATATAGCGCGCATTGCCTATCTTTTCAATTGGCTAATGGGCCGCGTTGGACTTCAGGGAAAGTGTATTATTCCTTTTATTTCCGGATTTGGATGTACGGTTGCCGGCGTTTGCGGAGCCAGGATCATAGATTGCCCATGCCAGCGTCGACTTACCATCGCCGCCTGTTGGGTTGTGCCATGTTCCGGTACCTGGGGAACGGTTGGATTTGTTGCCATGCTTTTTTTTGGCACCAAAGCCATCCTCGTCATTCTCGGTCTTTTTATCCTGATGATCGTACACATCATTCTCACAACCTATATTTTCGGCAAAAATCACCGATCCGTGCCATCGGAAATGCTCATGGATTTGCCTCACTACCACCGGCCAAATTGGAAAAATATTCTGAAAGTGGTTTTTCGGCAAATGGGCCAATTATTATTAAAATCCACGCCGGTTATCCTTATGACGGCAGTTTCGCTGTGGGCATTTTTGCGACAATTTGATCATTCGCATGGTGATGCCTTTGCGGAAATTTTTGCAAAATTCTCTGCCATTTTTGGCCTCCATTGGAAGCTTTTTACGGCTCTCCTTCTTTCGCTCATTAACCGTGAGTCCGCGCTAGGGGGAATTGCCATTCTGTTTGGAGGTGCGAGTTGCGATTTATCCTTCGCCGGCAGTATGCTAACGCAAAATTTACAACGGACAACCATTGAAATGTCACTGCTTGCCTCCGTTTCCGTTCCAAGCGCATTGGCATTTTTGTGCGCATTTTTTCTGAGCCCGCCGTGCTGCGCCGCCATCGCTGCCACCGTCCAGGAAGTTCGCTCCTACGCGTGGACTTTACGACTTTTTGCCTACTACTTCTTTAACTCACTTCTAGCTGCGGCTGTAGTATTCCATCTTACTTCGCTATTTCTTTGAAAACGGAAAAATAATGCATTTCCACTTTATGGAGATACAAATAGCTCTAAGCCAAAGAGCTCACAGCTTAGGATGTCGCTAAAATAGTGGAGGCCTTTTGAGAGTTGCGTTCTGGGGGAAATAAAATTTCCCATCGTCATATAAACCTTGAAAATGCCGGTGCGGAAATTTATCCTCGAGCCCTATGAATGCAATTGATGGCGATTTTTACCAACCTGGAGTCAACCTGGAGTCAACCTGGAGTCAACCTGGAGTCAACCTGGAGTCAACCTGGAGTCAACCTGGAGTCAACCTGGAGTCACTACAAAATAATTTAATTTTCGCTTCCGG